>NZ_JBSGAI010000006.1:0-303104 GCF_053600695.1 Amycolatopsis sp. NPDC005003 | reverse complement strand
TGTACCCGTCCCCCGTGCTGGGCGGGGTGTTCGTTTTTTTTTTTGTTGTTTAGAACCCTAATTACCACTCACGACCGGACCACGTCAGAAGTCGAAGCCGCCGGGGCGGTTGTTGCGGTCGGCCACGAGACCGGCCAGCGTCGCCAGGGCGATCTCCGGCGGGGTGCGGGAGCCGATGTTCAGCCCGACCGGGCGGTGCACGCGGGCGATGTCGGACTCCGGCACACCCAAGCCCTGCAGGGCGGCGACGTGCGGGCCCGGGTGACGCGGGTTGCCGAGCACGCCCACCCACCGCGGCTCGCCTTCGAGCGCGGCCTTGAGCACCGTGCCCAGCTCGGGCCGGTGGTGGTCGGTGACGACCACGTCCGCCGACGCGTCGAGCCGCGGCAGCACGGTGTCCGCCTCGATGCCCTCGGGGACGTCGGTGACGCGCGCGGGATCCGGCTCGTACAGCGCGACGTGGTAGCCGAGGTCCTTCGCGAACTTCAGCAGGAACCGGGAAACCGGCGAGGCGAACACCGCCACCAGGGTCCGCACCCCCGGGTCGGCCGGAGCCGTGCCGTGGGCGACGTCGCAAGTCTCGCTCATGACCTCAGTTTGGCAGCCTCAGAGCTCTTCGAGCACGCTCAGCCGGAAGTGGAATGTCGACGTCCGGCCCTCGACGATCACCACGTACCCGCCCGGGCCCCGCAGCACCTTCCGCGACTTCGGCGACCACGGGTAGGCCGGCTCGTACTCGCGGGCCAGCCGCAACGCCTCGGCCTCGGCGGTCTCCTGGTCGGCAAAGGAAAACCGCTCCGACAGCGACCAGTGCCGCTCCGAGGTGCGCTGCTCCTCGACCACCACCCACCAGCTCACGGCGTCGCCACGCTTTCGCCAAGTGTCACACGGAAGTGGAACTTAGCCGTAGGGCCGGACGCGATCACCAGATACCCGTCGGCGACCTGCAGAACCTTTCGCTCCGTCACCTTCGACGGGTGTACCGGCTCGTGCGAGAACGCCAGGCTCCGCGCTACCGCGTCGGCGTGCTCGCGATCCCCGCCCGCCGGCTTCGTCTTGGTGACGTTCCAGGCGCGCGCGTCCCCGCCGCCGCGCTGTTCTTCGACGACCACCCACCACATGTCAGACCTCCGGCTCCGCGAATTCGAAGTACTCCGGCAACGGCGCGGTGCCGGCGAGGCGGAAGTACCGCACCTTGCGCCGCCGCCGCAGCCGCAGCGTGTCGCGGACGGCGTCGTTGTGGACGCGGCGGGCGATCACCACGCGGTGCTCGGCGTCGGTCAGCTCCTCGGCCAGCTCGGCCGGCAGGCCCGCCCGGTCGATGCGGCCCAGCTGCAGCGTCAGCTCGTTTTCCGCGGCTTCGCGCTCGGCCCGCGGCGCCGCTTCGGCACGCTCGGCCGACGTCCGCAACACCGGGTCGCCGACCAGCGCCGCCACCGCGCGTGCCACGACCGCCCGGCGCGCCAACGCGGCGTCCAGCGCGGCCCAGCCGGCGTCCGTGCGGACGTGCAGCCGGTCGAGCCGGTTCGCCGTCGCCACCAGGAACAGCCCGCCCAGCACCACCACCAGGGCGAGCAGCGGCAGCAGCCAGCCGAGCACGCTCACCGGGCGAGCTCCTGCTCCGGCGCCGCGACCCGCCGCGGGTCGGCGGCGACGGCCGTCTCGTAGACGCGGAGCACCTGCGTGGCCACCACGGACCAGTCGTACATCGTGACGCGCTCCCCCGCCGCCGCGGCCAGCGACGCCCGGCGCGCCGGGTCGCCGAGCAGCTCGCGCAGCCCGTCCGCGAGCGCGGCCGCGTCACCGGTCTCGACGAGCAGGCCGGCGCGGCCGTCGTCGAGCACCCGCCGGAACGAGTCGAGCCCGCTGGCCAGCACCGGCGTCCCGGCCGCCATCGCCTCGGTGAGGATCATCCCGAAGCTCTCGCCGCCGGTGTTCGGCGCGCAGTAGACGTCGACGCTGCGCAGCGCCTGGGCCTTCACGTGGTCGTCGACCTGGCCCAGCAGCTCCAGGTGCGGGGCCAGTTCCGGCCCGGCGTCGCGGCGCAGCTGGTCTTCGTCGCCGCGGCCGACCACGACCAGCCGCAGGTCTTCGAACTCCGGCAGGATCCGCCGCAGCGCCTCCAGCAGCACGCCCATGCCCTTGCGCGGCTCGCCGAACCGGCCGACGAACCCGACCGTGCCGCCGGCCCGCGGGTAGCCGGGCAGCGGCGCCGCCGAGGAGAAGAACCCGACGTCGACACCGTTGGGGATCTCCACGGCGTCGCCGCCCGCGTGCTCGACCTGGACGCGGCGGGCCAGCGCGGACACCGCGATCCGGGCCGTGATCTTCTCCAACAGCGGCCGCAGCACCGGCTGGAACGCCGAGAGGGTGCGCGAGCGCGTGGTCGCGGTGTGGAACGTCGCCACGATCGGGCCGTCGGCGATGAGCAGCGCCAGCAGCGACAGGCTCGGCGCGGCCGGTTCGTGCAGGTGCAGGACGTCGAAGTCGCCCTCGCGGATCCAGCGGCGTACGCGGGCGTAGGACACCGGGCCGAACTGCAGCCGCGCGACCGAGCCGTTGTACGGGATGCCGAGCGCCTTGCCCGCGGGGTGAACGAACTCCGGCAGCTCCGCGTCCTCGTCGGCGGGCGCCAGCACGGACACCTGGTGGCCGCGCGCGAGCAGGGCCTTCGTCAGGTCGATCACGTGCCCCTGGACCCCGCCGGGCACATCGAAGGAGTAGGGGCACACGATCCCGACCCGCATCGGCCGCGTGGCCACCGCTCAGCTCGCTTCTTCGAGGCTTGCCTGCTCGGCGGCCTCGAGGTCGGCGGGCCAGAACTTCTGCACCATGTGCCAGTCGGCCGGGTGCGCGGCGATGTCGCCGGCGAAGATGTCGGCCAGTGCCTGGGTCGCGGCCGGGACCTCGGCGCGCGCGGTGACGCGGATGCGCGGGTGCAGCCGGATCTGCCAGCCGTCCTCGGTGAACCAGCAGCCCGCCGGGATCAGCGCCGCCCCGGTCGTCGCCGCCAGCCGCGCCGGGCCGCCGGGGAAGCGGGCCTTCTCCCCGAAGAACTTCACCGGGATGCCGCTGGTGGTCAGGTCGCGGTCGCCGACCAGGCAGACGGCCTTGTTCTCGCGCAGCCGTTTCAGCAGCACGCGCATCGCCGAGCTGTCACCCGTGAGGGGGACGATCTCGAAGCCGAGCGACTCCCGGTACTCGACGAACCGCCGGTAGAGCGACTCGGGCTTCAGCCGTTCCGCCACGGTCGTGAAGCCGCCGAGGTAGTCGGCCAGCCAGACGCCGGCGACGTCCCAGTTGCCGCTGTGCGGCAGCGCCATCACCGCGCCGTTGCCCTCGGCCAGCGCCGCGTCGAGGTTCTCCACGCCGGTGATCGACGCCGCGACCTTGGCGCTGACCTCCTTGTGGTCCATCGACGGCAGCCGGAACGTCTCGTGCCAGTAGCGCGCGTACGAGCGCATCGCGCGCCGCGTCAGCTCGTCGAGCTCCACCGGGTCCGCCTGTGGCACCACGCGGGCGAGGTTCGCGCGCAGCTGCCGAACACCCCCGCCGTCCCGGCGGACGGCCAGGTCCGCGCCGAGCGAGAAGACCGTGCCGCCGAACCCGGCGGGCAGCCAGCCGGCGAGCTTCCACCCGGCCGCGTAGCCGAAGGCGCTCACCCGCTCGCTCAATCTGCTCATGCCGGTTGCTCCCCGGCGGCGGCTTCGCGGGCCGCCTTCGCCACGGCGGCGAAGCGCTGCAGCAGCGTGACGACCGATCCGGCGGCGAGCAGCCAGAGCGTCACGTCCACGGTGTACGGAATGCCGAAGCCGTGCAGACCGGTGCCGACCAGCGCGATGATCAGCCGCTCGGCGCGCTCGACGAGCCCGCCGTCGACCGGCAGGCCGGAGGCGTCGGCCCGGGCCTTGACGTAGGAGATGACCTGGGCGAGCACCAGGCACAGCAGGGCCGCGGCGGCGGCCGGGTGGTTGTCGTCGACGACGAAGCACCACCACGCGATGGCGGCGAACAGGGCCCCGTCGACCAAGCGGTCGCAGGTCGCGTCGAGCACCGCGCCGAACGGGGTGCCGTAGCCGCGGGCCCGGGCCATGGCGCCGTCGAGGACGTCGAGCATGGCGAAGCCCCAGACCGTGAAGGTGCCCCACAGCAGGTGGTCGGCCGGGAAGAAGACGAGGGCACAGACGACCGCGCCGGCGGTGCCGAACACGGTCATCACGTTCGGGGTCAGCCCGGCGCGGACCAGCGCCTGGCCGATCGGATCGGTGACGCGGGAGACGGAGGCACGCGCGAAGATATTGAGCATCGGTTCGTCGAGGCACCTGGCTACGAGGGTCGGGTGGGCGAATGCAGCCTATCCACCCGCGTGCGCGAACCCGACGCGCCGCCCCGGGTCAGCCCGATTTCGTGAGCTGGCCCTCGTGCTCCCGCGCCTCTTCGGCGGCCACCGCGGCGGCGCACTTCGGCGACAGCTGACGACGGATGGCGGCGCTGATCTCCCCGAGCGCCGTCACCTGCTCCGGCGTCAGCGGGTCGAACAGGCTTTCCCGGACGGCTTCGACGTGCCCCGGCGCGGCCGCCTCCAGCGCGGCGAAGCCGGTGTCGGTGAGCACCGCCCAGGCGCCGCGCTTGTCGGTCGGGCAAGCCTCGCGCCGGACCCACCCGTTCGCCTCCAGCCGCGCGACGGCGTGCGAGAGGCGGCTGCGGGACGCCTGCCGGGCGTCGGCGAGCTCGCTCATCCGCAGCCGGCGGCCGGGCGCTTCGGAGAGGGCGACGAGGACTTCGTAATAGGTGTGCGGCATGCCCGAGTCGTGCTGCAGCTGGGCTTCGAGGTGCGCGCTGAGCATGCGGGTGGCCGCGTTGAACTCACGCCAGACGCGCTGTTCGTCGTCGCTGAGCCATCGGGTTCCGGACATAACCCCATCATACTCTCGGTTGAACACTCAATCAGGAGTTTTCCCCGGTCGGACCATGGTCCGGACAACCCCCGTCACCAGGCGTCGGCCAGCAGGTCCCGCGTCTCCCCCAGCAGCTGCGGGAGCACCTTCGTCTGCCCGATGATCGGCATGAAGTTCGCGTCGCCGCCCCACCGCGGCACCAGGTGCTGGTGCAGGTGCGCGGCGATCCCCGCGCCCGCGATGTGGCCCTGGTTCAGGCCGATGTTGAACCCGTGCGCGCCGGACACCGCGCGGATCACCTTCATCGCGTGCTGGGTGAACTCGGCGACCTCGCGCGTCTCCTCGACCGTCAGGTCGGTGTAGTCCGCGACGTGCCGGTACGGCACCACCATCAGGTGCCCCGGGTTGTACGGGTACAGGTTCAGCACCGCGAACACGACTTCGCCGCGGGCGACGATCAGGCCGGTTTTGTCGTCCAGGGAAGGGATCCGGCAGAACGGGCAGCCGGGTTCCTCGTCGCCGTCCGGCTTGTCCTGGCCCTTGATGTAGGCCATCCGGTGCGGGGTCCAGAGCCGCTGGAAGGCGTCCTGGACCCCGATGCCCTGCTGCTCGACGAGCTCGGGACCCTCACTCACCGAACGACCGTCTCCAGCGCGTCGGCCGACGGCGACGCGTTTTCGCGGCGCCCGACCCACTCCGCGATCGCCTCGACCGCCTTTTCCACCGGGACGCCGTTGATCTGGCCGCCGTCGCGGAAGCGGAACGACACGGCGCCCGCCTCGACGTCCTTGGCGCCGGCCAGCAGCATGAACGGCACCTTCTGCGTGGTGTGCGTGCGGATCTTCTTCTGCATCCGGTCGTCGCTCGCGTCGACCTCGGCGCGGATCCCCTTGGCGCGCAACGCCTTCTCGACGTCCTGCAGGTACTCCACCTGGTCGGCGGTGATCGGGATGCCGACCACCTGCACCGGCGAGAGCCACGCCGGGAACGCGCCCGCGTAGTGCTCGGTCAGCACGCCGAAGAACCGCTCGATCGAGCCGAACAGCGCGCGGTGGATCATCACCGGCCGCTGGCGCGAGCCGTCCGGCGCGGTGTACTCGAGCTCGAACCGCTTGTTCTGGTTGAAGTCCAGCTGGATGGTCGACATCTGCCAGGTGCGGCCGATGGCGTCTTTCGCCTGCACCGAGATCTTCGGGCCGTAGAAGGCCGCGCCGCCCGGGTCGGGGACCAGCTCGAGGCCGGAGTCGATCGCCGCCTGCCGCAGCGTCTCGGTGGCCTCCTCCCACTCCCAGTCCTCGCCGATGAACTTGTCGGAGTCGCCGCGGGTGGACAGCTCGAGGTAGAAGTCGGAGAGGCCGTAGTCGGCGAGCAGGTCGAGGACGAACTTGAGCAGCGATTTGAGCTCGCCCGGCATCTGCTCCTTGGTGCAGTAGATGTGGGAGTCGTCCATCGTCAGGCCGCGCACGCGGGTGAGGCCGTGCACCACGCCGGACTTCTCGTAGCGGTAGACGGTGCCGAACTCGAACAGCCGCAGCGGCAGCTCGCGGTAGGACCGCCCGCGCGAGCGGAAGATCAGGTTGTGCATCGGGCAGTTCATGGCCTTGAGGTAGTAGTTCTCCTCGTCGAACTGCACCGGCGGGAACATCGTGTCCGCGTAGTAGGGCAGGTGGCCGGAGGTGTGGAACAGCTCGCCCTTGCTGATGTGCGGGGTGTTCACGAACTCGTAGCCGGCCTCCTCGTGGCGGCGGCGCGAGTAGTTCTCCAGCTCGCGGCGGATGATGCCGCCCTTCGGGTGGAACACCGGCAGGCCGGAACCGATCTCCTCGGGGAAGGAGAACAGGTCGAGCTCTGCGCCGAGCTTGCGGTGGTCGCGGCGCTCGGCCTCGGCGATGCGCTCGAGGTAGGCGTCCTGCGCCTCGGCCGACTCCCACGCCGTGCCGTAGATCCGCTGCAGCTGCGGGTTCTTTTCACTACCCCGCCAGTACGCGGCGGCGACGCGGGTGAGCGTGAACGCCGGGATGAACTTCGTCGTCGGGACGTGCGGACCGCGGCAGAGGTCACTCCAGACACGTTCCTTGGTGCGCGGGTCGAGATTGTCGTAGATGGTGAGTTCGCCCTCGCCGACCTCCATCACCTCGGCCGTGTCCACTTCGGACTTGAGGTCGACGAGCTCGAGCTTGAACGGCTCGTCCGCGAGCTCCTTCTTGGCCTCGTCGACGGAGTCGAACACGCGCCGGGAGAACTGCTGGGCGCCCTTCACGATCTGCTTCATGCGCTTTTCGAGCGCCTGCAGGTCCTCCGGGGTGAACGGCTTGTCGACGGCGAAGTCGTAGTAGAAGCCGTCCTTGACCGGCGGGCCGATGCCGAGCTTGGCGTCCGGGAACTGCTGCTGCACGGCTTGGGCGAGCACGTGCGCGGCCGAATGGCGGATGACGCTGCGGCCGTCCTCGGTGTTCGCGGCGACCGGCTCGACCTCGGCGTCGGTTTCCGGCGCCCAGGCGAGGTCGCGCAGCTTGCCGCCGGCGTCGCGGACCACGACGATCGTCTCCTCGCCCTTGGTGGGCAGGCCGGCCTCGCGGACCGCCGCGCCCGCCGTAGTGCCCGCCGGTACCACCACGCGGGAGGCGGCCACGGGGGAAACGGGGGGCGACTGGGACACGATCGGCTCCTCAAGCTGGAGTGACAGAGATGACGTCGTCGATGCTAGTCGGCGGCGCTTTCGCGCCTCACGCGCGTGGCGCGAACGCCGGACGGGCCGCCTCCGGCTCCGGAGACGGCCCGTCCGAGCTGCGTCAGAGGGTTTCGACGACCTGGTCGAAGTCCAGCCGCGGCAGGCGGTCGAACCAGGGGTTCTCGCCCGGCTTGCCGACGTTCACGATGACCAGCGAGCGCCACTTCTTGTCCGCGAAGAACTCGTCGTCGACGCCCTGGGCGTCGAAGCCGGTCATCGGGCCGGCGGCCAGCCCGGCGGCGCGGACGCCGATGATGAAGTAGCCGACCTGCAGCAGCGAGTTCAGCTTGGAGAACTCGACGCGGCCCTGCTCGTCGGCGAAGTTGTCCTTCACCTGCGGGGCGTGCGGGAAGACCTGCGGGATGTTCTCGTGGAAGTCGACGTCCGCGGCCAGCACGACGGTCAGCGGGGCGGCTTCGGTCTTGTCCCGGTTGCCCGGGGCCAGGTGCGGCAGCAGGCGGGCCTTCGCCTCGGCGGTCCGGAGCACCAGCGCGCGCAGCGGCTGGGTGTTCATCGACGTCGGGGCCCACTTGACGAGGTCGTAGATCGCGCGGACCTGCTCCTCGGTCACCGGCTCGGAGCTGAAACTGTTGGCCGTGCGAGCCTCGCGGAACAGCAGGTTCTGGACGTCCGCGGGGAGGGCGAGGGCCTCGGTCTGCTCGGCAAAGGTGGTCATGGGGCTGTGCTTCCTTCCGTTGGGTCGGTACCCCGTGCAACCAGGTTGAGCGTTGAACTATTTCGCACTCAACTACTTTGCGGCGGTGAACTGGCTCACGGTGAGCCCCGGTCAGCCGATCGGGTCAGACTGGCCTCGTCGGGTGCCGGTAATCCGGGCGAACGGGGCAATCGGGATGGCCCGGCCGGGGCGGCGCCGCCGTGGCGAACAGGGGCCTCGCGGCGGCCTGTCGGCTCGGCTCGCGCGGACGGTCGTGGGGCCGGAATGCGGCCGGTAGCTCGATGCAGCCGGAACCCGGGTTTCTCCGGGCCTGCTGGGGCGGCTGAAGCGGCCCGCGGGCGGTTGCAGCAGCGCAAGGGCGGCCCTCGGCCCCCGATATCCAGCTTACCGGCGCGTACCGACATTTCCGGGTGTCCGCCGGCGTCCCCCGGGAACGGGCACGGCCGCCGGCTCCCTGCGGCGGGAATCGGCGGCCGTGGTGCGCGGCGCGGCGGAGACGGGTCAGTAGGCGCCCTGACCGCCCATCACCGCGCGGAACGTCTTCCAGAGGATGACCAGGTCCAGTGCGAGGGACCAGTCCTCGACGTAACGCAGGTCCAGCCGGATGCTCTCGGCCCACGTCAGGTCGCTGCGCCCGCTGACCTGCCAGAGCCCGGTGAGGCCCGGCTTGACGAGCAGCCGGCGGCGGGCGTCGGGGGCGTACTGCTCGGTTTCCTCGGGCAGCGGCGGC
The DNA here is from genome assembly GCF_053600695.1 of Amycolatopsis sp. NPDC005003. Lineage (NCBI taxonomy): Bacteria > Bacillati > Actinomycetota > Actinomycetes > Pseudonocardiales > Pseudonocardiaceae > Amycolatopsis > Amycolatopsis sp. NPDC005003. The sequence continues at coordinate 294,069 of NZ_JBSGAI010000006.1, read as the reverse complement.
CGGGGGCCCACGAGCGACATCTTCCCGGACAGGACGTTGAACAGCTGCGGCACCTCGTCGAGCGAATACCGGCGCAGGAAACCACCCACGCGGGTGATACGAGGGTCGCGCTTCATCTTGAAGAGCGGGCCCGCGCCTTCGTTTTCCGCCGCCAGGGTCTGCTTGATCGCGTCGGCGTTGGTGACCATCGTCCGGAACTTGAGCATGGTGAACGTCGCGCCGTCGCGGCCGACGCGGCGCTGGCGGTAGATCACCGGGCCGCGGTCGTTCAGCTTGATCGCCACCGCGATCGCCAGCAGCAGCGGCGACAGCAGGGTGAGCAGCAGCGCCGAGCCGCAGCGGTCGACGATCTCCTTCACCACCCGGCGGCCGCCGGTGAACATCGGCGCGGTGACCCGGAGCAGGGGCATGCCGAGCACGCCGGTGACGTTGAGCCGGGGCCCGGCGACCTCCATCAGGACCGGCGCCACGACCATCTCCGCGCCGGTGCCCTCCATGTCCCAGGCCAGCCGCTGCAGCCGCTTCGGCGTCCAGTACTGGTCGGCGGTGATCGCCACGACCCGGTAGCCGCCGCGCCGGACGTGCCGGGACAGCTCGTCCAGCCTGCCGACCACCGGGACGCCGTCGATCTCGCCGCTGTCGCGGTCTTCGCCGTGGCCGCTGAACGTGCAGGCGGCTTCGACGCGCCAGCCGACGTGCACTTCCGAGCGGGTGCGGGCGATCAGGTCCGCGACGGTTTCCGGGCTGCCCGCGGCCATCACCGGCAGCAGGCAGAGTCCCTTGGCGCGCTTGCGGTGCAGCACCTGGCGCAGCAGGTAGCGCTGCGGGAAGGCGACCAGCGCGATGGCCGGCACCACGATGAACACCCAGACCTGGACCTCGAGCGCGCCGAACAGCAGGCCGCCCAGCGCGACCAGGACGGCGGCGGTGATGAAGCCGCGGCCGAGGGTGCGGTACTCCTCCGCGCCTTCGCCGAGCACGCGCGGGCTCCAGGCCCGGCTGGCGGGCAGCGAGACGAACACCGCGAGGATCGTGCCGAAGGCGTGCATGTCGTGCGGGGCAACACGATCGATGACGAACGCACTGATGGCGATCACCAGCAGCGTGATGAACACATCGCTGCCGATGACCCAGGCTCTGTACCGCGCTTCCCAGGCCGCGGGCCACGCCTTGGGGGACGGACCTCCTGCGTCGCCGGAGTTTTCGTCCCGCTTCGCGGGACGCGGGATGGCTTGGAGGTCGATGTGCGGCGGTGGCTGGCTCACCGTGTACGAAGGCCGCACCGACTCTTCCATCTGACCTCCCGGGACTGGATCCAATTGAGCCGCGGGCACGCAGCGTCACCGGAGATGACTTCGGAGAGTCACGGCATATCGGTGGTCGCGCAGAGCCCGCGGAGGCTTCACACGGCAAGTTATCGGCGACTCTCTCGGGAGTGTTACAAGGATTTCCAGCCACATGCTGCGTGACATCCCCGCCAGAAAATGGCCGGAAGATAACAAGATGAAGACGATGATTGCGAGGTCGTATCCCTACGAAAATCACGTTCCGTAGCGAACAGGACGATACCCGCACCCGGCCGGACCAAGCTCGGCCGAACGGCCCAGCGCGGCCTTCCGGGCTCTACTGTGGACACTGCAGCGTTTCGAGGTCCACAGTGGACCAGACCGGGCCGTCGCCCACCGGCGCCGGGGTCGGGCGGCCACCCACGGTGACATTCGTCGCCGCACCGTCACGCGCGATGGTTCTGTCACAAGTCGCCGCCGGGCACGTCCGCGGTCACGACGTGCCGAGGATCACATCCGACCTCCCACAGGGTGGCGTTCGACAGAAAACCGCCGCGGCGGCCGGCTTCGAAGGCAGGTTCGGCGAGCCCCCGCGGCGGGGGCGCGAACCGCTCTCGCAAGCTGATACGCACGATCCGAACGGATCGTTCACTCCGCTTAGGCTCGTTAGCGGGCCTTGACTCGAAAAGGCGACCCGACCTGGGGGTCCAGGGGCTTGCCCCGGCGGGGGGCGTGGGGGCTCGGCCCCCACAGGACACGACGAAGAGAGCCCTGTTTGCGCATTCCGCAAACAGGGCTCTCCCGCTATCGAGTGGGCGATACTGGGATCGAACCAGTGACCTCTTCGGTGTGAACGAAGCGCTCTCCCGCTGAGCTAATCGCCCGCTCGCGGTGTCGACGTGAACTTTAGCGTACGACTTTCAGGCGCCTGCAAACGGGTGGTCCTGACCGACCACACTCCGCTTACCGGCGAGTACGGAACGCACAACCCCGAGCTAGCCAGGGTTGTTCCGGCAGGGGGCCGCCCGACGCCACGTTCGACACCCGTGCGACGGTGCTATCGCCCGGCGACTAAACCGCGCAGTATGGAGGCGTGGGCTCCGCGGGGCGCGCCGGTCAGTTGCGCGCCGCGGTGGTCACGGGTGGAGGAGGGGGCCGAAGAGCCCGGACGGGTGATCTGCGGCGCACCCGCGACGGAATCGGCCTCCTGATGCGTCCAAGTGGTGACGCCCTCGGCCGGGCCGGGCCGGGAAGGGAGACGAAGGGTAGGACGATGCGCAACGATCACGTGACGCTCCGCTCGACGGCGGTCTTCGACCTGCTGGCGCCGCGGACTCCCGCGGTTCCGGTCAAGGTGGAGCTGCGCTACGACACACGCGACCCATACGCGGTCGTCGCCGCCTTCCGAACCGGCCGCGCCGGCTGGGTCGAGTGGGTGTACGCACGCGACCTCCTCGCGGACGGCCTCTTGGCCGACGCGGGCGACGGCGACGTTCGCATCCGCCCCTCCGTCGAAGACCCCGAAGCGGTGCTGATCGAGCTGAACTCGCCGTCCGGGCACGCCATGTTCGAGGCGTCCGCCCAGGAGCTGGCCGACTTCCTCGACCGCACGTACGACGTGGTGCTGCCGGGCAACGAGCACCTGTGGGTGGACGTCGACGACGCCCTCACCCACCTCATCCCCCACGATCTGGCCTGATGACGGCCTTGCAACGGCGGAGTGACACCCCGGTGTCGAACCCGTTTTCGGGGTCCGATATGGTTTTCCCACACCACGGCGACGGGGGAACGGTCCTCCGGAGCTGCGGAATGCGGATGTAGCGCAGCTGGTAGCGCATCACCTTGCCAAGGTGAGGGTCGCGGGTTCGAATCCCGTCATCCGCTCGATAGGCTCTCGGGCCTAGTCACGGTGGAGTGGCCGAGAGGCGAGGCAACGGCCTGCAAAGCCGTGTACACGGGTTCGAATCCCGTCTCCACCTCGCGCGATTAGCTCAGCGGGAGAGCGCTTCCCTGACACGGAAGAGGTCACTGGTTCAATCCCAGTATCGCGCACCACAAGTTTTCGCAGGTCAGAAGCCCTGTCCCTCCCCGGAGGGGCGGGGCTTCAGTTGTCAGATGGCGATGAAATGGCGATGGGCCCCGGGCCGTGGTCCAGGCGTCGCGACCGCAGGTGCGGGAACCAGGACACCAGCTTGGCCCGTTCGCCCGGGTACAGGGACGCCAGCGATCGCAGCCAGCGTTCCTCCAGGGCGGCCAGGATCTGGTTCACCATGGCCGGGGTCACGTGGTCGTACACCCGGGCGATGCCCTTCATCTTCTGCCCCAGCCGCGCCCGGCGGGCGACCTCCGGGATCCCGTCCTCGGTCAGCCACGTGGCGTGCGTGTGCCGCCCTTCGTGGAAGGTGAACGTGGGCAGGATCGGCGGCCGCTGCTCCCCCGCGCCGGCGTCGTCCAGCTCGACGCCGTCCCAGGCCGGCCGCCAGAACCGGATCCGGAAGTTGGACCGCCGCCATGGATGCCCCTCGGGCGTGCACAGCACGAAGGGCTCCCGGTGGCTGTCCATCAGCTCCTCGTAGAGCACCGCGATCCCGGGCGGTAGGGCCACGAACCTCGTGCCCGCAGGAGTTTTGGTCCGACCCTTCTTGGGCCGGGAGTTCCCGCGCCGTGTCGGTGGCCGCTCGCGGCCATCGGCGTGATGATCATCACTCTTCCGGCCTCCTTTGGAGACCTTCCCGGCGACCTCCTTCAGCGGTGTGCGGATCCCAATACCACGGCGCTCGGAGTCGTACTCGTGCCTTTGCTGCCCGACGAGTTCACCCCATCGGGCGCCGGTATAGAAATCCATCAAGCACAGCACGAATCCCGACTTGCCCAGGCCCAGCTCGTAAAGCCGCATCGCGGCCCGCAACGCCTGCGCCGGAGTGGCCACCAAGCGCTCCGTGTCGAACTCCCCCATCGACACCCGAACGCCGTTGCACGGGTTCGCCGGGATCATCCGGGCCCGCACCGCAGCGTTGAGGACGGTGGAGAACAGCGCGAAGTACGAAGACACCGAGGACTCGGCGTAATCCTCGTGCAGCTCCGAGAGCCACCGCTCGATCTCGACATACCCGTTGAAGATCGCGATCAGCGGCCACGCGTTCCACTGCGGCAGCAGCTGGTTATCCAGGAACGACCGGTACTTCGCGATCGTGTTCAGCTCCAGCCGCGGCGCGACGGCGCCGAGCCATTCCTCGGCGAAATCCCCGAACCGCGTCTCACCGTCCCGCGGGTCCAGCCACAGGTTCCGCCGGATCAGCGCCTCCTGCTCCAGCCCCCAGTCCTCAGCAGCCTTCTCCGTCGGGAAGCCTGACTTGCTCCCCCACGTGCCGTCCGGACGTTTGTACCGAGCCCGCCACTCGCCGGTCCCGGGCTCTTCCTGGCCGTAGGCCATCCTTCACTCCTGTTCTTTCCGTTACTCCGCCCGCCTCACGCGGCACGGAAATCCTTAGCGAGGTCCTCAACGGACACCCGCCGCCGCGGAGGCTTCACCGGCGCCGCGCTCAGCCGCACGATCTCGGCGACATCCCCGCGCGTGAACCGGTAGTGCTTGCCGAACCGGTGATGCGGCAGCACCCCAGCAGCGGCCTGGTCCTTCAACGTCCGCGGCGACAACTGCAACAACTCCCCCACCTCCTCCGCGGTCAGCAACGCATCCGGATCCGCCGGCGGCTCCGGCACAGTCGCCCGCACCGCCGCGGCCAGCTCGCGGATAGCCATGGCGACAGCACAGCCATCTCCGCTCCCGTGGTCGCATTCGTACTCCATCACGCACTCCATTCTTGTTGTCAGAAAATCGAGTCGTTCAGGGAAGTGTTCAACACAGCACACACCTATACACACCGAAACACGACCGACAGTCAATAGACTCTCGAAAGAAACTCAAAGAGCCTCGTACATGAGCAAACCCAACAACGTCCCGCGATTCGGCGACGCTACTATTTGACGAACCGGTATCGAACCGGCACCAGAACGGAAGGTTGAACAGATGGCCAAGAGGGTCACGATCGAGATACTCGATGACACGAACGGCAGCCCGGCAGAGCAAACCGTCCCCTTCGGACTCGACGGCGTCGCCTACGAGATCGACCTGTCCACAACGAACGCCAACGCACTACGAGAAGCACTGGCACCGTACGTATCGGCCGCACGCCGAACCGGAGGCCGCCGCATCAAGGTCGCCGTCGGCCAAGCGACCGACAACGCCACAACCCAGACCGAAGCAGCCACCGAATACACGACCACGCACGACATTCGAACGTGGGCGCGGCAGAACGGCCACGAAGTAGCCGACCGAGGACGAATCCCAACTTCTGTCGTTGACGCCTACCACGCATCGCGAAAGACCGACAACCTTGGCGCCTCACGGAGGAATCGAGCGCAATCGAAATCGCGACCGAGGTCGACGCGCGGCAAATGATCCGCCAGCGTGAAGACATCATCCCGTCGGCGCGGCCGCATACCATCGGGTGGGAGAATCTCGACAACCGAGTAACATCCGTAGCCTCCGCCCATGCGATCCGGCACCGGAGGTGGCGCCGACACACCTCTAACTCCGCCTTCCCGCCCTCATGGAGACAAGCCCCGGTTGGATAGCGGCCGCCTTTCCGGCACGCTGCCAACCACCGAAACGGACCAGCCCGGCGAGGACCGCAGCGACCTCGTCGGATTGCTGCAGCGACTCGGCCCGCCCCCTCAGGGGCTCCTCGCACTCGCCGAACGCGACACCGCCGGCCCGCTCCCCCGAGAACCGATCACCTACCCACCGGCACGCACGTGAGCTCGCAGCAACCGCCGATACGGCAGACTCACCGTCAAGGGCTGTCGATCACCGAGGAGTTCGCGCACCCGCTGGACCGGGTCGACGAAGCCAAGTTCGTCGTCAAGACCCTCGGCGAGAGGTTTCGTCGACCTGGCGGTACGGACCGGCCGGCACCCGGGCTAGCCATCGTCGCGACCACCGAGGCCGGCGACAAGCGGGTACGGGCACGGCGGTGCCCCGAACCGCTGACCGCACGTTCCATCATGAATAGAGTGCGGGGGGCAGTGTAAAAGCTGGCGCACCACCCACCTCGACGACCGGCGGCATCATCACGGTGCACCTCGTACCCGAAGAAGCCGTCGGCGGCCAGGCGCTGTAACTGGAGTCGATGAAGCGCGACGCCGACGCTGCCGACGCGCAGGCCGGACCCTGGCCTGCATCCCGGGACTGCTCCTCCCCGACGCGATCCTCACCCCGGTACTCGACGACGGCCGCACCCCCGGTGAGCGGGCCCGGCTCGGCCCCTGCGGCGAACCCCGCCGACCGGCAACCGCGGATCAGCCCTGACCCGGCCAGCTACCCGCACCGTCGCCTACGTTCATGCCACCCGAACCCGAAGACGGCGACGGTGCTCCACGCGGTCGACGAGACTGTCCGCTGCACCGCCCGCGACGAACCCAACCACTCGCCCACCACTGGCACCTCACCGACGCCGCGCCACGCAGCGCCGAACTGACCGGCCCTGGGTTCTCCCACCACACGCTTCGAACACAACGACTCACCTGGCACATCGCCCGGATCCAGATGATCCCGGAACCCGAGCCGGCCGACGACAACGAGGTCAGGTCACGACCGCCGACCGCTGCCCAGTACCAATGATCAGATCGCCCCCGACCCCGGACGCGAAGAAGGCCCAGGCCGTTGCCTGGGCCTCAGCTCCCCGCCTGGACTCGAACCAAGAACCCTCCGGTTAATTGGAGGTTCTAGCCCTGGGTCGACCTCAGTCGATCTAGCTGGAATGTTTGCATTCGCTCATGGCCTGATTCGGTGTCAATCGACGTCGATCGTCGCTGTTTATGGAGCATAAATGCTCCCTCGTTTGTGATCATCGAACCGCGAAGGCTTGCGCTTCCGTAACGTGCGGGTTCAACGCTCCGACGGGCTGCGCAAGCGGAGAACGGGTCCGACCAGCGATTTCCCGTAGGCCAACTGCCGATCGAAGGCAGCTTTGACATCTCGCCACCGGGAGCTACCCACAGTAGCGCTGCGCCGGTGACCTGGATCTCGCGGCCGACTCACCCGGCGTTGCGATCCTCGCTGACCGCGGACGGCCAGCGCTGCAAGAGGGCGGCAAGTGGGTCCACTGGGGCCGGGTGTTGCGATCCTCCCTGGCCACGGGCCGCCAGGGCTGCAGGCCGGTAATTGCCAGCGCCGAGCCGGCGCCGCAGTTGCGATCCTCGCTGGCACGGGCGATCAGCGCTGCCCGATCCGGAGCCGAATCCACAAGCCGCCGTACTCGTCGTTGCGATCCTCGCGGGCCGCGGACGGCCAGCGCTTGCTTGCAGACCTCGACGGCGATCGGGTCAATGTCGATGCCGTTGCGATCCTCGCTGACCGAGGGCGGTCAGCGCTGCTGCCTCACAACAGGATGCCCTCGATACCCAGGTTGTTGCGACCCTCGCCGCCGCCGACGGCGAGCGCTGCGCCGTCACGATAGATCAGTACAGCAACGCGGTCGACACGTTGCGATCCTCGCCCACCGCAGACAGTGAGCGTTGTTGGATACCGCGGACATCACACATGACGTCTGGGTGTGGCAATCCTCGCTCGTCGCGGACGGCGAGCGCTGCCCCTCCGAGGGACACATCAAGCGCGCAGCTGATCCAGTTGCAATTCTCACCAATCGCTGGCGGCCGACGCTGCCCGACCTGGACAACTTCGCGTTCGGTTTCGAGACGCAGTTGCGACCCTCGCTCGCCGCCGACGAGCGCTGCCCGGTCCCCAATGCCTTCGTGGAACGAGTGGTGTGGTTGCGATCCTCACTCGCCCCTGCCCTGCACCACGTCCTCATCGCCCGTCGAGTTGCGATCCTCCCTCGCTGCGGACGGCGAGCGCTGATAGCTCGTGTTGTTGTCGCTCGCGGCCGCCGGGTTGACGTTGCGATCCTCGCTCGCCGCGGCGGCCAGCGCTGCCCGAACACCGGAGACACGGACTGCGCCGCGAGGTAGTTGCGATCCTCGCTGGCCGCGGTCGGCCAGCGCTGCCTCGTCGGGCACCAGGCCGTCGTAGCCCAGCAGGTCGTTGCGCTCCTCGCTGAAGGCGGACAGCCAGCGCTGCTCGTCGTCATAGGCGTCGACCATGTAGCCGTTGCCGACGTTGCGATCCTCGCTGGCCGTCCGCGGCCAGCGCTGCAGGTCTGCACCCGGCCATAGGTCGGGCTCGGCCTAGTGTTGCGATCCTCGCTGGTCGCGGTCGACCGGCCCCCGTGCGGCCGGGTCGTTGCGATCCTCGCTGGCCGCGGACGGCCAGCGCTGCCGCCGCGTCGCATCCTGCAACGTCTCGGCGTACCGGTTGCGATCCTCGCTGGCCGCGAACGGCCAGCGCTGCCCGCGGAAGCGCAGGTTGTCGCGCGAGCCCTCCATGTTGCGATCCTCGCTGGCCGCGGACGGCCAGCGCAGCCCTCGGGCGGACTTCCCGCCGGCCGCGTACATCGTGTTGCGATCCTCGCTGGCTGCGGACGGCCGACAATGCTTGGGCATACGGTTTCCAAGGAAGCTGCTTGCGCGTCGTCGGCATTGTACTCAGTCGACGACTCGGGTCAGTGTCACTCCCTTGGGCAGTTCGTCTTCAACAGTGATCTTGTAGTCGTCGATCGACCTCGGCGCGGTCACGCCGTCGAGCAAGGCGGTTCGGACGCCCTTGAACAGCTGGCTGGCACGTGCTCGTCCGTACGCGTCGTCGTGGCTGAAGATGTACAGGCCTTTGACGTCCATTTCTCCGCGCCCGCTGGCCCGGTCGTGCTCGAAGAGATTGGCCAGTGTCTGCCACAGCGTCGCCAGATCATGTTGGGTGACCCCGGTTTGCTCTCCTCGAGGTGCGCTGTAGTGCAGGTGGGCACGGTAGAGTCCGTAGTGGACGGTCCACTTGGATCCCATCTCGGTGGATTCGCCGCTTTCAATGTCTTTCTCGGTCGTCTGCGTGATCCGCGTGATGCCGTGCGCTTGGGTGAGGACGGGGCTGACGCTGCGGGCGAAGGTCAGCTGCAGAGGGCCACGGATCCTTCCCGCGTTGCCGTCGCCAGTGCCGACGACTCCGCCGAACATGCGGATGTCGAAGAACTCGTTGCAAAGCCACTGCTGCACATCGGCCCGCTGCTGCGGGCTGGTCTTCTTGGTCAGCGGCGTCCCGGTCGCGGTGAACGCGCGTTTGATGTTGGTGTTGAGTGCGACGTCGGCTTCGACGAAGATCTTGAAGCGTTCCTCGCCGGGGTGGAGCAGCGGGATCTGGTCACGGATCTTGCGTTTGAGGCAGACGTCGGTGACGAGGCCATGGCCGGTTTCGACGTCGGTGCGGGGCTGGTTGCCGGCGTCAGGGTCGCCGTTCGGATTGCCGTCAATGACGTCGAAGAGCAGCACGGCGTCGTGGCGACGCCGTGGGTCGAGGTGGGGCTGCATCATGGTTCCTCCTGGGTTAGTTGTCGGTCGCCTGGTCGGCGTCCGTGTCGGGGATCTCCGGGGCGTTGTCGTCCGCTCGCTGGCCGCGTGCTGCCGCGAGTGCGAAGAAATGGTTGCGTTGGTCTGCGTAGCCGTTGAACCAGGAGCACTGGTCAGCCAAGCCGAGCGCCAGTGGTATCGGCTTGAGTCGGGCGCTGAGATCGTCACGCTGCTTGGCGTAGTGGATGGCGAGTCCGTCGCGGTTGCGGCTGCGCAGCTTCTTCAGGTGGGCCTGGGAACCGCGAAGCAGCTCGGGGACCACTCGTGCTGGGCTGGTTGATGCGGCGGCGAGGTACCGGTCGGCCAGGGTGGTGTTGAGCTTCTTGTCCTTGCTGTCGAGTCGGGTGGCGGTGTATTGGAGGGATTCGAGGACGGCGAAGAGCCTTCCGGCGAGGTACGCGGGTGTGTCGTCGGTTTCGTCGAGTGCCAATCGGGTCTCCTTGTCCGGTCTGAAGGTCCTTCTGATGAGGAGCTTGAGCAGTGCTTGGCGGGGACCGTCGAGGTGCCGGTCGGCCCGCAGCCGCTGTACGAGGTGGTGGGCGAGAGTGACGGGGGGTGGGTTCTCGTGGAGCGCTGCGGCGAGTAGATCTCGTTGTGCCCATAGCGGACGATGTGCGCCAGGATCACCCAGGGGCAGATACGAGCTGCGGTGCCGGTCCCAGCGGCCGAACGCCAGCGTGAGACGGTAGAGCGAGTATCTCCGCGCTGTGCCGGTCCAGGGGTCCAGCACGCTGTGGTCGGTGAACCACCGTGCCACCGCTTGCTTTGCCGCGGGCAAGGGCACATCGATCCAGTCGCGCAGGACCAGCCGGGTTTTGTTCGCCGACATCGCCGCTGCGCAGAACAGGCTGGTGTCCACCCGCCCGGGTTCGCGTCCGGATTTCGGTGCGTCGATGATCGTTCCGGCCGTCTTGACGAGCCACGCAGGATCAGGCGCGGAGGTGGTAGGTGTTTCTGCGAGCAGCGCGTCGATGGCTGCCTCGTCGGGGTCGAAGACGAGCTGGATCGGCGCGGCCGTGCCGGGTTCGGCGTGCAGCAGCCACCAGGCCAGCGCGGTGTCACCGATGCGCCGGTGGTGGTCACGGCTGCGCAGCAGGTGATCGAGTGCGGCCACGCTCGCTTCCGCACAGGCCACACAGATGGGTGAATGCGCGAGCTGGATTGTCAGGTCGAAACCCATGGACTCCTTGTTCACACTCACCAGCGCCACCGAGTTGGGCTGGGGCCGGTTCTTGCTGCGGCTGTCCGGGTCGAATCCCACCGCCGGGATCAAGCCAGCTGTCACTTGCCGCGGCAAGGTGTCGATCAGTTGTCCCGTCCTGCCGCAGACCAGGCACATCCGGGTGGCCTCGGAGGCCTTGCGGCTCGTGGCGATGTGGGTCCATCGCCGCTTCGCTGACGGCGAGAGGTGGACGAACCGGCCGTTGACGCGGAAGGCGACCAGGTCGCTTGAGCAGTACTTGTCCGGCCGGGCCAGATGTTGCTGGCCGTCGCTCTGCAGGAACGCGAGCAATGCACGTGCACCGCGGTCGCGTGGGCTGGCCTCGGCCCACTCGGCCACCAGCGTGGTGAACGCCGCATGGCACCGCCGAGCTCGTTCGACGTCCTTGGGGTCGGCGGGACGACCGCCCTTTCCTGGGCTTGGCCATCCGAGGGCGTTCTTCAGGTCGTCGCAGGCGAGCATCGGCTGCGGCGCCGGACTCGAGCGTTGCAGGTTCGGGACGAGCTCGCGTTTGCCGTTGCGGCGTGCCGGCTCGTCCGGCACCGCGAGGTCGACCAGTTCCCCGTCGGGCCGGCCGTCGGGATGCAGGTCGAGCATCCACCGGATGCTGCGCCGGGCGTGAAACGGAGGCGGCATCGCGTCGTTGGATTCTGCATACTCGCGCAGCCGGGTCAAGAACATGTCCGGTCCACCTCCGCTGCGAGGCTCGGCCTGGCGGCGATCTGTTCGTCGAGCGCGGGGTCGTGGATGCCTTCCGGCGGGACCTCGAGGACACCCTGGCGCAGCCAGGCGGTGAACCAAGTCGAGCGCGGCGGGCGGACTGTGTGGTCGACGTCCAGCAGCATGATCCCCAGATACTCATCGTGCAGGACCGGTCCGACCGCGGGATCTGGGGCGCCGAAGTCTGTGGCTGAGAACTCGCGGCAGCCGAGGTAGGGCTGGCTGAAGCAGGCACCGCGCTCGATACGCCGGCGAGCTTGGGCGACGTACTTGCCCAGGCTGTCGGTCGCGTGCGGGCGCAGCGCCACGTCCGCGTGGATCCGATAGGCGACATCGCGCAGCGCCAGGGTGAATCGCTGGTCACGATCGGCCGCCGCGTCGTACCGGAAGTCCGCCCCCTGCCGCTGGATGGTCGAGAGGGCCGGTGCCGAGGAGACTTCGTTACGGCGGATCCGGAACCATCGGATCGGCCGCAGCAGTTCGATCTTCCTGATCCGGTATTCGAACTCCGGCTTCCAGAACACCGCCTCGAGCACCCCGCGCGCGGCGCTGGGTGTGATCAGCGGGTAGCTGATCCGCTCGGCCTTGGCTTCCGGCCGGGTGAAGCAGGCGTAGTCCCCCGCGACGTCGAGAACGATGGGGGTGTCGGTGGTGACGGGTTTGCGTGGCTGTCCCATTATTGGTCCTCCGGGGTGAGATCGATGCCGAAGTGCGGGTCGTAGCGGCCTGTCCAGATGTGCAAGTCGCCGACCAGCCGGACGAGGCGGGCGTCTCGTTGCCGCTCGGCGAACGAACGTGGCAACGAGGCGAGAAAAGGCTGCAGGTGCCTCAGCTGGTCTGGCCGCACCGGCCTGCCTCGCTGGAGCGCGGCCACCACACGATCGGCCTTGGCACGCGCCTCGCGACCGGCGATCGGGGTGTAGTCGACCAGGACGGGCACCGACTCGTCGCTGATCATCCGGAACAGCTCACTGACGCGCAGGCAATCCCATTCGCGTCGGGCGTCGATCACGGCTTGCCCGCGTGCCTCCGGTCCCAGCGTCGCGTACAGCCCGGTGAAGTAGGCGGCCAACGCCACCAGGTCATCCGGTTCGGCTTGGCCGGGCGCCGGTCCGAAGCGACGCCGGGTCTCGTGCAGCGGCACCTCGTAGGAGGGTGGACGGCCGGGCTCGTGGGGATCGAACACCACCACCAGGCCGCCCTCGCGTCCCAGGCGGCCTTCGCGGTTGCAGCGGCCCGCGGCCTGCAGCACCGCCTCGGCCGGCGCGTCCGCACGGAAAACGACCGGGAAATCCAAGTCGACACCGGCCTCCACCAACTGGGTCGACACCACCAGCACATCACCATCACCGGCGAGCAGCCGGCGGATCTCCTCGATGGTGTCCAAGCGGTGCCGCGAGCACATCCGCGTGGACAAATGCCGAATCGCCGCCGATCCCGTGCGGGCGTCCTTCCACGCCCGCAGAACTACCCGCGCATGGTCGGTGGTGTTCACCACCACCAGCGCGCGGCGGTGTTTGGCGGCCTCGGCTGCCACGTCGGCCAGGGACGGCTTCGGCCTCCCCCACCACCGGTACTGGACGCGGCGCAGCGCGGCGTACAGGCTGCTGGGGTCGGCCACGATGGACGTCGGTGTGACGCCCTGGAGCACGGGCAGGTGCCAGAACTCCGGTTGTGTCGCGGACGCGAAAAGGACCGTGGCGCCGAAGTGCTCCACGAGCTGCCGGAGCGCGAGCAGGACCGGGTCGAGCACGTGCACCGGGATCGCTTGGACCTCATCCAGAACGATCACCGCACCGGCCAACCGGTGCACCTTGCGCATCCGCGCCGGCGTCCGCGCATGGATGGACTCGAACAGCTGCACCGTGGTGGTGACGATGAACTCGGCGTCCCAGTTCTCGGCCGCCAACCGCTGCCATCGTCCTCCCCTTCGGTCATCGTCGAGGTTCACCGCGGTGTGGTGCTCCAAGACCACCCCACCGCTCCCGTCCGGGTCGAGCAGCTCGCGATACACCTCCGCGTTCTGATCAGTGACGGACAGGAACGGCACCGCGAAGACCACACGACGCATGCCGTGACGCTTAGCGTGGTGCAGCGCGAACCCACCGGCAGCGAACGTCTTGCCCGTTCCTGTCGGCGTTTCCAGCCGGAAGAACCCAGGCGAGCACGCGGCCGCTCGAACACTGTCCGCATAAACTTGGGCGCGCAGTTCGTCGATCGACGAGGGCTCCCGTTCCGCCAAGAGACGGGCCCGCTCGCGCTCGAACCGGTCCAGCAGCTCAGCCATCCCCACAGGTGCTTTCGTTGGCCCGCGTTCAACACCGCGGAAATGTGCCGCCGTGTCGAGGTGATCGGCGTCGACGAGCGCGGAGAAGAGCATCCGCAGCAACATCTCACCCGCTTCCGGGTCCTCGCGGGCCCAATTCGGCCACGGCGGCTGAGTCGGCTGCTGAAGCTTGGCGATATGTCCTGACATTCGACGAACGGCCTGGTCCTCGGCAAGTCGATCACGTTCCGGGCTGGTCAAGAAGGCATGCAGCTGGGCCGGGTTCTCGAGGCCGCCGTGATGACCGTGTATGGCCATCGCGAGCCGCCACAAACCCACCCGCTCAACAGCGAACCGGGTCCCCGCCGCCTTGTGGTCGATCCCGACCCGACCGCCGTCCGCCCCCAAGGCGACGAGCCTCTGTTGCCAGGTCTCGGACCCTTTACCCAGGTCATGCAGCAAACCCAGCCACCACGCCAACGGCGCAGCACCGAACGCTTCGGCGAACTCGGCAGCACGAGACGCGACACTGGTCAGGTGCTCGACCAGGCCGTGCCACTGGCCAGCAGCGTTCCCGCTGTGCGACCACAAACAGCCTTCGTCAATCTCTTTCGACAACACGGCGGTAGGCATACTCCGGAGCACCGACAGAAACCGGCACCAGCCTCTCGCCTGGGCAATGACACCGCCACAGTTCACACGATCGGGTTAACCCCACACGCGCGAGCCGAGAAGTTTGCCTGGTGCCGCATCTCGCACGTGATCTTGTCGGCATTTTTGAGATCCTCGTCCGCCGCTCACGGCGAACGCTCTTCCGGCTACGGATTCAGCAGTATGGATGGATAGAACCGTTGCGATCCTCGCTTGGCCGCGAACGGCCAGCGCCGCGGCCTACGACCGCGTCGAGGGCAGGTCCTTGTACACGTTGCGATCCTCGTCGGCCGCGAGCAGCCAGCGCTGCTGTGCACCGCCATGGCGCTGGTGATGGTCGACCTGTTGCGATCCTCGCTGGCCGCGAGCGGCCAGCGCTGCCTTGACGAGCATGCCCATGCCGAAGGTGTTGATGTCGTTGCGATCCTCGCTCCCGTCGGTGGCGAACGGTACCCGGTCGGAGTGCCGTCGAGAATAGTGCCGCGGATGTTGCGATCCTCGCTGGCTGCGGACGGTCAGCGCTGCACGGCAGCGTCCGGAACAGGTCGGCCGTGATGCCGTTGCGATCCTCGCGGGCCACGAACGGCCAGCTCTATCGGAGAAGGACCCGGGCCAGGCAGAGCGGTTCTTCGGGTTGCGATCCTCGCTCGCCGTCCGCGGCGAGCGCCGCCTTGCATGACCAGGCAGTTTCTCAACAAAGGGGCAGGCGGCCAAGCTATCAACCCGATTATCGGGACGACACGCCGACTCCACCTTTGGAACCTGTCGGCGAGTCCCCCCGGACGCTACACGTTCCTAACCGACCCGGTCTGACACGCCACCCCACCATCGGCACCAGCCACGCTGGTCCCCTACCTGCAGTGCAACGACCGTGCACCGACGTGCCCGTAGCGCACGCCTGGTCCGTCACGCCGAGCCGGAGGCCGACAATCAGGAAGGCGGCTATGATCATGGCTGCAGACCACGACCTCCGGACCCACATTCAACAAGTTGGGTTTCCTCTCTGTCCTCAGAGGGTTGACACAGAGAGGTGCCGTCGAGACCCTCCAGGCCACCGGTGGTCAACCCAACGTTGCCTGATGCTCGTCACCGGCACGCACAGCGGGAATCAGCAATATCGCAGCCACGAGCGACCACGGTACCCCGGCCCGGTCTAACCGGCCTCCTCCACATGCGGCGCACGACCGGCAGCCGAATCGTTGCTAAGCACAGCCACTACCCTGTCGATCAGCGCGCCGCTGTCGTCGGCACCCGTCAACTCCAGATGCACCTTGCGGCCATCGCCCTTCTCGATGTCCAGCAACACCCGAGTGCCCTGCGCTCGCTGTCCCAGCCACGCGAACACCGACCGGATGAGCACCGTCACCGCACCGCCACCTCCCAACGCAATACCGACAACGTCGGAGATCCCACCCATCCGCCCCGGTTGCACCTGCGCACCGACGAGCTTCACACTGCCCCGCAGCTCATCAACTCGCTTGAGCCAGTCGGCAAGAGCTTGCGCCTCACGCACCGATCCAGTGCCATCGCAGCTCAAACGAGCCTGCATCAGTCCCACCCCTTCCGTGTCGGGGAGATCCGCGAACTTCCATCAACCTCATATAACGCAGTCGTTGGCACTGCTGTAACACCACTCCCCGTGCCGAACGACATCCTGCTCATACGCGTCATAGAGTGGGAGTTCACAGCGGTGCTCGATCCAGATCTCCGGCACTCCGCGGCGGTGCTCGTCGGCACGAGCGTTTACGCCGGCGAGACCGGTTTACACAACCTTCCCGCGGTGGACAACAATCTCACCGACCTCGCCGCAACACTCACCGACCCCGCTGTGCTCGGCCTGCCACCACAGCAATGTGTGACGATCCGCAACGCACCCGACGCGCTGTCGGTCTCCCGGACGTTGCGGCATTACGCCATGACGACCACAGACACCCTTGTCGTCTACTTCGCCGGCCACGGACTGGTAGCGCATAACAACGAGCTCTACCTAAGCCTCAGCGGAACCGACCCCGAGGAGCTACAGGTCAGCGCATTACGCTACCAACTCCTGCGCGAAATACTGATCGACAGCCCCGCCCGCAATCGAATTCTCGTGCTGGACTGCTGCTTCAGCGGCCTCGCGACCGAGGCGATGAGCACCACCCACAGCCTCAACATCGCCGGAACCTACATCCTGGCCGCGACACCCCCAACGGAGATGGCGCTCGCGCCGACAGGCGAGCGCAACACCGCCTTCACCGGCGCGCTGCTACACCTTTTGCACACCGGAATCCCCCAACGGCCTGCCAGACTCAGCTTCAACGATCTCTACGGCTACCTGTGGAACGCACTCACCGAGCGAGCCCTGCCCAGACCGCAACAACGTATCACCGGGCACACCCACACCTTGCCGCTGTTCCACAACAAGGCCGCAAGCGCAGGCGACAATCACGACGACCGCCCACCGAACGACCCACAGCCGCCCTACCGCACAACGCCGCGCAGGATCTCCCGGCGAACGACGATCACGTTGTCCACCGCCGCGGTTGTCGTTGCACTCGGCTCAGGTCTCACCTATGCGATCGCCGCCCAGACCGATACCGCGTCGCCGTCCAGCTCAACGCAAACCAGCGTCACGTCCGCACCTTCGACAACCACCCCGGCGACATCGACGTCCCCGCCGGTCGACACACCCTCAAGCACTCCCACATCGTCCACCGCGAACAAGCAAGCTCCGGACTCAACACTGGTGGTGCGCACGACGTGGCCCACGAGCCGCGGATGCGACGGAGGAACCGCAGTCGCGATGCCTCCAAAAGGGCCCGCGATCGACACCTTCCCCGCCAGTGGTGCCGACATCCGAGAACAGGCTGTGGCGCGCGGGGGAGCTTTTTGGCTCACAGGCCACATTTATCTCTTCCTCTCCGCTGCAGCAGGAAAATCCATCGACATCCTAGACCTCACTCCGTCCTTCAAACCGGCTACTCACGAGCAGGCCGCATGGATCTACTCCCCACAGGGCGGCTGCGGCGGTCTCGGCAACCGGGTCTTTGACCTCGACCTGGACGCGAAAAAGCTTGTCGATAAGGGCATCGAAGAAGGCGTCGACGGGTCGCTCGACCCGTCCAACAACCCCGACGCCAAACTCGCCCGAGAAGAACCACTCGGCCCGACTTTTACCGTCAGCGCTGAAAAACAAGGCCTGATCAAGATCAATGCACACGGCTGCAAAGCCAACTACACCTTCAACCTCAACGTCAGCTACGCGATCGCCGGTGACCCAACCGTGCATGTGCAGTCCTTCGGCCCTTTCAGGTCCAACGCCTCATCCGGCGACGTCCCCGTATACGCGCCGACATCCACCGATGGCCAGAACTGGCAATTCGTCAAAACCGGCAACGCCAGCAACTACTACGGGTGCTGAACAACCCAGGGAGGTTGGCACGGCAGGACATACCACCGACGACACAACGATCAACTGCTAAGAAAAAGCAACCTCGCCGAAGACTACTTCCGTTACCGCGAGGGCTACACCCCGCCCACTCGTGACGCGTTTCTCGGCTTGATGTGCAAACCGGTAGCGGACCTGGACGTCGTCGACGTCGGTGCGGGCACCGGGATCTGGAACACGCATGCTGGCCGAATGCCAGCCCCGGTCGCTCACGGCCGTCGAGCCCAACGACCGGATGCGCGCGACCGGCGAACGAGACTCACACACGCTGCCGATCACCTGGCGCGAAGGCAGCGGGGAACAGACCGGCTGGACGACGACAGCGCCGACCTGCTGACCATTGGCTTCGTCGTTCCACTGGGTCGACTTCGACACCGGCATGCGCGAGTTTCACCGTGTACTGCGCCCCGGTGGCTGGTTCGCCGCGCTCTACAACCCCCAAGGTCGAACTCACCCCCACCCTGGTCGACATCGAAGCCGAGATCAAACGCCTGAAGCCGGAAGCCAAGCGGGCGACGTCCGCGCGCTCGGGCCTGATCGCACAGCTGACCGAGCGACTCGACGCAGTCGAAGACTTCACCGACGTCGTCTACCTGGAAGGCCGGCACGTCTCCCACCAGAGCGTCGACCGCTACCTCGGTCTCTGGCGATCGGCCAACGACGTGCAAGCACAGCTGGGTACCGACCTGTTCGAACGCTTCATGCGCTACGCCCAAGACCGCCTGAGCGGGCTCGAGCACGTCGAGGTCACCTACCTGACCACCCTCTGGGCCGTGCGCCGGGCATGACACCCCCGCCCCTACTGGCATGATCATGCGAGCCTGCGTGTCCCACACAGCCCGGTTAGCCTCGGCTGATGGACACGACAGCCGTCCAGCGGAAACGCCCCGGACTGGTGGGCGCGATCCTCGCCGCGACGAACTTCCTCGCCGTGTTCGACGGATTCGTCGTCGTGGTCGCGCTGCCGGCCATCCAGGGCCGCTTCTCCCTCGGCGCACTCACCGGCCAATGGATCATCACCGCGTACGCCCTTCCCCCTCGGCGGATTGCTGCTGGTCGGAGGGCCGCTGCGGTGACCGCTTCGGCAGCCACCGGATGATGCGCTTCGGCCTGTGGACCTTCACCGCCGGCGCCGTCCTGGCCGGCTGGCCGCCGCTGGCTGGTTCCTGCTCGGCGCCCGCGCCCTGCAGGGCATCGGCGCCGCACTGTCGGTGCCCAGCTCCTTCGACCTGATCAGCGCCCAAGCCGAGCCGACACGCCGGAACAAATAAGGAGACTGATGCAATCCCCTGGCACGCAGACCGACGACGACCCCAAGGAGCCGTGACCGTGGCAGCACTCAAGAAGCGATGGATCTCCCGATGGCCGCATCTGCTTATCGTGGCGTCCAGCCTTCTCGTCGTCCTGTCGGCACGCTTCGCTTTCGGGCCCTCGGACTGGGCGGGCCTTGGCCAATGGGCCGGCGGCTTCGGCGCCTTCTACGCCGCTGTGGTCGCCCTGCAAATTTCCGGGCGGGAAGCAAAGGATCGCGCAAAAGCGGAGGCGCATCAGGACTTTGTCCGCGCCAACATGGTGGTCTGCTATCATCAGAATGGCGTGGTGGTCATCAGTAATCGCAGCCGTGAACCAGTCAACGACGTCTTGCTCACGGGCTACCACCTTGAAGGCACGCGACATGCGGTTGCTTCCGAAGTACGGCACCTTCTCCTCCCGAGCATCGAGCCGCACACGTTGCCGTTCGAGTACAAGCCTGGGCACGGCATGAGCACAGACGAGGCACTCGGACTCATCGAGCGGGGCGCCGAGTTCGAGTTCGAGTTCACTGACCTCCACGAAAATCGGTGGACCCGGAGAGGCGATCATGCCGTTCGGCGCAAGCAGACCTGAACCCGCTACCACCTCTGAATGACGGAAGCGCAGACCTGGCAGGCGCCTGAAACTTCGGCTTATACACTCCATCTAACTCTCTTACACGGTTAGATGGTTAGAAGGCGTGCACGTCGCCCACCTAGTTCCGCGGCCGCGGTCGGCTTCGGCGGATCTGGTCTGAACAGCGGCGGTCGGGTACCACTCAGGACACCGGCCAAAACTGTGGGGACACTGTCCGATACGGCCTGTAGCGATTTCTCGCCTCGCAGAAGGCACATCCGGGGCACGATCGGGTGAAGGAAAGGCATGAGGTCGTAACGACCACGCCAATCTCCGACGATTTCAAGATCGGAGGTGTCCGTGAACAAAACTGCACGAGGGGCGAACACAACGCCACGAACCACGCTACTCAACCTGCAGAGGTCACGCGTACGCCTGCTGCGGAAGCTCAGCGAGGGCGACGACCGCCAGGCCGCCAAGATCGGCCGGCGGGCACTGGCCAAGGTCAGCCGAACAGTCGTCACGGGCCGGGCACTGCCTCATCGCCTCAGCATCCCATCGCGAGAACTAGTGTCGATCATCAAAGTCGACGTCGAGGTCGCCGATGCCATCCGGGCGCAGGACGTGGAGTCGGCCGTCGAGGGCATCCACAACACCTTCAAGCTAGCGGGGCGTTCACCTCAATCGCTGGCTCCCGCCTCGAAACTGATCACGATTTCCAACCTGCCGGCGACACAGCAGGTTCGACTACTCGAGTACCTCAACGCTCCCGCCTCCATGACCAAAGAGGACGTTGGCCCTGTGGCAAAGCCGCTGGCCGCGTTGTTCCTCGAATACGTCCAACAGGGACCCTTGTCGCTGAAGGCGTGTCGGCATGGCAACCCGTCGATCAGCGGCTTGTGCCACAAACCACCCTGCCCGGAGGCACCGTGATCTCGTTCGTCCTCCTCGCCTCGGTGCTGGCAGCAGGACGCGCCGTGTGGATCGGAGACTACTTACGCCGATGCGCGATAGCGGCACCTGGCCACGGGATGACGTGGGTCAAAGCAGTCATCACCGGTATCAGAGTCACCACAACGTCAAAGCTCGAGGGCTACCGGACAGAGGCTCTCCACCAAGCTACCCTCGGTCTGAGTGAGCGGCAGCTCGATACCTCGCTCGTTGGTGGGTCCGTCGCGTTGGCAGCCTGGACACAGCTTTTCGTGTCCTCGGAGAGCACACCGGGGTCAAGCATCAGCGATACCAGCCTATCACTGCTCTTCATCGGCGCGCTCGCGCTGATCGCAGCTCCGATCCTTTTTCGCACAGAAGGAATTCACTTGACCTTCATCGGCCGCGAAACAGGTTCACATCTCGGCTTCGGCCTGGTGATCCTGAGTCTCCTGTCCATGGCTGCCGATCTGTCCATAAGCTGGCTCATCACTGCCCTCGCCATCCTGGTCGGAGCCCTCCTAGTGCTGCGAGACGTCAGCGAGGTGACCCGCCACGTACAACTCCAAAATGAATTCACCTTCTAACGTGGCATAGCCTTCCCGCTCTCTCGCCTGGCCCTCACCGCGTGAGATCCACCGCGCCGGCGTGGACGCAGCGCTGACCAGGCCGCGCATGGCGATCCGGGCACGCAACGACTGCGCCACCGGCCCGTCCGGCAGCGGCGCCGTCCACTGGTAGGACGGGGCACGAGCCACGGCGGCCGTTACCAGCGAGCGACCAAAACCCGAGCACCGGTACTCGGCGGCAACGTGGACGTAGGCGAGGGTGGCCGTCCGGCAGCTCGCGCACAGGCTGGCAGTCACCGAGCCGACCTCGGCGCCGTCGAGATGGAGTCCGATCCGACCGGCCAGCGTCCCCGCGGTCGGTGGACAGGCGACCAGGGCAAGCCCGTCGCCTGGAGCCATGCCGGACGCGTGCTGGAGCGTGACGTCGAGGTGGGTCCACTCGGCGAGGCGCCGGGCCGCAGGCTCTCAGCCTTCCTGCGCGCGGCAGACCTCGCACAGCGTGCCGTGCAGCCGGTAGCGGTGACTGTAGGGCTTGAGCTTGTCGTAGAGGTCCAGATCGAGCCGGTGGCCACGCAAGCAGACGACAAGCTTCCCGGTCGCCGGTCGGACCGGAGTCAGCCCGCCGAACTCGCCACGCGCACCGGACCGAACGACGCCGTCGGCCTGGCCATCACCGAGCACCTCGTAGGAGTACCGACCGGTTCGACTGCGGCCGCTACGCGGGCGAACCGCAGCGCCGCGGCCGCGGCTGGTCGCCACGAGGTCACAGAACTCGAGGTGACCGAAGCCGTCGTCGGTCAGACCGCGCCACCGGCGTTTCGACACACGCAGTTCGAGGTCAGCGCCGGGCCAGGGACCGACAGCCACCAGCACCGCACCCCGGTTGCGAAGCCGACCGGCGAGACGGCGCGCCAACTGCGGTCGTACCCCGCGGACGACAGCCGAGCCGAGGACGACCAGGTCGAACCGTCGATCAACGCGGACACGACGGCGACCAGCTCCGCCCCAGGGTTGGGCGCGAGCGCGAGCCGATCGAGCTCGACGCCCAGCTCGGCTGCCGCCACCACACCGACCTCGGGCATGCCGGTGATCGCCGCCCACGATCCTTCGCGGGTGGCTTCCGCCAGCAAGGCCAAGACCAGAGCGGTCGAGCCGCCGACCGACACAGCGCTGCCGCGCCGCAAGCCCCCGGAAGCAGCCCGGCGAGAGCCGATGCCACCGGCAACGAACCGGCGGACGTCGACGTGTCCACGGTTGGCTCGCCGAGCTGTGCGGACGCCAGGGATCGCCGCGAGTCCGGCCACCGCTTCCGGTACTGCCACCGTGCACCTCCAGCACCACGAACACGCACCGGAGACACCCGCGTGGGGAAGCCGCGAGCGAACCCGAACAGTCATCGAACACCTGTTCGGATACTGCGAGAGGCAGGGACGTCTGTCAAGCCGAGAGCCGCTTAGGCTCACCCACCGCTGTGGTCGGACCGCAGCTCAGGGCGTTCGCTTCCGCACCCGCCGTCACCGATCAGGGTTTTGACCAGCGCAAACACAGCGGGGTTAAGCCAGTCGGGTTACAGTCGAACTCAGACGAGGATGTCCCATCCGGGATGGCGGCCATGGCTGTGCGTGGCTCTTCCCGAGTGCCTGAGTGGGTCGAGCCGATGCTGGCCAAGGCCGACGGCGGACGGCTGCGCGCCGGCCCGGAGTGGGCATACGAGTACAAGCTGGACTTATGTACACGGTCTCGACCTGTGGGTCGAATGGCTGAAAGCCTCTGGCTGACCAGCAAGTGCATGCGCGATCAAGCTCCGTTCGTGGTGCCGACGTCGAGCACATGCGTCAATTCGGTTGTCTCACGGTCGTGAGGAAGTCCTGCAGGGCAGCGTGGCGGAACTGGTACACCGCTCCTGCTTGGCGCAGGACCTGTCTGTGTAGGGCAGCCTGTAGCAACGGCAAGAACCGTATCGGCCGGCCCCGCAGCCGCCAGATCGTTTGGACGACAGTAAGTTGCAAGGCTGGCCCGAACGCGACCAAGAATCCGATCACGAGGCCGCCCGCGAGCCCGACCGCCAGGCTGTCCGGGGATCCGACCACGAGCCCCGTGAGCCCCGTGAGCCCGATCACGAACTCTGTAAGGTCGATCACCCCATTGCCCCCAGATCCAACCACGAGCCCGGTGAGCCCGCCAACGAGGCCAACCACGAAGCCAAACAGGAGAGTGCGTCGGCGATCAAACCGATAGACCTCCGCCGGGTCAATGGCATGTGCTGTAGCCAACGGAGTAACCCAGAGATAAAAGAGCCCTTCTGCTAGGCCGAACGCGAGCCCGAACATAGTCCCTCCTAGCTCGCCCACCAGTCCGCCTGCGATGCCGCCCGCCAGCCCGAACACAACTCCGCCCTCCAGTCCGAACGTGAGCCCGAACAGCAGTCCGAACAGCAGCGCGACCTTTGGTCCGAACCTGAGCCCGTACCTGAGCATGCACACGTAAACATCGCGTAGGTCCGCTCGGGCGGGCCACCGCATGGCGAGACCCCGAGGCCCGCCCGCGAGCCCAGCGAACTCTGAGAACCCGTATGCGACCCCGTACCCAAACCCCATGAGTGCGCCCAGGAGTCCGCCCACGAGCCCGAGTACGACTCCGCCCGTGAGCCCGAACAAGAGTCCGCCCCCAAGTCCAGATGCGAGTCGGAGTTGCCAGGGAGGCACCCAGGCGGGGATGTCCCACCAGCGCAGGTCTCGACTGGTGCCCATGTGCTGGGCGATCCAGGACAGCCACCGGGTGGCGTGGGCGCGTTCGGTCGGGTTGGGGTAGGCCAGCGTGAGGGCGCCGGCGAGCAAGTGGTGCAGCAGTGCGTCAGGGTGGGGGTAGGCGCGGGAGTCGAGCAGGCCGGCCGGGTCGGCGCGGGTGTAGGTGTCCCGGGCCAGGCTGAGCGCCAGCGGGGTGGTCAGGGTGCGGGCGGCGACGCTATCCGGATGCTCGCGCAGCCGGTCGGCGACATGCTGCCAGGCGCGGCGGCGCTCGCCGAGCTGTTCGGCAAGCAGAAACCTCGTAGCGTCGTGGATATCGGCTGGTAGGAGTTTGATTACGGCGGCTCTGTACAGTCGACCGTCCGCGAGCGCAGCCTGGTACTCGGTAGTGCGGCTGGTCAGCACCACTTTAAGCCCGGTGGCGTCGCGGTCGATCGTCTGCAGGGCCGGGCCCTGGATGGCCGGAGCCATCTCGTCCAGGCCGTCGAGAAACAGCGCAATCCGTCCGGTGCGGATCAGATTCTTGGCGGTACCGGGCCCGCCATAGGCAGCGGCGGAGAGGCCGGGATAGTCGCGGGTCAGCGCTGCGGACGCCCAGTCCTCCAGCGAGGTGGTCTCGGGGTTCCAGCCGCCAAGGGTCAGCCACACCGGTACCGGCGCTCCTGAGCTGGGTGGGCGGTGTTCCAGAATGTCGAGCAGTAGCAGCAGCATCGCGGCGGTCTTGCCCGCGCCAGGCCCGCCGAGCACCACAATCCGCCCGGTATCATCGAGGCGCTCGTAGAGTTGCTGGCGGAGTTCGGTGACGACCCCGGATGTAAGCACTCGGCCTGTCGACCCGCCCAGCACAACCGGTCCGGAAACGGCCGGTATGTCGGATTGCAGCTCGGCGGCGGGAACAGCCACGTCCTGGCCCGCCCAGGTCCAGCGCACCGACGCTGATGACGGTGTGGTGATGCGCCGGTCGTGGGCCTGTCGGCGCCAGTACCGCAACGTCTCAGTGGCCAGGTACTCGACTGCCAACTGCGTCGGCTCGCTCGGGACAGGGTCTGCGGCA
Organism: Amycolatopsis sp. NPDC005003; assembly: GCF_053600695.1. Classification (NCBI taxonomy): domain Bacteria; kingdom Bacillati; phylum Actinomycetota; class Actinomycetes; order Pseudonocardiales; family Pseudonocardiaceae; genus Amycolatopsis; species Amycolatopsis sp. NPDC005003. The sequence goes on along the minus strand of NZ_JBSGAI010000006.1, from coordinate 268,811 downwards.
GCGCGCCGGGAACCCCGTCGCCACAGCGCCAAGAGCGAAACCAAAAGGGCCGCCACGCCGGCGAGCGCGCCGAGTACCTGCGCGTTGCCGATAGCCGCATCACTTGCGACCCGGCCTGTGAACATCCATGCCACTCCGGCCAGTCCAGCGATCACCGCGACCACGATCAGCGCACGCACGGCCCCCTTCATCCGCCGAATTATCCCGGAATCGGGCCAATCTGACGACCTCCGATGCCATCAAACATGGAGAAGATTGCCGCCGTATGCTGTGTGGCCTGAAGAGCGAGCTGACGCTTTCGGCGGATGCCGCACCATGCCGCCCTGCTGGAGCTCTACACCACCGCCGCCGAGGCCGCCCTGCGCAGCGCGCACCGCTTCCACGTGGCCCGAGCGACCATCGGCCAGCTGGGGACCGCGCTGGATTCCCGTGCGGTGATCGACCAGGCCAAAGGCATCCTCATGGCCCTGCACCGCATCAGCGCCGACCAGGCATTCGACCTGCTGGTCACCAATCGCAGCAGCAAAACGTTAAGCTGCGTGGAGTCGCCGAACGTTTCGTCACCAACGTCGTCAACGACCGAAGCTGACCCTCGGCGGCCCGGTTCACCCTCCGGAAGCGAGCGATCCAGGCGGTAACACGCGGCGAATCCACAGCGAGTGACAGTTGCCGGCAGCGAACTCAACTGGGGGCATGTCGAAACGGCAGCGCCGTCTCCGAGTCCACTCCGACAGGAACAGAGGCGATGAGCACCACCACCGAACCACACGACCACAGCGCCAGACCGGCCGAACTCCAGCCCACCGCCGACGTCATCACGGTGAAAGCGCCCAACGTCCTCGACGCCCACACCGCCGACCGGCTCAGCACACCCGTGGCAGCCGCCCCTCCAGAAGCCGCCGTCGTGGTCGACCTGACGGCCGTCACCGAGCTGAGCCTCGAAGCCGCAGCCGAGCTGATGACCTTGACTCATCGATGCCAGCATGAACGCCGCACCTTGCAGGTCATCGCCTCGACGGCCGCACGACGCAAGCTGGCCCTGCTCGGCCTCGACACCCTTCTCCCCTTACACCCACCTGCCTGACCGCCTTGCAGACCGGCGTCCCCCCACCCAGCACCCCCCAATCGGGTGATTGATGCTTTCAAGGGCTTTCGTCCCTGGTAAGTCGGCGGCCGCAGCGACAGACTGAGGCCAAGTCGACACAGTGTGCCTGCGGGCCGCACTCGGGTGGCCCAGGTCCGCGGCCGGTTCAAACCAGAGCCACCGTAGACCGTCCAACCCAGAACGCCGCACTGCCCCGCACCCATCGCCGGGGCACCAGTACGTCAGGTCCTTCCTCGGCGGCGACCCGATCAGCGCGGTGTACTTGCGCGAGAGCGACGCACGGAACAGCCCGGATGCGGCTCCCCCGGCACGACGCAGATCGTCGAAACGGTCCTCGCCGGGTTTCTCGGCGCCACCGAGGACGTGTTCGGCCCGCGGGTGCAGTACGACAATGTCAACAACCGGTTCAGCATGGTGGTCACCTTGACCCCGACCTCGGGCACCGCGGCCGCCGCCCTGTACGTCGCGGCCATCCAGACCGGCGACGCGTGCGCCGGCTGGTGGGTCTACCGGCTGACCCTTGAGCGGCAGCCTCTACCCGCCCGGCAACCTGCTCGACTTCCTGCAGGTCGGGCGGGAACGCGCCGGGCGCGACGGCCTGGGCGCCGACGATATTGTCATTCAGCCCAGGGCCAGCAGGAACTCCAGCACGCTCGTCGTGGCTGCCGCGACTCGCGTCGGCACCGACGTGAACGTCGACTTCGCGCCGGTGCAGTCGGTCACCGTGCGGATGCCGTAAGCGGCGTCCGCGGCCGCACCCGAGCTACCGGTGTCGCTCGGGCCGCCACACCCGGAGACGGCCACGACGACTGCTGCGGCCATGACCGCGACACGCCTTCTCACCAAGGACTCCTCCAGCACCAGCCCCCCCGTCACCGAATGGCCGGCTGGAGGCAGCGAAAGGTTCCCGGCAATTCAGACGAACGGTTCGCGCGGAGCCGAGCTATTGCCGGGTCCGCCGCAGCCGCAGCGCGACGAAGACCGCGGCCACCACAACCACGACGGCGATCAGGATCCACACCCACGCCGGAACGCCACCACCGGTGTCGCCGGAAGCGGCCGCGCTCGGCGTCGCCGAGGTCGCCGACGTCGGGGCAGTAACCGCAGACGACGACGTCGGGGCAGCCGAGCTGGACGTGGTCGGCGGCGAGGCCGGCGCGGTGAGGGTGAAGTGGATCGCCGCGGTCACTTTGTCATCGTCGTCGGAGACGACCTTGTACGTGAGCGTGTAGGCACCCGCGGGTCCGGACGGCGTCACCGCTGCGGAGACGACCGCGTCGGTGACGGTCGGCGTGCTCACCGCCCACGTCGCGCCATCGGGTCCGGTCACCGAGATCGGGTCCGCCTGCAGGGTGACGGGCTCTTCGAAGGTGAGCTCGACCTTGCTCGGCGGCGCCGCGAGGCTGGCGCCCTCGGCGGGCGAGCTCACCTTCAGCTCGGCGTGCGCGGACGCCGGTCCGGCCAACACCAGCAAGCCGGCGACGGCGAGCAGGAACGCTCCGAGCAGTCGTAGGATTTTCATGCGGGTTCCCTCGTTCTGGCGGCGGCTGGTCGTGTACAGGTCGGATGGGAGACCGGATTGGTTCCCGGCGATTCCGCGGAGCGCACAGAGCGCTGGGCAGACCCCCATTGGCTTAACCAGGACCGGGTGACGAGCAGCGCCGAAGACGACGCAGCCCAGCAGCGGCTGAACGAGCCGAGTTCCGTCGAGTGCGCTGAGCCGCAACGCCGTAGTCGGCCATCACGGCACCACCACCGCGGCCGCGGTCAGTCACAGAGTTTTCGGCGACGACTCACGCAGGCGCGGATGCGCCGTCGTAGCAGGAGAGGGAGGCGGAGTGGCACCCGGTTCCCCGGCTTCTGCGCGCATGCTCGCCGTGACAGCCTACGACAGGTCATCACCGACCTACAGGTGGTGGCAGGTATCGGCGGTCCCGGTCACGAGCTTCCGAGTTCCGGCGCCGGTAAACGACGAGCAGCAGGATCAGGCCGGTGGTACTCAGGGCGTGGGTCGAGATTCGCCCGGTGATCGGCAGGCCGCGGAAGAGGTCGCTCACCGAGGCGACACCGAGCACGACGGTCAAGCCGCAATAGAACGGCAGCCAGACGCCCGCCAGCCGGGGTAAAGGGCCACGCACAGCAGTCCGGCGCCCAACGCGAGATTCCAGGAAACACCGGCGAAGCCCGGCTGGACGGGGTGCGTCATCCCGGGCATGGCGACCATGTCGGCGTGCGGGTCGACGGGCAAGAACAGCGCGCCGAACCCGAGCCCGGCCTGTAGGAGGGCGATGAGCGCGAGGGCGTACCGCACGAGCTGACTTTGAGCTGCGGCCCGCTGGGTGTCCTCCGCGAGCAGTGTCGTCACACCGGGAACACGGCTCCCGGGCCGGATCGGTTGAAAGTGATCCCGAATGGCGGGATCCTGGCTCCGAAGGCAGCCGACGGTCGCCGACGTCCGCTCACCGCCAGAAGCGCATGTTCCTCGAACGGCTCGTCCGTCGGCTGGCTCTCGACGGGCGCCGCGCTTGACGGAGTACGAGCAGGACCGCCCGGTTCGGGTCTGACAAGCTGGCCGGATGAATCAGACGCTGCGGTTGGCGGTCGCGCAGAGCACGGTGCCTGAGGATCCGGCGGACCGGGACGCACTTCGCGCAAGCGGAGCGGAGATTCGTGCTCTGATGCACGAGGCGAGTGCTGCGGGAGTCCGGCTTGTGCAGTTCCCCGAGGGCGCGATCACGTATCCCAGCAAGTACGCGGTAGCCGGCGGCGGCATGGCGGAGCTGGCCGAAGCGGACTGGTCGCGTGCCGCTTGGGATGTCATGCGCGAAGAGGCCGAGGCCGTCCTGTCACAAACCGAGATCAGTTACCTGTACACGCCGGGAGTGGCGCCGCTGGTGTTCGAGGTCGACGGTTTCCGATTCGGCTGCGTGCTCTGCATCGAGGTCAACTTCCCCGAACTATTCGCCGAGTACGAACACCTGAACGTCGACTGCGTGCTGGCCTCGGTGATGGTCGATGACGCGCCGAGATCGGTCGTGGCCCAGGCATACGGGACGCTCTACAGCTACTGGGTCGGCTACTCCGTCCCGGCTCAGTTCAGCGCGACAGCTCCGGCCGGCGTCGTCGCGCCCGGCGGACGGTGGATCGGACGCTGTCACGGCGACGGGCGGCCTGGCCTCGCCGTCGCGGAGCTCGATCGCGACGCGCCGGACGCCGACATCGACGTGGCCATCCGGCTGGCACGGCCATGGCGCCGCACGGCCAGAGCCGGTCTCTACGAACACCGCTTCGTGCACGGAGACCCACGAAGCGACACCCGCACCGCATTCTGACGTGTCCCTTCGGCCAACGGCGTTCCGAAGCTTCCCCCGCCCGACGCAGACAGCACCCGTCATGCCGCCCAATGCCCCGGCCCGATTGCGCCGTATTCATCACGTGCCTCGATCGTGCCGCGCGCCTGTCCATCCCGAACGCTCTCGCGTTCCTCAGTGGTTCGCAGGACGATGACGTCCTCGTGCGCGATCAGGTGCAGCGGTAGTCCGGCCTCGCGCTGTTTTCGGATGAAGTCCCGTTGGAAGAAGCTGCCGCGCGCTACCAGCTCGCTCTCGGCAACGCGAGCGAGGAGGGCGACGCAGCGCTCAACCGGAACCAACCCGGCCGCAACACCGCAGGCGATGACCTGAGAGGGCAGGTCGATCAGCTCGGCGTGCTCGCGCCACGGGCGAACGGTGATCACCACGTGGCCGCCCGGGCGCAGGACCCGCGCGCATGCGGTGAGGATGCGGGTGAAGCCGGCCAGCAGGCGGTGGTGACCGATGTTGGCGAGGTTGCCGCGGTCGAGCGCGCTGCCGTAGCGGTAGTGGTGCTTGCGGACCTTGCCGTCCTCCGTCTCCCGGTCGGTCTTGACCAGTCCGTGGACCGACGGCCCGTACGGCGGCGACGTCACCACCAAGGCGACCTGGCCGACGTACGGCTCCGGCAACAGCGTCTCGAGCTGACGGGCGTCACCACGGATGACCATGCCGTCGTGGTCGTGGCCCCGCTTGCGCGCGAAGCGAAGGTTCGCCCGGGCAACGTCGACCCAGTGCGGCTCGTACTCGACACCGGCTGCGCGGCGGCCGAGGTCGATCGCCTCGACCAGCGTGGTGCCGATCCCACACATCGGATCCAGCACTACCTCACCCGGCCTCGTGTAGTGCTCGATCGCGTGGACCGCGACCGCGGGCAACATCTTCGCGGGATGTGCCGTCGACTCCGGCACGTACCGGCCCTTGCGCTGCGCAGCCGGCGACGCCTGCGCCGTCGCCCACACCGACACCGGCAACCCGTCCAGATCCGTCATCGGCGTGCTGGCGACCGGGGTGCTCGGGGTGCGGGCCGCGGCGCGGTCGGGCACGGGCGGGGTTGGGTCGAGGGCGTCGATCAGCGCGCGGGACAGCGGCATGGTCGGCTCGTCGACCTGCGACGGGGAAGTACTCGGCGGTGTGCTGGTCATGGTTGTGTACCCGTCCTTCGGCTGGTCGGTCATCGGAGGCCTGCGGCGTCGGCGTGGGCTTGGGCAAAGATGAAGACGTCGCCATGCACGCGGGTGTGCATCGCGGCCGCGCCGATCTGCGGAGCACGGTCGCCGACGTCGTCGTGGACCGGCCCGACGGGTCCAGGCGGCGGTTGCACGCGACCGTTCCGGATTGGGGTGTTGAGGGTGACGATGTGCTGGAGGTAGAGCAGGTCGGCGTTCTGTGCGGCGGCGATCATCGCTCCGGACCGGTCGATCAGGCGTCCGGTCGACCAGTCGGTGTGGGTGTAGACGGCAAGGATGCCACCGAAGACGAGGACACGGGCGGCTGCGATCGCGAATGCTTCGGCTGATTCGTCGCCTTCGTTATTCGCCGGCAGCACCGTGATGATCAAGTCTGCCCGCGCACGGTCCCTGGTCTGCGGCGACGCGCCTCCGTCGCGCATGGCTTGCTGCATCGGTGCTGCGAGGCCGTGCGCGCCGCCGCCGCCTGCCGGCGTGTGCGCCGCAGCGACGAGTTCGGCCACCACGGCGTCTCGTCCCAGCGTGCACACGGCGTCGCGCACGACAGCCAACTCGCGACCACCAGCAGTGCCAAAGGTCGGCCACGGAGCGATCAGGACACGAGCACCGGATGCGGAAAAGCTCATCGTGATGGACCGGACGATCGGCACGGGCCAAGTCGCCGCCAGATCGATCGGATCGAGGCCGGTCGCCCACACGGTCGGCGGGATGGGCGCGAGTTCACGCGTGCGTTCCACCGCAGTGGTCGCCGTCGTGGAGCGGCGCGGGCGGGCAGTCGGACCGCAGGGGTCGGGTGCGCCCGGGTAGGGAATGCCGTTGGCCGGGCGAGTGCGTCGGGGCCGGTCCGAGCCATCACGATTGGGCGGTCGGTCGGTCGAGGACGTGCGTCGGGTCACGAGCGGAACCTCCGGAGGCGGGCCGCCGACAATCACTTCGGCGACTTCTGCGCTGTCACCGGCTAACTCCGCGAACCCCGTCCACAAGAGACACCATCACGCCGAGACAATTCTTCGCACACTGCTCAGGGCGCACGCAGGGCGTGAAACGCCTTCGACACGGCTTTGACACGGCTCTGACCTGGGCGTGAAGCGGTTTTGAGGCGGCTGGCCCGGCTTCCTGGCGACGTCACTTTCCGCTCGTTCAGGAGTGCCGTCATGGACTTTCCGTCAGCGCGCAGTCATCGCTCCGAGCCCGGTGTGTTCGACTCTGCTCGCACCGCGTTCGCCTGGCTCGTCACCGGACCGCACCCGGTCGCCCTCGACGGCCGTCGGATTCGCGGGTTGCCGCCGCGGCTGGTGCCGCTGGACGAGGTCGGCGCCACGCTGATCGCCAAGGGGTGTCCACAGGAGACGCGGGATGCGGTGTGGACAGCTCTCGTGACGCGGTCGCGCGCCGAGGGCCGCACGTGGACGGTCGCGTGCGTCGGGCTCGCACTGCCGGTCCTGATCCCGGTCGCGGCCAAGCTGACCGGCCGATTTCGCGGCGAAGTCCACGACATCCACGCCGCCGTGCTGACCGGCTTCCTCGAAGCGCTCGCCGACGTCGACCTCACCCGGCCGGCCATCCTCGTGCGGCTGCGCTGGTCCGCCTACCGCGCCGGGCACCGCGCGCTGCGCGACGCCCTTGACGCCGCCGCCCCCGTGGCCGACCTCGGCGCTCGTGCACCCGGACCGCAGAACGCCGGCGGCCACCCGGACTTCGTCCTGCTGGCCGCTGTCGGGGCCGGCGTGCTGACCGCGGCGGAGGCGTCGCTGATCGGCGACACCCGGTTCGGTGAGCTGTCGCTGGCCGACGCCGCCCACGCACGCGGCCAGACGTACAAGGCGACCCAGCAGGCGCGTCACCGAGCCGAACGCAAACTCGCCGGCTACCTCATCGCCCTTCGCGAGGACGGGGCAACCCTCGCTCGGCGAGGTCGAGTGGCACGTCGTGCACTGCCGCCAGGCCGGTCCGGCGCTGAGAAGACGCGGCGTCCGGTGTCTCCTCGCCCCTCGAATTCCGGAGTTGGTGACCGCGGGACGCGATCGCCCGCGCGCCCTCGCCCATCCCGGTCCGAAGTGGAACCGGGCGCCGTTCAGGAGGCGTCCTCATGCGACTGATCTCGCCACGTCGGCCGTCGAAGCGGCCCGAAAACCGAACCAGCTCACCTACCTGCCCAGCCCCGAAAGCTCCGACCTCTCCGCTGCGACCGCGACGTCGGTTTATGGTTCTGCTCGGCTGCACGTTGGCCGTCGCGGCGCTATTGCTCAGCGGGTCCGCGGCACGCGCCGAGACCGTGCACTACGTCGCGCTCGCGCAGACGGTCGACCAAGTTCTGTCGAATATCCGCTCATGGATCATGGGCATCCTCGCCGGCGTCGCGCTCGTGTTCCTCACCATCGGCGGGCTGCGCTACCTGATGGCGTCCGGCGACCCCGGCGAGATCGAGAAGGCGAAAGGCGCGTTCAAGGCCGCCGGCATCGGGTTCGGCCTGGCGGCGCTCGCGCCGATCGTCGTCGAAATCCTCAAGACGATCGTCGGCGGGGTGTGACCGATGTCCATCCCGCGCCGGATGCTCGCGCCTCCAGAACCTTCCGCCGTCGACAGACGACCGAGGTGGCGCCGGCACGCCCGCCGAGCCGGCATGGTGGCCGCGTCCCTCGTTGTCGCGCTCGGCCTGATCACGTCGGCCTCGAACCCTCGCCCAGCGGAAGCCGTGGGCCAGCTCGCCCCCGCCCAACCTCCGCTGCCGTTGCCGCCCAATCCCACCTGCGCGCCCGGCTCGACCGAACCGGCCTGCCACCTTCCGAGCGCGTCATCGCGCCCGCCGATCCCAGCCTCTCCCCTGCCGCCGATCACTACGCTGCCCGCGCCACCGTCATGTTTCCCGGGTTCGCCGGTGCCGGGCTGCGCGCCACCGAGCAGCCCGGCCACGTGCCAGGGACCGAACTGCATCCCGCAGCCCTCCACGCTGGTCCCGAGCACGCCACCGCCGGCACCGGTGCCCAACGGCACCGGCGATGCAGCCGAGTGCGGTCTGACCGACCTCGCGGGTTGCATGGTCGTCGCCGCGAGCACGTTGTTCGCCGCGGTCGTCGCCGCCGGGCTGAACCCGCTGCTGGATCTGCTCGGCAAGACGCTACTGACGACCCCCGAGCCGGATCAGCTACCAGGCTTGGGCGCGATCTGGGTCGGGTCGTGGCACGTCCTGCTCGCCGCCTACGTCGTGCTCGTGCTGCTGGCCGGGCTGATCATCATGGGCTACCAGACGCTGCAGGCCCGCTACACCGTCAAGGAAATCGCGCCCCGGCTCGTGGTCGGGTTCCTCGCCGGCACGCTGTCGCTGTTTCTCGCGACCAAGGGCATCCAGATCGCCAACGCGGTCTCCACCGCCATCCTCGGCATCGGCGCCGACCCGGCCGAGATGACCCGCAGCCTGATCACCATGGTGCAGAACTCCCTGCACGGCGGCGGCCTGTTCCTCGGCATCCTCGGGCTCGGCCTGGTCGCGATGCTGCTGGTCCTGCTCGTCGTCTTCATCGTCCGGGTGATCGCCACCGTCCTGCTGATCGCCGCCGCACCGATCGCGCTCATGCTGCACGCGCTCCCGCACACCGAAGGCGTCGCCTACCTGTGGTGGAAAGCCACCGGCGGCGTCCTGGCCATCCAGGTCGGCCAGTCCCTGACCCTCGTCGTCACGGTGAGGATCTTCTTCGCGCCCGGCGGCTTCACCATCTTCGGGCCGTCGCTGTCGGCGCTGATGAACCTGCTCTTGTGCATCGCACTGTTCTACGTGCTGATCAAAATCCCGTTCTGGTTCCTCGCGCCGCTGCGCTCCGGCCGGCCCAGCCTGCTCGGACGGATCGCGCGCGGCGTCATCGCCTACAAGACGATGGGGCTCCTCGCCGGCGCCGCGGCCGGCCGGGCCGGCGGACGACCTCGTGCGCACGGGCCGAGCGCACCGGCTGATCCGCCGGCGACACGGTCGGGACAGTTCATGCTCCCGATGCGGGTGCGCCGAACTCCTCCCCCGTCCCGGAGCACGCGTCGCGGATGGGATGCACCGCGTGCGCTCGACGAGCGGGGTCCAGGCCCCGGTCAGCTGTCGATGTTCAGCTCCACCGTGCGCGACGGGGACACGACGATCCGTCCGAATCCCCGGGTTCTGCCGACAGAGCCGCCGAACGCGTTGCCGGCCGACCAGCTCGGGCTGCCGATGGCCGTGCGCCGAGACCCTGACCGCACGCCACGGCGCACCCTCGCCGACGACCTCGCCACCCCGGCGACCACACCGCACCCTCCACGCCAGACCGGGTTGCTGATGCCGGACGGGCGGATCAACCGCAACGCCCGCCCACCCGCAAGGCTGCCGAACGCCCTACTCGCGCCAGGCGCAGGCATGCTGCCGATCCACCTGCCAACCCAGACACCACGGCCCGCGCGCCGCAGCCTCACCGACGAGCTCGCCGACCCGGCCCGCACCAACCGCGCGCCGCAAACCGGCCCGGGACTGCTCACCTCCTCCGGACAGATCAACCGCGCCGCCCGGGCTCGCCGCCGACCGCCTCCCGATGCCTACAGCGGCAACCGGCCCCTCTCCTCCGGGCAGTACCCACTCCCCCTCGGCGTGCAGCGCCAGCCGAAACCGACACCGCCCGCCGACCCTGCGCCGCCGCCAAAACCGGCCGACACGCAGCTGCCGTTGCCACTGAATCTGCCGTCTCGGCGACGGCGCCCGAAGTCGAAGTGAGGTAACGACGTCATGTCCCACCCTGTGCGCATTCCCGCCGACGTCGACCGCCCCGACCGCGTACTCGGCCCGCTCACCGCACGGCAACTGGCCATCCTCGGCGTCACCGGCCTGCTGCTCTACGCCCTCTACAACGCCACCCACGCCTTCCTACCGCTCCCGCTGTTCCTGCTCATCGCGGCGCCGGTCGCCTTGGCGGTCACGGTGCTGGCGCTCGGCCGCCGCGACGGCGTCGCCCTCGACCACCTCCTGCTGGCCGCGATCCGGCAACGCCTCACCCCACGCCACCAGGTCTCCGCACCGGAAGGTGTGCAGCCGGCGCCGGCGTGGCTGACCGCCGGACGCGACTCCGCCCGCGAGGACGTGGCACCGACGCCTCTCGAACTGCCCGCGCGCAGCGTCACCAGCGGCGCCACCGCCGGAGTCGTGGACCTCGGACCGGACGGGCTCGCGGTGATCGCAGCCTGCTCGACGGTGAACTTCTCCCTGCGCACACCCGCCGAGCAAGAGGCCCTCGTTGCCTCCTTCGCGCGTTACCTGCACTCGCTCACCGCGCCGGTGCAGTTCCTCGTCCGCGCCGAGCGCCTCGACCTCGTCCCGCAGATCGACGAGCTCCGCGCCCGAGCCGGCGGACTCCCCCACCCGGCGCTGGAAGCCACCGCGCTCGACCACGCCGATTACCTCACCCATCTCAGCCGGCACGCCGACCTGCTGCGCCGCCAGGTCCTCTTGGTCCTGCGCGAACCCGCGCGGCCTGCCGTCGCCGTCAGCTCCGCGCTAGGCCACCTCCGCCGGAAAGCGGCGGCGACGCCGATCGATCCGGCGGCACGCCAGGCAGCTGAGCAGCGGCTCGCGCGGCGCCTGAACGAGGCCACCGAGCTGCTCGCGCCGGCCGGCATCGTCGTCACCGCCCTGGACGCCAACACCGCGACCGGCGTCCTGGCCGCCGCCTGCAACCCCGACACCTTTCTGCCGCCCTCGGCCACGCTCGCCGGCGACATCGTCACCGCTGCGGCGATCACCGACCTCTACGACGACGACTTCGAAGGCAGGTGAACCGCGATGTCCCGCACCCATGACCTCGGCACGAAAGCAGAGGCATTCACCCCGGACGCACTGTCGGTCGGAGCTCGTCACCTCGAGGTCGGCAACGAGTGGGTCGCCTCGTTCGGCGTCACCGGCTACCCGCAGGAGGTCTACCCCGGCTGGCTCGCCCCGCTGCTGACCTACCCCGCCCGGCTCGACGTGTCCGTCCACGTCCAGCCCGTCGATCCGATGACCGCGGCCAGCGGGCTGAAGAAGCAACGCGCCCGCCTCGAATCGTCCCGCCGACATCACGCCCGGCACGACCAGCTCGACGACCCGGACCTCGACGCCGCCGCCGAAGACGCGGCCGACCTCTCCCGCCGGGTCGCCCGCGGCGAAGGCCGGCTGTTCAAGTTCGGCCTCTACCTGACCATCCACGCACCCGACGAGGAGACGCTCGCCGAGGAGGTGTCGGCGCTGCGGTCGCTGTGTGCATCGTTGCTGCTGGACGCCAAGCCGGCCACGTACCGCTCGCTGCAGGGCTGGGTGACCACGTTGCCACTCGGGCTGGACTCGCTCGGTCTGAAGAGGACGTTCGACACTGCCGCCGCGTCCGCCGCATTTCCCTTCACATCACCCGACCTCCCAGTTACGGACCCGACCTCCTCCGTTCCGAACGGGGTGCTTTACGGCTACAACGTCGGCTCCCAAGGACTGGTGCACTGGGACCGGTTCGCCTGCGACAACCACAACGCCGTCGTGCTCGGCCGCTCCGGCTCCGGCAAGTCGTACCTGGTCAAGCTCGAAACCCTGCGCAGCCTCTACCGCGACATCCAGGCTTTCGTCATCGACCCCGAAGCCGAATACGCCCGCCTCGCCGCGCAGGTCGGCGGTGCCTACGTCCACCTCGGCGCCGGCGGCGTCCGGCTCAACCCCTTCGACCTGCCCATCCACACCACCGCGGCCGGCCGGAGGACCGCTCCGCACGACGCCCTCAACCGACGAGCCCTGTTCCTGCAGACCGTGCTCGCCGTGTGCCTCGGCACTGAGTTGAGCGCGGGCGAACGCGCCGTCGTGGACACCGCGCTCACCACGACCTACGCGAACGCCGGGATCACCACCGACCCGCGCACCTGGACCCGCCCGGCGCCGCTGATGCGCGACCTCCGTGACACCCTCGCGACTGCTCGAGACGGCGCGGACCTCGCTGCCCGGCTGCACCCGTTCGTCGACGGCGCGTTCGCCGACCTCTTCGCCGGACCCACGACCACCACCCCCGACGGGCACCTCGTCGTGTTCTCCTTGCGCGACCTGCCTGACGAGCTGAAGGCGATCGGGACCCTGCTGACCCTCGACGCAGTCTGGCGACGCGTCTCCAACCCGGCCGACCGACGCCGTCGGCTGGTCGTCGTCGACGAGGCCTGGCTGCTCATGCAGTCACCGGAAGGCGCGAAGTACCTGTTCCGGATGGCGAAGACCTTCCGCAAGCACTGGGCCGGGCTCACGGTCGCGACCCAGGACATCGAAGACGTCCTCGGCAGCGACCTCGGCCGAGCCATCGTGGCCAACGCGGCCACCAGCGTGCTGCTGCGACAGTCACCGCAGGCGATCGACCAGATCGCGGCGACCTTCAACCTCTCCGAAGGCCAGCGCCAGTTCCTGCTGACGGCCGACCGCGGACAAGGCCTGCTCGGCTCTGGCACCGAATGGGTCGCCTTTCAAGCGCTCGCGTCGCCGGCAGAGAACGTCCTGGTCACGACTGATCCCGCCGAGCTGGCCGAGATCGCACAGGACTTCGGCGATCCCTCCGTGGACGACGTCGTCGACCTCGGTCCGGTGACTGGCTCATGATCTGGCACGCCGGGTGGATCAGCGACTACCTGACTGATCCGTGGACCGCGGTGCACCAGCTGCTCAAGGACGTCCTCGACGTGGCGTTGAGCTGGGGGCCGATCGCTCTCCCCGCGCTGGTCACGATGATCTTGGGTCAAGCAGCCGGCCGGAGCTGGTGGCGACGCCGCTGCCACGCCGCGCTGCTCGTCGACGCGCGGTGCGTCAGCGTGCTCGCCCCGCCGACCGTCGATTGCGCCGGCGGCGCTCTGCTGTGGGCCAACCTCGTCGGGTTGCTGCGACCGAGCTGGCGACGCTGGTTCACCGGCCAACCGCACCTGACATGGGAGTACCGCTTCTCCGAGCACGGCGTCGCCCTGCGGCTGTGGGTCCCGGGCGTGATCCCGCCGGGTCTCGTCGAGCGGGCCATCGAAGCCGCCTGGCCCGGCGCGCACACCCGCGCGGTCCCCGCCGATCCACCGCTGCCCGAACCGGGCGACGACCGGCGGGTGGTCACGGTCGGCGGCCAGCTGCGGCTCGCCCGGCCCGAAGCGCTGCCGATCCGGACCGGGTTCGACGCCGACCCGATCCGCGGGCTGCTCGGCGCGCCGGTCGGGCTCGGCCGCGACGAGTACGCCAGCGTCCAGGTCCTCGCCCGGCCGGTCACCGGCCGACGGGTCAGCCGAGCTCGTCGCGCGGCCCGACGTATGCACACCGGCGCGTCCGGCCGACTCGGTGGCCGCGTCCTCGACCTGCTCACACCAGGCGCGGCGGCGACACGGCCCGGGCGTACCCGTGATACCCGCCGGATCAGCCAGGACCCGCAGCTGTCGCTGGAGTACTCCGCGCAGAACCGGGCGATCGTGGGCAAGCAGCGCGGCTCCCAATACGAGGTCGTCGTCCGCTACGCCGTCACCACCCACCTGGCGGCCGACGCCGACGACCGGGAAGCCCGTGACACCGCCCGCGGCCGCGCACACGCCCTCGCCGCAAGCTTCGCCGCCTACACCGAGCACAACTACTTCACCCGTACCCGCCTCCGTCACCCGCAGCGCGCGCTCGCCGAGCGTCGTCTCGGCCGCGGCGACCTGATGGCCGTGCCCGAGCTGGCGGCCATCGCGCACTTGCCGGTCGACGCGGAGATCCCCGGCATCGAGCGTGCCGGCGCGAAAGCCGTCGCGCCGCCACCGGGCGTCGCCGTGCCGGGGCCCGAGGTCAAGCCGCTCGGGGTGGCCGACAGCGGCCACGCCCGCGGCGTCGGGCTACGCGTGCCGGACGCCCACCACCACCTGCACGTGCTCGGCGCCACTGGGTCGGGGAAGTCGACGCTGCTGGCGAACATGATCCTCGACGACGCGGACGCCGGCCGCGGCGTCGTGCTCATCGACCCCAAGGGCGACCTCGTCACCGACGTCCTCTCCCGGCTCCCCCGCGAGGCCGCCGACCGCGTCGTGCTCTTCGACGCCGACTCCCGGCAACGCCCGCCCTGCCTCAACCCCCTCGAAGGTGGCGAGACCGATCGCGAGGTCGACAACCTCGTCTCGGTGTTCCGCCGCGTCTACTCCGCGTTCTGGGGTCCCCGCACCGACGACCTCATGCGCGCCGCCTGCCTCACCCTCCGCGCCCAGGAGTATGTCCCGACCCTCGCCGACCTGCCCAAGCTGCTCGGCAGCGAGGCCTTCCGGGCCCGCATCACCTCCGGCCTGACCGACCCGGTCCTCACCGGGTTCTGGGAGTGGTACGACGAGCTCACCGACTCCAGCCGCAGCCAAGTCATCTCGCCGCTGATGAACAAGCTCCGCGCGTTCCTGCTGCGGCCCTTCGTCCGGGACGCGATCGCCGGCGGTCGGTCCACCGTCGACATGACCCAGGTCCTCGACCAGGGCGGGATCTGCCTCGTCCGGATCCCCAAGGGTTCGCTCGGCGACGAGACGACCCGGCTCGTCGGCTCGCTGGTCGTCGCCCGCACGTGGCAGGCCACCACCGGCCGCGCCCGGGTTCCGCAGCGCGAACGGCCGGACGCGTCCCTGGTCATCGACGAGTGCCACAACTTCCTCAACCTGCCCTACCCGCTCGAGGACATGCTCGCCGAAGCCCGCGGCTTCCGCGTCGCCATGACCCTCGCCCACCAGCACCTCGGCCAGCTCCCCCGCGAACTCAAGGAAGGCATCTCGACCAACGCCCGGTCGAAGATCTTCTTCAACGCCTCCCCCGAAGACGCCCGCGAACTCGCTCGACACACCGCGCCGCGGCTGTCCGAACACGACCTCGCCCACCTCGGCGTCTACCACGTCGCCGCCCGGCTCGTCGTCAACGGTGCCGAAACCGAGCCGTTCACGATGACGACAACTCCCCTGCGCCCCGCCGTTCCCGGGCGAGCCAAGGAGATCCGCGCAGCTATCCGCCGTCGCCAGTCCGAGCCCGCGAACCGGACAACCACTGACAGCTCGAAGCCGGCCGTCCACGGCCGCAAGACCGATCCCCGCCGCGCGCGGCTCTGAGACCCGCGGAGGTTTCCGTTGATCACCACCACGACCCGGCAGCATCAGCTGCGTCAGCATCTTCCCGGCGCAATCGCCGCCCGCGCTGCGAACTCGATCGAACACCAGGCCGCACTCGCAACGCGCCTCACGCCGCGGGACAAGTGGCTCCTGGCCCTGCTGCACGAACACCGCGTCCTCACCTCCACCCAGGTGCAGGCTGCGGCGTTCCCCTCCGGCCGCTCCGCCCGCCAGCGTCTGCGCGAGCTCTACCTCTGGCGCGCGGTCAGCCGGTTCCAGCCGTTCCGCCAGCACGGCTCGGCACCGATGCACTACGTCCTCGGTCCCGCCGGCGCCGCCGTGCTGGCCGCCGAACACGGCCTCGACGTCAAGGACCTCGGCTACCGGCACGACCGCGCCATGGCTATCGCCCACAACCAGCGCCTCGCCCACACCGTCGGCGTCGGCGACTTCTTCACCTCCCTGATCGCCCACAGCCGACGCCTCGCCGGTGACGGCTTGACCGCCTGGTGGGCGGAGTCCCGCTGCGCCCGTCACTTCGGCGACCTCGTCATCCCCGACGCCTACGGCCGGTGGCGCAGCCGCGCCGGCGAACTCGAGTTCTTCCTCGAATACGACACCGGCAGCGAGTCGTTGACGAAGGTCGCCCGGAAGCTGCTCGCCTACGCGAGGCTCTCTGACTCCACCGGCATCGCCACACCCGTGCTGCTGTGGTTCCCGACGAACCGACGCGAGGCCAACGCCCGGGCGGCGCTGGCCCGCATCCATGCCGACCTCGAGCGACCGGCCGACGTGCCGGTCGCGACCGCGTCAGCCGACCTGCTCGACCAGCAGGCCACGTGCCCGTGCCCTGCGCACGCTGTCTGGCTGCCGCTGGTGACGAGGTCGGCCATCCGGACGTCACCACGCCGCGAACTCGGCGAACTTGCGGAGGTATGGCCACACCTCCCCGCGCCGGCTGCCACCGAGGCCGCCGACCTCGTCGGGAGGGAAGCGACGGCCTACCGCCTGCCGGCGCCCCAACCTCAGCCACCGATGGCCAGCCCTGCTCGGGCCCGGCGTCCCTGCTCCTGATCGCGAGGAAGTGCTGCATGGGATCCAAGATCGCCATCGGGGTCGCCGTCATCCTTGCGACGGTCCCGCTCTTGTTCGGCGCGGTGCCGCAAGCAGTCGTCACCTCCCTCAACGCCGGTTCCGGGTTGAGCTGTGCCCCGAGTACCCAGCCCAGCAGCTCGGTGCCGGGTTACCAGCCGGATCAACTCGCCAATGCCACGATCATCACCTCGGTCGGCAAGCAGCTGCAGGTTCCCGCGGCCGGCTGGGTCACCGCGATCGCGGTCGCCATCCAGGAGTCCGGCCTGCGCAACCTCGACCACGGCGACCGCGACAGCCTCGGCCTGTTCCAACAGCGCCCCTCTCAGGGC
This sequence comes from Amycolatopsis sp. NPDC005003, assembly GCF_053600695.1. Classification (NCBI taxonomy): domain Bacteria; kingdom Bacillati; phylum Actinomycetota; class Actinomycetes; order Pseudonocardiales; family Pseudonocardiaceae; genus Amycolatopsis; species Amycolatopsis sp. NPDC005003. The sequence goes on along the minus strand of NZ_JBSGAI010000006.1, from coordinate 251,656 downwards.
TGGGGCACACCCGAGCAGATCATGGATCCGACCTACACAGCCACGCAGTTCTACCGGCACCTGCAGGCTGTGCCCGGCTGGCAGCAGATGACGCTCAACGCCGCCGCACAAGCCGTCCAGCGGTCCGGAACCCCCGACGCCTACGGCCGCCACGAGAAGGACGCCACGGCCATCGTGGCCGCAGTGGGCGGGATGTCTTGCGAGAACACCGGCGGCGGGTGCACGGACATCACCGCCCCGACTCCCGCCGCGCTGACTGCGATCAACTACGCCTGCGGCCAGCGCGGGCTCCCGTACGTGTGGGGCGGCAACGGCCCGGTCGCCGGTGACGCCGGGTTCGATTGCAGCGGGCTGACCCGCGCCGCCTACAAAGCGGCAGGCATCACCCTGCCGCGCACGTCGCGTGAGCAGTACACCGCGGGGCCACGTGTGCCCGCCGGCGATCCGCTGCTACCGGGCGATCTCGTCTTCTACGCCGCGGCCGACGGTGTGCACCACGTCGGCCTGTACATCGGCGGCGGCAACATGATCGACGCGCCCGACTTCGGGAAACCGGTACAGGTGGAGCCCTACCGATACTTCGGCGACGACTACATCGGCGCCACGAGACCATCCGCTCCACGGTGATACGTCCTACGACAAGACCCGTCCGGGCGATACAGGTGTCTTGTTTGGACAGTCGCTTGACACGGAGGGGTTGACGGAGCGTCCATGGATGCATAGCCCGAACCACCGGATGCGCACCGGCGGGCGCTGCCCCGGCCGGGGCATGACCATCCACCGCTTCACCCGAGACGGAGTTCGTCATGTCCCAGAACAAGAACGACCAGCCGAACCAGATCAAGCCCGAAACCGCGGAATCGAAAGTCCGCCGCGCGCTGGAAGCCTACCCGGGCACGACAGCCGCGAACCTGGCCAGCATGGCCGGAGTGGGACGCTCGACCGCCACCAAGATCCTGTCCCGCTGGGCCGCCGAAGGCCTGGTCACCAGGACCGACGGCAAGGACCAGTCAGTTCCCGTCACGTGGACGATGCGCGACGGTCAGGCCGAAGACACTCCGAAGACCGGTGATGACGCGGGCGTTGCCGGTGAAGACGACACCGAGTCCGCATCCAGTCCGTCGCCGACGCCGGACGCACCAACGAAGGACCGGCTCCCGAAGGGCGGGCTTTACGACCTGGTGAAGACCTACCTGTACGAGCATCCTGGCGAGGAGTTCGGCCCCGCGAAGATCGGTACCGAGCTGGGCCGGTCGAGTGGCGCCGTGAACAACGCGCTGGAGAAGATGGTCACCGACGGCTTGGCAACGAAAACCTGCGAGGCGCCGAAGCGCTTCGCAGCCTGCTGACGGCAAGCACACAAAGGGGCGCGGTCCGGTTACCATCTCGGTAACCGGACCGCGTCCCTTGCTGTTCCTTGGATCAAGTTACCGCCGCACCATCCGAACGTGGGCGAAGATCGTGGGTCCAGCTGTGTCGCAACTGGCCGTGGTCGTCAACGAAGAATAGGGTACCGGCGTACCGTTCGAACCCGTCGGACGGCAAGTGCTCACGGCTATGCCGTTCCAGGCTGGCGAGAGCTTCGGCGGCCACCTCGTTTCGGAGGGCTGCACTCTGCACGTCGGCAAAACCGGTGAATCGGATGTGCAGCAACCACACCGGGGGCTCGTCGCCCCACAGGGGCCGGATGGTGGACGCGCTGATTGTCGTCTTGACGTGCTTTGGAATGCGTCCGGCTGCGCGCGCGGCGAGCAGGTCTTCGTGAACGTGGTGGGCGAACGAGCCGAATGCGTCGCAATCGTTGATGTCGCGGGACTCGACGCCGTCGACCCAGACGCCGGGCTTCCAGCCTTCTTCGATGAGCATTGTCTTCTCCTGAAAGTCAGAGTTCGGATTGGCGAGCAGGCGGCGTCAGACGAAGAAGTCCTCCTCGTCGGCGAAATCGTCTGGGCTGACGGGCGGAAGTCCGATGGCTTCGGCCATTGCGTTCAGGCCGGACAAGGCGGGGCCGTGGAAGTAGCCGCCAGAGCCGACCTCTTCGGCCGCTTCGTCGTCCAGCTTCGCAACGGCAGCCTGGACTGCAGCCCTCAACTGGTCCAGCGTGAGGTCGCCCACGCGTACGGCGATCCGCTGAGCGGCTACGGTGATTGTCGGCGTGGTAGTCGTTCCGATTGCCGGTGTTCCGGTCATCATGCTCTCCTCGTGTGGTGTAGGTGCAGGGGTCGGCGTAGGCGAAGCGGGCCTCACCCCACGACGGAATTCGGTCGCCTAGCGCCGAGCAACCGCACGGAGTGCGGCGGTGGCTGCGTGCCCGATCGCTCGGGCCGTGGCGGCGGGATCGGTCAGCTTGTGCACGGTCGCCCCGGCGAGCGGCGTGTCGCTGCGCCTGGTGATCAGCCACAGCACGGCACATCCGGACGCGCGCATCCGGTCGAGCTTCTTCTGCCCGTCGCTGCGGGGCTGTTCGCAGTAGTCGCCGTCGGACACGATGACGATCAGCCGTGCCGCGCCGGGGCGAGACAGCCCGAGGGAGCCGTCGAGGGCGTCGAGGGCGTCGGGGATGTTCTCCCAGTCGTCGTTCGATTCGAAATCGGTGACCTCGGTGGGCGGTTTGCCGGGGTGGGTCAGCGGGCGGACGTGGTGCCCGAAGATCACGCTGGCGGTTTCGGCGGGCACCCGGGTGTGGCGGGCGGCGTTGGCCAGGATCCACGCCGCCGAGGCCACGTGGGCACTGGCCCAGCCCATCGAGCCGGACACGTCGCAGGCGATCCCGACGCGCAACGGCGGGACGGTGACCGGGGTGCGGATGGTGCGGGTGAACGGTTCGGCGGTCACCATCGCTCCGGCGGCACGCTGGGCTTCGGCGGCCCGCAGGCCGCGCATCCGCAGCCGTCCCGGCGGGACCTCTGAGGTGGAGCGCACGGCGACCCGTTCCCGGATCCCGGCGGTGTCCAGCGCCCGTGCCAGCACGCGGGCGGCGGTGCGCTCCTCCGGTGTGGGTGGGCGGGTGTCCCTGATTTTGGTGCTACCGGTGCGCGAATGACCAGCTGTGAAGACTCGCCGTGCAGCCTTCAGCGCTTCCTCGGCGGCGGCGTCCTCGCGTGCCTTCGCGGCGGCGGCAACGGCGGCGGGGTCCTCAGGTACCTTTTCGGCCGCCGACTTCGCCGCCACTCCGTCCAGCACGGCGGCGATTGCGTCGGCCAGCGGGGACGGGTTAGCCGGGGTGCCGGTCCCGGGCGAGTCAGCGGATGGGACCGAGGCGCCGGACATCTCGGGTGGCGAGCCGGGGTCTGCGTCCGGGTCGCTGCCGAGGATTTCGCACCATTGCCGCCCGAGGTCGAGCATGACCTCGCCGGCGTCGTCGGCGGTCAGCAACGCCGCTCGCCACACCTCCCTCAACTTCCCGAGGGTTTCGGTGCCGAGCACGTCCTCGATGACGCGGGCGACGGGGTAGACCTCCGCGTGGGAGAGCACGCCCCCGTCGGCCCGTCCCAGCAGCAGGGCGGCGGTGCGCGCGGCGTCGGCGGGAGTCATCGTCGGGGCGGTGTCAGGGTCGGCGAACAGGTGCAGGTCGGCCGCGACGATGCCCTTGACGCACGCGCGCAGCCAGTGCCGGTCGTCCGGACGGCGGCGGACTTGCGCCGCTTCCATGCGCGGCTCCTCCAGCAGCATGGCGGCGGCGACCACACCGGCCGGAGCGTCGTCGGGTGGTTTCCACACGGTGTGTTTGGCGTGCCCGCACTCGTGGGTCAGGGCACCCCAGGCCGGGGCGTAGCGGGTCCGGTCGGACATGTTGGCGGGGTCTACGGTCGCGGGGTCCACGCCGAGGTGGTCGCCGTCGACTTCGATCAACGCGCGGTGGGGGTAGAAACAGGCGGGAGCACCGCCACCGGCACCGGGCGCGACGCTGACCACGAGGTCGTCGCGGTCGGCGATCACTGGGACCTCATCGGCAAACGCGGCGGACAGGGTCAGCCATTCCGGACCCGCCGGGAACACTGCGGCACCGGCAGCAGACGGGTCGGCGGTGAAGTGGGTGCTCATGGCGCAGGTCCTTTCGCGAGTTCCAGTCGGTTCGGTGGCGGGTCAGGTGGTCTTGATGCGTCCGCCGAGGGCGAGCGGCGTGACGGTGCGGCCGAAGACGTCGCGCACCACGGCGGCGACGGTGGCGCGGTCCTCTTCCGGCGCGGCGCCGACCAGGTTCGCGGCGGCGGCGTCGATGTCCCACGCCTCGGCGAGCTTCTTGAAGGCCAGCAGTTCCCGCAGCTGCGGCGCCCATCCGATCTCGCCGTTCTCTTGCCGGGTCGCGAGGTTGCGCGCCACCCGCACGGCTTTCGTGTCGACGCCCAACTCGTCGGCGAGGGCGTAGTCGCTGGAGACCTGGATGTGCACGGAGAACCGGGAGGACAGGGCGTCGGTGAGGATGGCCCCGTGTACCCCGGGGTTGTGTCCGGCGATGACGTAGAACCCCGGCGCGGCGTGGACGACTTCCCCGCCGTTGGCCTTGATCACGATCTCGCGGCGTCCGTCCATCGCGGGATAGACCACGGCGAGCACGGTCGGCGGGATCAGGGTCGCGTCGTCGATGAACAGCGGCACCCCGCCGCGCATCGCGCGGACCAGCGGACCGTGGACGAACACGAAGTCACCGTCGGGGGTCTTGGTGTAGTCGCCCACGAGGTCGGCGACCACGGTGTCGCCGTCACCTTGCACGGTGAGGCAGTCGTTGAACGCCGCCTCCACCACTGAGGTCTTCCCGGTGCCGGGCGGGCCGTACAGCAGAGCGGCCACCCCGGCGGCGCGCAGCCGCTGCAGCGCGGTGACGTCGGGCATTCCGGACAGCAGCCGGGGGTGGTAGTCCATCCCGTTGGGGCGTTTCACCGGGCCGGTGACCGTGCGCCCCGAGCGGCGCGGGGCGCGGCCCTTCCCGGCTGCAGTGGGTTTGGCCGTCGGGGTGAGTGCCGCTCCGGAACCCTTCCGGCGTGGCGGACGGGTTGCGCGCGGCGGGGCGGACGTGACGGTGGTTGCGGCGGCGGACGCCGTGGTCGCGGTCGCCCGGTAGGTCAGCGGGGCGGCCGAAACGAGTTCGGCTTCGCCCCGGTCGGTCAACGTTTTGCAGGCGTTGCCGACGGCGCCGGAGGAGCGGTTCAGGGCGTGGGCGATGCTGCGCGGGGTGTGGGTGCTTGCGGCGTTGTCGGACAGGAACTTGGCCACCATCGCACGAAGTTCGCCGTTGCGGAGCCGGGTTGCCGTCCCACCCACCGGGGTGGTCGGCCCGGCGGCGGGTGCCGTAGCGGGCGGGATGGGCGTCGTCATCGTGGGTGTCCTTTCCTGTTGGACGGTGCCGGTCAGCGCCGGACACCAAGCGGGATTAGATGCAATTTCCGGGAATTCCCGGCGACACAACAAACGTAACTCGATCAACCCCATGCGCGCAACGGTTTTCGGACACCCATTCAGGTGAGACATTCGACCTGAGAAAATTATTCCCATCCGTTTCGGAAGAACATTTCGCCAGGTCAGCCATATCGCCAACATTCCGAGACGCCGGCGACGCAACAGGCAAATCATAATCTGACTTGAACTCCAAATTGCAGAAAGCGGGCCAGTCAACAGAAGAGGAGAAGTCCACGCGAACAGGACCACCGGAAAACCATCCCGGCAGCCTGGCTGACGAAGCGGGCCCGATGTGCTTACCTGCTTGCTACCAAGCGAGTCTGGGATACCGGCGGATCCCCGCGCACGCCGGATGACCTGGGCGTATGCTTGCACGCCGAGGGTCCACTTTAGCTGGCCCACGGAACGCCGGTGCGATCGGTATCCGCGTCGGCACCCCCATCGACCAACGGGTGCATCACCAGGACGAGCGGCCCTGACAGAGAGGCCGATTCGAGTCGAAACGGTGTGGTGGCGGCCCACGCGGTGCGTTGTACGTCCCGACCACGACTCGCGATCAGCGAGGGGAATTACGGAGTCAAACACCAAGAGGCTTTTCTGTGCGACGACCAGCAGTTCAACGACACTAACATTCGCGGTGGCTGCTCAGCTATTCCTGCGTCGAGGTATTTCGAAGCGGGCTTCACAACGGTCAAACCGTCGTCTCGATGATATCGGCGTCGAGTCGGCGGAGGCGGTGAGCCAGCTCGATGGTTGCGGTGGTCGGGGATTCGTCGATCTCGGCGAGGCGTGCTTCGAGGAGTCGCAGGGTCCTGGCGATGGCGTCGGGCCGGCCGAGGTGGTGTTCGAGCCGCATGATGTCGCGGTAGAGCAGTTCGTTGTGCGGGTCGAAGTCTCGTGCCGATTCCAGCAGCTGCAACGTGGCTTCGGGGTCGGTCTGGATCCGTGTGCGCGCAAGCGCGGCGACGGCGTCGAGAGCGTCGCGGCGAACACCTTCCCGAAGCGCGGCGAGCCACTCTGCGTCGAAACCGGCGGCGAGTTCGCCGCCGTAGCTCGCGACGATCGCGGCGGCGGCCGTGGCCCGTTCCTCGTCGTCGGTCGTGGTGCGGCGTCGTGCGAGCGCCCAGTAGTCGACCGCGATGAGTGCGGGTTCGAGGCGATAGCGGCCGTGCTCGGCGACGACGACGTCGCTGAGGCCGGCACGGGTCGCTGCTTCGATGGTGCTGCGGAGCCGGGACAGCACCGTGCGCAGGACGGCAGCGGGATTTCGCGTCGAGCGGCCGCCCCAGAGGTTGTCGATGGCCGCGGCCCGCGGCGCGCCGTCAGGATGCAGGGCCAGGTAGATCAGCAACTCCCACAGCCGGCGTGATAGCCGGCCGGTGATTTCGACGGTGTGGTCCGGGCGGGCGAGGTCCGGGCGCCAGGTCAGGGTCGGCTGCCCGAACACCGACAGCGTCAAGGGCTTCACAGCGGTGCTCTGAGCTGAGGCAGGCGGCACCATGCTCGGCTCGGTTTTCGATTCCGCGCGGCCCGCATCCGGGCAGGCTGCAACCTCCAGCCCGCCGACCGGCTCGCCCGATTGATCGGGCGGGTCGCGGGGGTCGCGGGCGGCGTGGAGCAGAGCGAACAGCTCGCGGGTCGCGGACTCGGGAAGGGCGAAAGCGCGCCGGCCGCGCAGCGGCTCCCCCGGGCCGGGCGAGGTCGCGGTGATGGCTCCGGTCGCGCTCACGTAGGCCGTGACGCCGGGTTGCCACTGGCCGAGCAGTAACATGATCCGGCTACTTTTCTCGAGAACGCACTGTAATCGGGTGCGCTCGTCGTCGCCAGTCGGTGCGGTCGCGACGAGAATCCGCCGCGAACCCTCCGGCAGGTCCGTGCGGTCGAGGTGTGCCAGCGCCGCAGCGAGGTCGTCGACGAGGTGGACGCATTCAGGCAGTTCGGCGCCGGGATCCGGGATGCCGAGCAGGGCCCGCAGCTCCGGAACCGGCACCACGACGTCCGCGGAGCTGGTCTTGGTCATCGCGGTCAGCAACAGCGCGCGGGCGGCGGCGTGGCCGCCCGGTCCGACGAAGCCCAGTCCATGTGTCTGCGCGAGGTCCAGCGCCAGGTCCGCAGCTGCTTGATCGGCCGCTTCGCCGGATGCGGGCGTCGCGCCGGGCTCGGCAGCTTCGAGTTCGGCCCGCGCGTGCTGGTATGCCATATGCAGCTCGTAGACCGCCGGAGCGGCCGGGAAGTCGTCGTCGCGTAGCCCGCTGCCGGGCCGGTAGCGGGCGCGGTGACGTCGCCGGGCGATCAGCAGCGCCGCGCTGATCGCGCCGGCCAGGCCGAGCCCGACGTACACCTCGGGTCCCACCAGCGCATCCGGCTGCGGAGCAGGTGACGTGGCTGGTGCCCGGCTTGGCGGGACAACGGGCGCGGGATGGGGCGGAGAAGGTGGTGGCGGAGCCGCGGGAACCTTCGGTGCAACAGGACCGGGGGTCGATGGCAGCCGGATCCGGTCGCCCGGGTGGACGAGGCTGGGCGAGGTCAGCTTCCGGCCGCCGGGCTGGGCGCTGTTCATGTTCAGGCGCCAGAGCTCCGGCCATCGGCCGCCATCCCCGAGCCGGCGTTGCGCGATCCGGTACAGCGAATCGTGGACGCCGCCGCGGAGTGGACGCACCACCTCGACATCCGCTCCCCTGGCCTCAGCCGGCGGGACGGCAGCCGACGAGGAACTCAGCTCGGTCTGCACCGCGCCGCCTCCGCCGGACGCGGCGAGAGCGCTGCGGCTGAGGAACGACATGACGACGGCGGTGATGAGGACCGCGGCAGCTCTGCGAAGCGGGCCGCCCCGCCCGCGGAGGTTCGGCTGGCCGGCTGTGCGCACGAGCTCACGGGCGCAGCCGGCCAGCTCGACGAGAAACGCGCCCCACAGCAGCCACGCACCGCACGCGAGCACGTCGAGGACCAGGCTCGTCGACAGCGGAGCCGTCATCACCTCGCCAAGTTCAGCCGCTGTGGGCAGGTGCCCTGGGAGCGGCCAGCCGACAAACCGCACCAGCGCCCACGGCAACCCGGCGCACAACCCGGACAGCAGCGCGAGCGCCACGCCGGCTTGCAGTAGCCGTCGGGCGCCGCGCAGGACCGCACGAGGAGCAGGCACCGCAGCGGCTTTTGCTCAGCTTCGCTGGCTTTGAACAACCGCGGGCTGCGGGCCGGACACCGGAGGTCCTGGGCGAGTTTCCGGCGGTGCGGGTGCCGGCGAGGTCCCGGGACGGGCGTCCTGTTTCGGTCGCCGGCTGCCGGGCGGCCGACCGCGCCGGGCGCGGGGCTTGCCGGAGGTAAGCCACGTCGTGAGGTCGGAGGTGGGGACGTCGGTGAACTCGGCCAGCTCGTCGATGCCGATGACGTCTGCCGCCGCGGCGATGACGGCGCCGAGCTTGCGTTCGGCGTCTGCCAGCTGCTCGGCGAGTGTGGCGCGGCGTCGTGCGAGTTCGCCGACCTCGCGTGCCGCGGCGGTCCTCCTTGCGCTCTTTTCCGCGTCGACCTTCTCGACGCGCCTCTCGATCTCGTCGGTCGTGATCATGTCTTTCCTCCTTGGGTGTTCACGGCTCCAGCTCGGCGATGCCGCGCTGAGGATGGGCAGCGCCGTTGCCGTGGGCGGTGATCGCAGGGATACCGATGAGCGACAGCAGCTGGGTGCGCTGGCTGGTCGTGACGGTGACGGTCACGGTGTCGGCGGTGGCGGTCACCGTGCCGGTGGCGCCGACCCCGGCGAGGTACCGGCGGGCCAGACCGTCCGCTTCCGCCGGCACCAGCCGCAGCGCGCCGGTCGCCCGATACGTCGCGAGGTCGATCGCCTGCGCGCCGGCGCGCGCGGCGGACTCGGCCTGGCCGGTGGCCCGGACTTTCGCGGCGAGTGCGAGGCCACCGTCGAGCCCGAGGCCGGCCAAGGCCAGCAAGCCGGCCACGAGCACGACGACGAAGGCCGAGACGCTCCCTTCGTCGGCTCGCCACCACGCTGCGGGGCGTCGTGCGTTCATCACGCGCCTCCCGCTGTCGGCTGCGAGCGATAGGTGTCGATGACCTCGCTGGCCGTGGCGCTGAGCGTCCGGCTGCCGGGGACACCCAGGACAAGTGCCTGGCCGAAGCCGACGACGCAGCGGACGCTGACGACGACGGTGCTGCCCGGCCTCGACGAGGTCGTGGTGCTTGTCGCAGCGTCGCGGCAGACGAGCCCGGCGTGCGCCAGCGCCGAGGTAACGGTCGCTCGTGCTGCCGCGTCGGCGGCCGCCGACGTGCGCTGCAGACTCGCGGCGCGCGCGGCCTGGTGTACGGCGTCATCGAGTCGCAGCCGGGCGTCGACGCCGCGGTGGACCACCACAGCGACGAGCACCAGCAGCATGACCAGGACCGGCGCGATCAGGACCGCCTCGACGGTCACAGACCCGCGTTCGGCATGCCACCCGTCGACCAGCCGGTGGGGCTGCACGCCGGTCATGAAACCGGCTCCGCGGACGGCAGCTCCCAAGGGAACCGTCCGGCGTCTGTCAGGTCTCGAGCGGCGGTGACGTACGCGAAGACGGACTCCGGCAGCTCCTCAGCGACGTCGAGCACCGGCCGGATCGACGCAGCATGCAGCTCGGCGTGGACGGCGCTGGTGTGCTCGACGAGCTCGGTGTGCCGAAGCTTGGCCTCCCATTCCCGGGTGAGCGTGACGCATCCCTGGAGGTAGAAGACCAGCTCAGCGAGCGATGCGTCGAACTCGGCGATGGCCATGGCGATCGTGGCCGCGAGGTCATCCGCGCCTGGCATTGTGGCGAGTCGCGCGGCCTGCCGGCGAGTAGGCGCAGTGCTGGCCAGGCGGGTCAGTGCCTCCCAGACCGCGTGGTGGACGAGGTCGGGCAGATCGGGGTCGAGCCACTCGCGTGCCGTGGTGGCGTGGAGTTCCCCGGCGAGGTCGATCAGGCGTCCGGCCGTGGGGTGCGCCATAGCCCCGAGGTCGGCGAAGTCGTCACTGCGGAAGAAGAACTCGCCGGGAGAGCGCTCCAGCGAGCAGCGGCGTCCATGCTGGTGGTCGGTGGCCAGGCAGGCCGCGGTGACGAACGCGTCGCAGAGGCCGCTCAGCAGCAGCGCGATGGCACCGCAGATCGTCAGCGCACCGACGAGGGTGTTCGTAGCGCTCATACTCAGCACCAGGACGACTGCGAGCACCCCCGCCGCGCAGCGGGCGGATACAAATCGTTCGAGAGATCGGCGAAGGACCAGCCAGCGCCAGCGTTTGGTGGTGAGAGCGGGATTCCACAGCATGATGTCCGGGCCATCGGCGAAGTCCCCGACGGTCACCGCATCCGGTTTCTTCGGCAGTGACATGGTTTCTCTCCTTCGATCAGGCGGCCGGGACGAACCTTTCGACCTCACCCGTGGCTTCCGCATGCACGTGCAGGTGCATGCCGGGCAGCACCGCGACGACCTCGCCCCGCACGCTCGCCGAAACCGAGGTCGCGGTCCGCACGACATCGATTTGCGACGACCGCAGCGGTCCCTGCGCGAGGTCGTCGACCAGCTGCTGGCCGGCGACCCGGCCGACCGCGACAGTTCCGTTCTGGACGCGGGCTGCGGCGAGCGCCTCGGCGGCCGCAGCTTGAGCGACATGGGTCGCGTGCGACCACAGAGCAAATTGGATGATCGCCAGCAAGGCCAGCAGAAGCAGGGGTGTCGCGATCACCAGCTCGGCGGTGACCGCACCACGCTCCCGCGGCGAAGCGTGGCGAACGCGCCAAGCCATCGGATTGACCGGATTCGCCGGCACGTCAGCCGCCGAGGCCGAGGTCAATGCTGTTGGCTTTCGCGGTCAGCTTCGCGGCGATGATCGCGATCAATGCGATGGCCAGCACCGCCATGAGCGCAGTCACGATCACCGTGGTGGTGATCTCGCCGCGGTCGTTGTCGCGGCGCAGGAGAAGGACGCGGGCAGCGACGAGGGTCCAGAGCGTTCGGCAGTAACTCAACATGACATGTCTCCTGTGGACTTTCAGAGGCCGTTGAGGACCTGGGTGACGGCCGGGTAGGCGATGAATCCGAGGAAACCGAGGAACAGCAACGTCACCGGCAAGGCCATGCGCTCGGTGGCGGCCTGGGCATCGGCTTCGGCGTCGGCGACCAAGTGGGTTCGCAGCGCCTTGGCTTTCGCCGCCAGTGAGGTGCGGATCTTGGCGCCTTCGGTGCCGGCGAGGGAGATCGATGCGGCGAGCTCGGCAAGTTCGGTGACGTCCAGCTCCTCGCCGAGGCGGCGGAGCGTCGACCACGGAGTGGTGCGGGTCAGGTGGGCAGCGTCCAGCGCGCGGCGCAGCTGGGTGAACGCTGCTCCGCGTCCGACCTTGGCGGCCGCCAAGAGGGCGACCTCGACTCCGGCGCCACCAGCGAGGGTGATCCAGACGAGGTCCAGGAAGGCCGAGAGCGCGCCGCGAAAATCGGCACGAGCTCGGGCCGCCTTGGTACGCACCTCAAGGTCGGGACCGATGAACCCGGCCGCGGCGAGCAGAAACCCTACGGCCAAGGGGACCTCGACGCTGACCGGCAGATCCGCGAGCGCGAGCAAGCCCTGAAGCAGAAGGGGCGCCACGAAACCGGCGCAACCGAGGACGATTTTGATGGCGACGTGCGTGTCGGCGCCTCGCCCGAGAACTCGCAAGTCGCGTTCGACCTTCTCCCCCGGCAAGCCGAGCCTCCGCAGGCTGGGAACGAGTGGTCGGACCACGACCACCGCCCAGCCGGCCTCCGCCACGTCCACCAGCGAAGCGGCTGCCTCGGCGTCCGCCGTCGAGAGGTGCTCGCGAAGAGAAGGTCGTGGCGGGATTGCCCAGGTCAAGAGCATCCACAAGCCGATACCGGTACCTAGCCCAAGGCAGACGAACGGGATCATGCGCGCTCACCGCCCGACCGAGCTGAGGGCGGCGGCCGGCTCGCCGAGCGACAGCACGCGGGAGGCGGCGCGGCCGGCGGCGATCCTGACCAGCCAGCCGAACCCGGTACCGAACAAACCACCGATGACGAGCAGAACGACCTGGCCGAGCACGCTGTCGTACGCGGTCAGGTAGGCGCGGTTGAGCACCACGACGCCCACCGCGAACGCGACCGTGGTCGCGACGACGACCCGCACCGAGGTCCGGGTCCGAGCACGACCTGTCTCGACACGCATCCGCATCGCCGCCTGCGACCGCGCCGTCCCCGCCAGGGAGCCGAGCAGCTCGCCCAGCTGCCGCGCCTGGTGCTCGGCAGCCAGGACCAGAGCGGCAAGGACCAGGTCGGCGGTCGGGTCGGCCAACTCCTCCGCCATCTGCCGCAGTGCCGGCGCGAGCCGATGCCCGTTCTGCAGCCGCAAGGCGAGCCCAGCGACCTCATCACGGATCGCGGCGGGCGCCAACGGAGCGGTGGCGAGGATCGCCTGCTCCAGACCGGCCGCGGCCGAGAGCGTGTCACGCAGCATCTCCGTCCACGACGCGACCGCCTCGATCCGCGCGACCCGATGCACGTGCGCACGGTCCGGGCCGACCAGCCGTGGCAGGAACCAGACCGCCCCGGCAGCGAGCACTCCCCCGACGAGCCACCCGGTCGCGACTCCAGCCAGCAGGCCTGCGCCCAGCGCGAGCGCCAGCCGAAGCCCCCAAGTCCGATCGGCCCGCCAGGGCGGGACCGATCGCGGACGACGACCCAGCTGGGGACCACGAAGGCCGACGAGGACGAACAGCAGCCCGACGGCGGTACCGAGCCCGGCCAGACCGGCAACCAAGGTCGTGGTCATGTCGCCCACCACCCGGCGGGCTCGGCCAGCAGCTCGGGATCGAACCCGGCTTCGACGAGGTCGTCGAGCGTGTCCGCGCGGAGCGCGCCGGCGACCGGACGAGCCCGGCGATCGGCGCCAGGTCGGTAGACCTCATTGGAGACGACCGTGCCGCCGTCGGCGTCGACAACTTCTCGAATCGAGGAGATCACCCGGGTGCTGCGGTCGGCGGCTTTGTCGAGGTGCACGACGAAGTGCACGCTGGAGGCCACCAGCAACGCGGTCGCCTCCAGCGACAGCCGCTCCGCGCTCTGCGCGGCATACGAGGCCAGGCGGGTGAACGCGATCCTCGAGCTGCTCGCGTGCAAGGTCGCCATCGAGCCGTCGTTGCCCTGGGACATCGCATTGCACATCGGAATGACCTCAGGGCCCCGGATCTCGCCGACGATGACGCGGTCCGGGGACATCCGCAGACCCCAACGGACGAGCTCGGCCTGGCTGATCGCGCCGACGCCTTCAATGTTCGCCTCGCGGGCCTGCAGCGCGGTGACGTCGGCGTGCAACTCCGGGTCGAGCCCGAGGCCAAGTTCGAAGGCGTCTTCGACGGTGACGATGCGTTCGAGCGGGTCCATCTCCGCGGCCATCGCACGCAACAAGGTCGTCTTGCCGAAGCCGGCGCCGCCGGTGATGAGGATGTTCTTCCGCGCTCTGACCAGGGCACGCAGGAATCGCTCCAGGCCGACGTCAAGGGTGCCGCGGCGGCGCAGCTGGGCGAGGCTGGTCGTGAGGTAGCCGTGCCGGCGGATCGAGCACGCCGTCACCCCGTCGGCGGTGAGGCCGAGCACCGCGAAGAGACGCTCGCCGCCGGGCAACTGGAGGTTCAGCGCCGGCGAGCCGCGGTCGAACCGGCGCTCCTCCGATGACGCGCGGGCAGCGAGCGTCCGGACCAGGTCCGTCAGCTCGTCGTTCGACGCGGCGACGGGCGCGACCTGCGTCCGCGTGCCGTCGGCGTACTGGACGAAGACCCGGTCGAAGCGGTTGACGTTGATCGTCTCGACCTTCGGATCCGCAAGCAACGGCTGCAGCCCGCCCAGCCCGAAGACCTCGTCGAGCACAGCCTCGGCAACTCGCGCCTCGACGTCCGGAGGCAGGAGCACGCGACCTGCTTCCAGCTCGGCCTCGCTGTGAGCAGCACCAGCGGATCGAAGGACTTCCCGAGCGAGTTCGCGACGTCGTTCGCCGGTCACCGGGCTGGTCTCGGCTACAGCTCGGGCCGGCAGCTCGGTCGCGAGCGCCTGGCGGAAGGCGTCGCGCAGGCGCCCTTCCGGAGTCGGCGCGGACACCGACGGCGTACGACGATGCTCGTCGAGCACGGTCATGACGAAAGCTCCTTCCCGGGCGCGCTGACGTACTGGTGGCCGTTGTGCAGCCCTGGTGCCGGGGCGACACGGACACCGGACGTCCGCACCTGCTGGGCCGGGACACCGGGCACGTGCTGGCCGAGGCCGAGCGGCTGTTCTTCCGCCAGCGCCGCCTCACCGACAAGCACCTTCGCCACAGCCACGGCGACCTGGGCGAGTCCGCCCTTCCGGCCGCGACCTGCGACGGTGTGCCCCGTCAAGTTCCTCACCGAGGTGGGGTCGTGAGGGATCCTCGCCACGACCGGGACGCCGAGCTCACGCTCGACTTCGCTCGTGGGGTGACCCTGCCCTGCCAGGACAAGCGACGCACGAGCTGCCATCCGGCCCAGTTCATGAAGGCGAGCGGCCACATGCGCGAGCTCGTCGCTGTGCGTGCCCGATACCAGGAGGAGCACGTCCGCTTGCCGTATCAACGGTTCCGCCGGCGAGCCGGGGTCCATGCGTCCGCAGTCGGCGAACACCAGCGCTCCGGGCTCGCGTGCGGTCCGGTACAGGGGTGAGCCAGCCGACGCCAACGGGCCCAGCGCCGCGCGAGCCTGAGGCGCACCGGCCGGTCCGGCAATCACCGGCAGCTGACCGGCGAGCGCCTGCGTGTTGTTCCAGACCACATCAGGTCCGGCCGGCTGCCGGGCCGCAGCGGCGAGGCTGAGCAGACCCGGTGATGGCGCGAGGCCGAATCGCTGGCCGAGGTCTCCGCCTGCGGGGTCGCATTCAACGATGAGGCGCCGGACCGTGACGGGCCAGTTAACGGCCAGCGCCACGGTGAAGGTGGTGACGCCCGGGGAGCCCTTCACGCTGGTCAAGGCGATCAGCATCAGCGCTCACCGCCAGGGACCATGACCAGCGCGACTTGACCGGCCGGGACGCGAGCGAGCGCCGGAGCAGTCGTACTCGGCACCTGCAGGGAGACCACGGTGGTCTGCTCGGACTCCGCTTTGGCGAGGGCGGTCACCGTCGCCGGCCACGTGGGCCCGTCGACGCTGCTTTGGCCTGTTGCTGTCGGAGCGTTCGACGACGCGGTGACCACGACGACCACCGGTGAGCCAGGCGCAAGTTCGAGCGGGAACTGGCCTGCTTTGAGCCCGACCGCAACGACCGCCTGCCCGGTGACCGGCACCGTCGAGGGACCGACGCTGCCCGGCGTGAGCAGCGCGCCGACGGTGAGGCTCGTCGCCATCGGCCTGTCAAGGACGGACGCGACCTGTTCGGCCGGGACGGTTGCCACCGCGTCGGCGGCCGCGATTTCGACTTCGCGGACGTCTGCTCGTTCGAGAACGTGTCCGACGCCGACCGGCCGGGCGATACCCAGCACCGACACCCGACCCTGCGCACTGCTCGACCACCAGAGCACTCCGCCGACGCAGACGACGATGAGCAGAAGCCCGATCAGAAGGTGCGGCAGGCGCCGGCGCGCCTGGCGGCCTGTCGGCACTGCGGTAAGGCGGCCTTTCTTCCCCAACCACGACACGGAACCCACTTCGGTTCCGGCGCCGGGTTCACCGGTGCTAATACTGGTCACGACGTCCTCCAGGCATGGTTCGACCGCGCCGCGCATCGAAGAATTCGTTGATGCGCGACAGGAATTGATTTCAGAATTGCGTTCGTGCTAGCGGCGGCCGGTACCGAGTGCTTGCACCTCGACGACCCGGAACGCCGCCGTTGCCGACGTCGTCATGTCGGGAAAGGTCCCGCCCGCTCCGGCGCCGGACCACGTCACCGTCCAGTGCACCGTCGCCGTGACAGCAAAGTGCTGGCCGGCGACCGCAGCCGAAGATCGGCGGTAGGTGTGCCCGCAATCAGGCGACGCCGCTGTCGGCTCGGCGGCGGCCGAGTACGGCGTTCCGGGACCCGAGCAGCTCACGTTCTGGCGGTCTCCCATCGACCAGGACACCGACGTCGGCGTGGCCACGGCAGTGACTGACACACCCGGCACGGAAGCCGTTGCCTGCCTCGTTCCCCAGCTGTCCCGGCCCACCCACAGCCAGGTTGGCAGGTTCACGAGTTTCTCGGCGAGCGGATTCGCCTCGATCCGCGGCGCCGGCAGCCGCAACTGCGCCCGCGCCTGGTCGGCCAGCTCCTGCGGCGATGGCAACGCCGCTGCCGGTACGACGCCGTCCGGAAGCCAGATCGGCGCCCGATAGAGACCGTCGTGGACACCCGATCCGGAACAGCGGTAGACGTACCAGGCCCCTCCTTGCGGCTGCTGAGCAAGAAAGCCAGACCAACGCGCGAAGGTCGGCTTCGGCCCGGTTCGCAAGGCGACGGTCTGCACCCCGTTCGCCGGCGGCTGGTAATTGCTTCGGACATACGAACACTTCGCCATGGAGTCGTTGTCCTCGAGGAGGCTGTCTCCCGACGGCGGCCGTTGGCCAGGCACCGTCTGCGGCTTCGCCGGCTTGCCGGGGCCCGCAGGTGGCGGCGGTGCCTTCCCGCCATTGCGGCCCGCGTCGACGTCACAGGAGGGATTTCCGGTCTGGCCGCAATGCACGTCTCCCCAGCCGTCGGCGAGCGCGACCGGAACCACCGCCAGGCCGATACCGAGAGCTGCCGCCGTCGAGATCGCCGCCTTGGTCAGCCGGTGCATGATCCGACCTCGTGCACGGCGAAGGTGGTGACCTTCCAGGAGCCGTCGACCGCCTTCTTCACGAGCGCCTCGATGCGGCGGTGGCCGCCGGGGCCGTCGTTGGCTGGCTCGCCGTTGTCGGCGCGGTACTTGAGCCAGTTCGTCGAGTCGCCGCAGTCCGAGATCTTGACGGTCGTCGGGTCGGCTTGCGGTTCAATTCTCTCGACCTGCGGGTGGTTGAGCGGCCGTCCCTTGGTGACGATGCCGTTGTAATGGTCGGCGTAGAGGCCACGGGAGATAGTCTGCAACGCTTCCGCCGTAGCGTTTTGCGCGAGCTTGGGCGACTGCCAATCGGAGGTCACCGCGGCGTCCGCCATGTCGCTCCACATACCTACGTAGGCAGCGATCGCGCGCTGCTTCGCCAGGTCGGCTGGCTGCGGTACTACGCTGGTCGAGGGCAGGCCGGACGACGTATCGGGCTGGTGAGGCTCGCTCGAGCTGCAGCTCCCAAGTAACAGGAGTGCCGCGGACGACGCAGTGGCGGCGCGGATTACTTCACCAAAGTTCATGGGTTTCCCTCCTGTCATGATGATCAGCTCTTGGTTCTGCCTGGAACACAAGCTCGGCGCAGGTCCACTCGTTAGGAGGACGAGCGTCGCCAGGTGTACTGGCCCCTTGCCTTGGCCGGAGAGCAGGCGCGCCAGACGTCGGGTCCCGGTGACAGTCATCGAGGAATCGGTTAATCCTTGATCTCCTTGGACCGAAGTATCCTGTCCAGTGCATGAGTCCGATACCGCATCGAACGATTTGCGGCGATTTCCTGCTCCGCAGCTCGCCAAACTCGCCGCCGCAAGGATGAGTGCCGAAATCAAAGTGAAGTTCTGAGCCATCATTCAACCTTTCCGCGAAGATTGGTCAGGATCAAGCCGGGCCGTAGTAGCCAGGGGCGCAGCCCACGCCACCGTTCCACCAGGCGCCGGTGACACGCCATCTGATCACTGGCTGCAGGTCCGTCACGCCCGGGCCGACGCAGTAGTGGTATATGTTGCCCCAGATGTCCCGGACGTCGAGCATGACAGTGGAACCCGTGCCACCGTCGCAATGCCGGTACTCGCCCCAGCTTTGATAGCCACATGATCCCTCCAGGCCGAAGTGGACAGCTGCGTCCGCGGCCGGCGTCAACGCGGCACCGAGCATGGCAATCATGACCGAGCCCGTTGCAGCGACCCGTCCCACCAGGCGGCGGTACTTCGAATTTGTCATTGCGACCTCCAAACCGATCCACGTTGTTGCTATGAATCCGGTTTACAGGCCGCGGTCCCACGCACTGCAAACGGCGCATGACACGAACTTTCAAGTACGCATGCGAAGTTCCGTCGAATTCACTCGACAGTCGGCTAGTCCATCAGGTCAAACTCACCACGACGCCGGTCTGTCCCGGCGGAACTTGACCGTGGTGCGGGATCACTGTTCCGGCCGCAAACGTTTCGACGGTCAACATGGGCAGCCCGGGGTTGCGCACGAACCCGGCACCGTTGAAAGCCTGGCGTCTCGGCGGTTCGGCGTAACCAGCAGCGACAGCGGCGTCTATCTGGGCCCGGAGGACCTCCGCACTTTCGCCGTTCCGAAGGGTGATGACCCCCAAGGTGAGCGGCCCGTTGGGACCCCTACCGCCCGAGAACTCTTCCTTCAAAACGCTGCCGTTTCGCGCGCAGATGCGATCAGCGACAGCGGAGAGGTACGCACGTTGCCGCTTGAGCTTGCGCCGGAAGAGCATGCCCCCAGGATGTCATGGTGAAGGCTCCGACACCGCCAGATTCCAGTTGATGTGGTGCTGGGTCAGCCACGCCGCCGTGTTGCGCGGGCCGCTCTTGAGCCGCTTGGAGATCGCCATGTCGCGGATGAGTCGCTTGATCGGTCCGGGGGTGGCCGTGCCGCCCATCTTCGCGCTGGTCGCCACCAAACGTTCAACTCGCTCCCGGCGCTGCTGCTCGTAGGCCCGGAACGCCACGACCGGTTCGCGCAGGTCGCGCAGGCATTTGGCCAGAATGACGGCGTCTTCCATGGCCATCGACGCACCGTGGCCGGCGTTCGGCGCAGCGGCGTGGGCGGCGTCGCCGATGACGATCATCCGATCGGCGTGCCACCGTGGCGTGGAGGCGATGTCGTAGCCGTTGCTTGCGCGGATCTGCTCCGACACCTGGACGATCGCCGCCGCCGGCGATCGATCTCGCCGAACCAGCGTCGTCGCTTGCCGCTTCCACTCCTCCAGCGACGTCGCCGCCAGCTCCGCCTTGGAAAGCTCCGGGCGCGGCAGGTTGACGAACCACCACGTTTCGCCGTCCGGCGCGGTCGTATACGCGAAGAAGACGCGCTTGCCGTAGATCATGCGGTACACGCCAGGCACCGGGTCGACCGGCGCCTGGCGGGCATAACCGCACAGCACGACCGTTCCGGTGTAGCGCGGCTCGGGTGCCTCCGCGTCGATGAGCACCCGGGTCGCCGAGTGGATGCCGTCGGCGCCGATCAGCAGGTCGCCTTCTCGGCGGGAGCCGTCCGCGAAGATCGCCGCCACGCCGTGGTCGAGGTTCGTGTCGACGTCGTCGAGGCGTTCGCCATGCTCGATCTGGATCCCGCGCCGGGTGGCCTCCTCGTGCAGCACCCGGTACAGCTCGGCCCGCTTGATCGTGTGCGGCCCGTACGCCCCGGCGCCGCCGCCGATGGGTGCTTCGCCGAGCTTCTTGCCCGAGCCGCTCCAGAAGAACGCGCGATCGGCTGGGAAGGACGCCTCCAGCACCGGCTTGTCGGCCTCGATCGCGTGCAGGGCGTCGAAGCCGTTGTTCATGATCGTCATGAACGCGCCGACGTCGTCCGCTCCGGTCTCGTAAGCCTCGTAGACGACGGAGTCGATGCCCGCCTTCTGCAGGGCCATAGCCGTGACCGGCCCCGCGATGCCTCCACCGATGATCAGCGCCTTGGTCATCCCGCTCCCCTCGTCTCCAGGCCCCGGGCCAGCTGCACCAGCTCGCGAACGTCAGCGTCCAGCCCGTCACCTTCCGGCAGCGCGACCGGGACCGCCTTCGCCGGAGCAGGCTCACCGGCCGCGTGGGCGGCGAGGGCCTGCTGCAGACGGCTCGGCAGGCCGGCAGCGCCGTCGGTCTGGGCCAGGTACGGGCTGATCCGCACCAGACCGTCGCGGCATTCGACGACCCGACGGTAGTACCGGCGGTGCGTCCCACGCAGGCGCAGCGCGTCACGCCACCGCGCTGCCGGCACCCGGTCCAGCGCGTCATCGGGAAACTCCGAGTGCAACACCGTCCACAAAGGCGCGAGCTGCCGATACCCGCGGCGGTGACGCCACCAGACCCGCACCGCACCCACCCTGGTCATCACGGCGGGATAGCTGACTCCGGCCAGGAACAGCAGAACACCCGGCATCAGCAGAACGGTGACGGCGATCGCGCCCGCCACCGTCCCGGCGGATCCGCCGCGGTCAGCGACCCCGACGTGATAGATCAAACCCAGCACGATCGCGGGCACGAAGACGCAGTTCGCCAGCACGATCGCGACCAGGCCGACGGCCGCGATCCGCAGTCCCCGGCCCAGCCTGCCGCCCGCGTCGCGCGCGTACCGCCACGCCCAAACGGCCGCAGTCGCAAAGCCGAGTGCCATGAAGACGTCGGCGGCGATGAAGAAGACCGCCACGCTGGGCACCGACTGGTCGTTGGTCCGAGCCGACGCCGGCGTCATCAGCGCGGCGACGAGAAGCACGACCTCGGCCACCAGCAGCAGGACCGCGTACCAGCCGGCCCGTCGCCGCGCGACCGCACGCTCCCGTGCCGAGAACAGGAAGAAGCACACGAGGCTGTACACGCCGACCAGCAGAAGACCGTGCTGGATCAGCCGCGAGATCATCGGCGGCAGCCCCAGCACGTGGGCCCCCTTGTTGGCCGCGGCACCGAACGGGAACGCCACGGTCAGGCACGCCACGAACACCGTCACGGCGCGAAGGGCCGCGTTGCGCGGGTTCCGCGCCAACCTCCCGGCCAGCCACAGCAGCAGAACGGCCGACACGATCCCGTACGCGAGAACCAGAGGTGTCACAGCCACCCCAAGCGGCCTTCAAGCGCGGCCCCCATCTCCTGGGCGGCGCCGCTCGATCTTCCGCTGACGCCGACCTGGTCCAGGACCGACGCCCACTCCAAGATGATCGTCGCTGTCGTTTCGGCCTCGCGCTCCTGGTCGGTGTCGTAGGACGTGCGCCGCAGAGCCCGGCGAACGGCGTCCGGCTCGAGATCCGGGTACCGCTGGCGCAGGCTGTCCGGCGACATGTCCGGGTACAACCCGGCGAGGAGTTCGTCGTCGCACGGATCGCTCTCGTGACCGGCGAGCAGGTGGCCCAGCTCGTGCAAGATGATGTGGTTCTGGTGCGGTCGGCTGGTTTCCCGCTGGTAGAGGATGTAGTCCGCCGGGCGGGTGCTGATCCACACGCCGAACGGGCCGGGCACCGGGATGGAGTGGGCGAGCAGGCGGATCGGCTTGCCGCGGCGTTCACCGACGCGCCGGCACAGCTCGACGACGTCCAGCGGAGGCCGGATGTCCAGTTCCTTCAGCAACCGCCGGCACCGGCGGCGCAGCAGGCGCTCGTTCACCGCTCGCCTCGCTCCCGCGCTGCCTGCTGGTCGCGGTAGACGACGTCGAGCAGGTCCATGACGAGCTGGCGGCGGTCCGGCGTCAGCTCGCCAGCCCGCATCGCGATCCGCTGCGCTTCCTGGTCGCCGGCGTTCGCCTTGAGCCGTTCCTGCTCCGCCGCCAGGTCGCGGAGCTGCTGGTCGACGCGGTCGGTCACGTCGTCGTCGAAGAAGTAGTTGACCGGCACCCCGAAGAACCTGCCCAGTCCCTCGACGTGCTTGATCGTGGGATTGTCGCGCTTGCGCTTGCGCAGCTGCCAGATGTAGGTGCCGGAGATCTTTGTACCGGCCGCCGTGATCGAGTCCGCGGCGAAGTCGTTGCTGATCTCGTCGCCCTCCGGAGACTTCGTGACGGCGAACAAGTGGTTCAGCTTGTCCGCGAAGTCACGCCCGGGACGTTCGGCCATTACCCCTCCTCACCTCCTCTCGACGGTACCGCTCAGCTGCCCTTTTAACTCAGGTTAAGACCCGATCAGGTGAACACCCGTCCGATAGTTGAGACACGACCTGCGGAAACTTAAGATCAACAGCCTGGGGTGATCGAACCGGGGAGGAACGATGACTCGACCGAGGACGCAGGCGATCACCGCCGAGGACGCCGAGCGCTTGCGCAAGCTGCACGACGCGCGGCAGCTCTTCGGCGGCGACTGGATGACGGCGATCCTGCTGGCGCTGAAGAGCGGCCCGAAACACTACACCGAGCTGCTCGATATGGTCGGCTCGCTCAACGACGCCGCGGCGGCGAGCAGCTGGTCCGGACGGCCGCGAGTGCTCCACGCCAGCGTGCTGACGCGGACGTTGAAGACGATGACAGCCGACCGCCTGATCGTCCGCGACCAAGAGGCCGGCGTATTCCCGCCATCGGTCGTCTACTCGCTGGCACCGGCGACGCGGGAAGCGCTCGAAGCCATGCAGCCGCTGGCCGACTGGGTGAGCCAGCACGCAGACATCGTCGACCAGGCGCGACACCGCCGGAGCCAGGACTCGGAAGGCGCGCGCCGCTCAGCGTGACTAGCTAGGCGGTCGTGACGCAGGCTTCCGATGACCGACGGGCCCCAGGGAGGCCGTCCGGAGCTCCGACGACTTCCTCATCAAGGACGTGGAGTTCGAACCTGGCCGTGTCGTAGCCGCCAGCATCCCAGGCGAGGTCACTATCGCCGACGCGCCACTCGCAGCCAGTGACTCGCTCCCGCAGCAACCACGCCACTCCGACCTCCCGAACACCACGACCTCGAAGGACCTGAACCTACCACGCAACTAGAACATGCGTTCGATCGGCGACTACAGCCGCCTCAGGTCAGGGCATCGCCAGGCAACCAGCTCTCCGACTGGCCGACCTCGGACACTTTCAGCTGGTCTTGATCAGGGGGCGTCCTGCCGCAGCAGCAACAGAGTGACAGACTCGGGCAGGGAACGACTTCGACGGAAAGGAAGCGCCATGCCGGTGAGGGCGGTCGTCCTCGACATCGGGGAAACCGTGCTCGACGACACGCGCGAGTGGAACGCCTGGGCCGACTGGATCGGCGTCGGCCGGCACACGTTCTCGACCGTGCTCGGCGCGGTCACCGCGTCCGGCCGGGACAACGCCGAGACGTTCCGGTACTTCAAGCCGGACTTCGACGTCGCTGCCGAGCGGCAGCGACGCGAAGACGCCGGAAACGGCGAGCACATCGACGAGAGCGACCTCTACCCCGACGTCCGGCCGGCCCTCGCCAGGCTTCAGCAGGAGGGGCTCTGGGTCGCGCTCGCCGGCAACCAGACCGCCAAGGCCGGGAGCCTGCTCCGCAAGCTCGACCTCCCGGTCGACGCCATCGCGACCTCGGCTGAGTGGGGCGTCGCCAAGCCGGCCCCTGCCTTCTTCCGGCACGTCATCGAGCTGGCGGGCGTCGCTCCCGACGAGCTGCTCTACGTCGGAGACCACCGCGACAACGACGTCGTCGCCGGTCACGCCGCCGGACTCTGGACCGCACTGATCCGCCGCGGTCCCTGGGGACACCTGTGGGCTGACGACCCGGCAGTACTGGCGAACGCCGACTGGGTCATCGACTCACTGAACGAACTGCCCAACCTGATCGCCAGAACCTGATCACGACACGTCAGCCCATGCGGCGAATGTCGCCAGCTCATCGCTGACCGTCCGCTGTCCGCGCAGAAGCGACCGCAGCACCGCCTTGACCCGAGGGTGCTCCCGGGTGTGCAGCGGCGCGACGCGCTTGGCCAGCTGGAGGGACGCGAAGGCGTCGTCGAGCCGCCCGACCTCGAGCTGCGCCGGAGCCAGGTCGATGTAGAAGTGCGATCGCCGCTCGGCCGGAAGCTCGCGAGGTGGGTGCCAGCCGGTACCACGCTGGACCGCCGTCGGGCTGTCCCCCAGCTCTTGCGCCACAGCCACCTCGTGGATCCGGACCGAAGCCGGGCCGAAGGCCGTTCCGAGGTAGACGCCTTCGGGTGTGTGCTCGGCGGCTCGGTACGCATCCGCGAGGTGATCACCGGCCTCTTCCGCCTTGCCCGCACGTGCGGAAACGACGGCGGCCCGCATCGCCAACGATCCGCGGGCAGCTTCGCTGTCTACTGTGGATCGGGTAGCCGGTATCCGATCGATGGCACGGACGAGCGAGCGGTGCGCCGTTTCCAGATCCCTCACAGCGAAGAACATTTCGGTACGCACATAGGCGACTGCTGCATCGAGGAATGGCCGATCGATCTGGGAACCCGCCAGTCGCATGGCGGTGATGATCTGGCTCGAGAGGTCGGTGTAGCCGTACTTGAAAGCCAAGCCGTCAGCTGCCCGGTAAGCCAGGACCAGCAGCTCCGTTGTGCTGCTGCGTTCCTGCTCATCGCTCGCCCTGTGGCGCGCCCGTCCCAGCTCCATCAGGAGATCCGGAAGATCGACGACCAGTTGCGCGTAGCGCGCCTGGACACGCTGCTCCGTCACCTGGGAGACAGCTGCTCGCAGGGCGTGCGCCGGACGAACGGGGCCGTCATCCGGCTCGTCGCAAGCCAACAGCGCCCGCCGCAACACCGGCATGCCGACACGCACCGCATCGTCCCTGAGCTGAGCAGTGCGCGGCGCCCGGTTCTCGCGCCGCAACTCCGCCTGCTCGTGTTTCGCAGCCTCCCAAAGCCGTCGCAACTCGCCACCCGTGTGCAGGCCACGGTCAAGCGCGTCGACCAGTTCGCGCGATGGCAGGTTCCGTCCCTCCCGCTCGGCCAGTGACACGTAGTTGCGTGTGTAGCCGATCCGCCGGGCCAGCTCGGACTGACTCAGGCCCGCGGCCGATCGGAGACGCCGGATCTCCCGCACGAGATGATCGGCGGCCGGCCGCGTCTCCGTCTGCTCGTCAGTCACGTCGTTCTCCCGATCCGTTCACAGAGGGTAAATCGGCACGTTTGTCATTTACCCCCTTCCGGCATCGTCGCTGGCCAGGGTCCCATGGTGATCGTTCCGACGTCACGATGCAGGAGGGAACCGGTGAACACAACCGCCATGCCGGTATCCGGCGAAGCACTACCTGATTTGAGGAACGCCGAAGGGTGGACTCGATGATGCCCGGGGTCTCCGAGCGGCCGCTGACCATCGGGATCATGGGTCCGCACCTGACGGGCAAGAGCACGTTCATCTCCCGCCTGGCCTTGGAGCTTCGACGCAACGGATACCAAGTCGCCACCATCGCGGCGCTTGTGGAGCGGGCCCAACGGCTGGGGATACCGATCCTGCACAACCACTCCTGGGCATCGACGATGTGGTTCATCACCCGCGGCATCAGCGATGAACTGGAAGCGTGGGTCCACGCTGACGTCATCTTGGTCAACGGTGCTGTTCCCGACGCTCTGGCGTACTACCGCGCCGCCCTGGAGCACCGCGGCGATGCACCCGGTCCGGCAGAGCTCGATCAGCTCGAGAGCCTGGTGCGGAACCACAGTTCGAACTACAACCTGCTCTTCCGAACGACGCTCGAGGCAGCCGCGACCGATGGAGAAACCGACGACGAGGTGTTTCGGCGCCTTGCTGATCGCTGGGTGCGCCGGGTTGCCGAAAGCCTTGAGGTCACCAACGTTCCCGTGCCCTCTTCGGACCACGGCACCGCCCTGGAACTCGCCATCGGTTATGTGATCGAACGCGGATAACCCCCAGACCGGCGGCGGAGTTGCTGCCCCGACCACACTCCGCCGCCCCCACCACAGGTATGGCCCGGGTGAACACCATGGCACCGAACGAAGTCCAATGGCCCTCCGAGGACGACTTGCTTCTCGCAGAAGACGCCGGATACGTGCTTCTTTGCCGCGTGCTCCTCGGGCTACGCCGTCCGTCCTTTTCGGATTCACCACCACGATCGACCGGAGCACCGATGTCCCGCGAAACCACCCGACTCGTCGACACGCTGCTGGCGACGCAGGTCCGAATCAGCCTGCTCGTGCACCAGCTTCAGGACGGAACGGCGACAACGGACGATCAGCGGCACTTCGCAGACGGGCTCGAGGAGTTGCTGGACATCCTGCAGTCTCACGCCGCGGACGTCGACGCCGGCATCGTGCCGACTCCGCGCGACCTTCTTCTCGCAGAACGGCACTTGGCATGACCGACGCATCGTTGCGCTACCCCGGCTTCTACGTGGTCGGCCGCGCGATCCGGGAACATCGAATGGCTCGGAACATGAGCCTTCGGAAGCTGGCCCGCCTGATGGGCACCAGCCCAAGTCTCCTTTCGAGCTGGGAGACCGGAGAACGACGCATTCCAGCAGTGCCGCTGGGCTGGGCACTCGGCCTGCTCGAAGTACCACCCGCTGAATGCCATCTCCTCAGCCGACTCCACGCAGAATCCGAGCGTGCGAGCTACGTCGAAGGGAACGACTCCGGCGAGATCAGTCTCCAGCGTGCGTACGACCGATACACCCTTCACACCTATGAATGGGCACCGAAGGTCGTCCCGGACCTTCTCCAGACGTTCGGCTACGCTCACGCGCTTCCGGGAGCGCGCACCCAGCCCGACGACGTCGACCAGGAGATCTTTGCGCGCCGCGTCCGACAGGTCGATCGAGATTCGCGACATCGGCACACCCTCCTGCTGGGCTCGGCCGCGTTGACCCTGGAAGGCATCCCGCCGGAGGTCGTGCGGGCGCAACTTCAGGAGATCACCAACTCACCGAACCGGTGGCGGGTGGACACTCGGATCGTCCCGGCCGACGCGGCCATCTCCCCGACGATCGAGTCCTTCGTCATCTACGAGACCGCGGAGAAGGCCTTCACCGTCGTTTTGAGACACGAGCACTCGACGGTCTACCTGTCCGACCTGACGACAGTGAGGCGCTACAAGTCGACGTTCGATGCGCTCCAGCGGGTAGCTGTCGCCTATGACCCTGCGACCTCATGTTGAGCGTCACGGCCTGCCGGAGCGGCAGCCGCGAAGGCATCCCAGAGCAAGTTGAGCGGGTGATCAGCGGCGTATCGCTGTCGTTCGCCTGCGCGAGCGAAGATCCCCGTGACGATTTCGAGCTCGGGTTCGTAGCCCGTGCCGAGCTGAATCTTGCGGAGGTTCGCGCCGGGCAGCCGACCGTCGATCGCTGCGTCGGCGACCCGCTCGGTCGTAAGCAGGCAGCCGAACATCAGCTTGCTGCTGAGCAGGTTCAGGCCGTAGTTGAGGGCGTCGATGTCGGCGACCACATGGAGCTTGCCGCGGTACTCCGGGCCGTACCAGCGGGTCAGGAAATCGGCCAGGAGACCCGCGGTCGGCGCGAGCAGCGGCAGGTCGGCGAGGGCGTTGCGTGCCACCGGCCGGTCGGGGACCTCGCGGGTGCTGAGGTTGGTCAGCAGGGCGACGCGTTCGCGGTGCCACTCGAGGAAGTCGTGCGGCACGTCCGGACCGCGGTCGTGTTCGGCGGCGAACGAGCCGCACACGAGATCGACCTGCTCGGCGTCCAGCTTGGTCTTCAGGTCGCGGGTCCGGACGTGCTCGATCTTGAGCTGGATGCCGCGGCGTTCGAAGGTGTCGCGCAGCTGCGGCCAGACCTCGCCGAGGAACTCGACGGTGAACTCGGTGGTGCCCACCGTGATGGTGGACCCGACCCGCCGGCGGGCGCCATGGACGCGCTCGGTCCAGGCGCGCAGCGTGCTCGTGGCCAGCGCGACGACCTCGTCGCCGGAGCCGGTGAACAGGAAGTCCTTCCCGCGCCCCTGCTTCGCGACAAGCGCCTCGCCCATCAGCCGGATCGCCGCATCGTTCAGCGTGTCGAGCTGCTTCTGCACGCTGGACTGCGACCGTTGCAGAACCCGGGCCGCGCGCTGCGCACTGCCGGTGGCGTGCACGACGGCCAGCGTCCGCAGCTGGTCGAGGCTCGTGTCAAGCAACTCCGCGGGAAACCCGAGCAGCTCGGCGACTTCCGAGTCCCTCACCAGCGTCTCCTCGCTTGTTTCCCAGCCGGATAGTTCCAGTTCTAGTTCGAGCAAGTGTAGCCATAATGCTCCCAAAGTTTTCTTTCGAGCATTACCAGTCGAATTATTGCTCCAGCGAGCACCGGGTGGTCTACTCGTGCCACCGCCACCGCTCGCCCGACTTGGAGGTCCGAACGATGACCGTCCGTCCGATCGCCGTCGACGAGCAGGCGTCGAGCTGCTACTTCCGCACCACCGTCGACACCCCGTACCGCAAGGCACTCGTCCAGATCACCGAGCGGTGCAACCTGCGTTGCGCGCACTGCTTCGTCTCCGCCACCAAGCACGGCAAGGACATGCCGCTGGCCGAGGTCGCGAAGAAGGTCGTCCCCCGGCTGGCCGACGCCCGGGTACGCCGGGTGACGCTGACCGGCGGCGAGCCGACCGTTCACCCGGACTTCCTCGGCATCGTGCACGCCTTCCGCAACGCCGGAATCGACGTCGGCATCTGCACGAACGCCACCGAGCTCGACGACAAACTGATCCGGCAGCTCGCCACGGCCGGGGTGCACGTCAACGTCTCGCTCGACGGGTTCGCTGCCGACTCCCACGGCTTGTTCCGTGGCGACCGCGCCTCGTTCGACGTGACCGTGGCCAACGTCCGCAAACTCGCCGCGGCCGGACTCCTGCAAGGGTTGCTGTGCACGCCGAACTCTCTGGCCGCCAACGAGGAGTACGTGCGGCTGTGCGAGTTCGCGCGCGAGAACGGCGCCCGCTACGTGCTGCTCAACCCGCTGGGCAGCATGGGCCGCGGCGTGAAGTCCCAGCGGAAGCTCGCGAAGACCACCATGCACATGCAGGAGATCTTCGAGCTGACTACCCCGTTCGACGGCCCTGACCTCGACATCACCCACATCCGATTCCCCAACACCGCCCGCAAACCCCTCGCCGGCTGCGAAGCCGGAACGATCATCTACGTCTTCACTCCGGGCGAGGTCACCGTCTGCCCCTACCTCGTCTTCGCCGCCCGCACCCCGATCTCTCGCCACCCCGACACCGACTTCATCGTCGGCAACATCTTCACCGACCGCGACCTCGCCGCCCGCCTCGACGGGTACCGGTTCCACGAGCGGTTCCAGGTCGGCGCAAATCCGACCTGTATGTCGTGCAGCCTCGGACCACGATGTGGCAAAGGTTGTCCGGCCGCGGTCGTCGCCGCGGGCGGACGCATCGGCGACATCGACGCTGAGCAGTGCCCGGTCACCGCCGAGACCCACCGCCTGCTGCCCCTGGACGTCGCGTGAGCGCGCCGCGGCTGCCGGGCAAGCTGGTGGCATTCGAAGGCCCCGGCGGCGTCGGCAAGACGACGATCACCGCGCTGGTCGCCGAGCTCCTCGAAGCGGACGGCGTTCCCGTGCACGCCACCATCCAACCGTCGCGCTCCCCGCTGGGTGATCTGGCTCGGCATGGCACCGACACCTACCGCGACATGGCTCTGGCCTGCCTCTGCGCGGCCGACCGCCACCACCAGCTGGCCAGCGAGATCCTCCCGGCCCTGGCCGAGGGCAAGATCGTGCTCTGCGACCGGTACGCGGCATCGTCGCTGGTCCTGCAGGGGCTCGACGACATCCCGCTCGATGTCGTCTGGGCCCTCAACCACGACGTGTACCGCCCCGACCTCGTGTGCGCACTCAAAGCTCCACCCTCGGACGTCGAACAGCGGCTCCGCGTCCGCGGCGGACACAGCCGCTTCGAGCGCACCCCCGGAAGCAGCTTCCGAGAAACCCTCGGCTACCTGGCAGCCACGACGTTCCTACGCGACCAAGGCTGGCCCGTCCGGGTCGTCGAGTGCGCCGAGAATCCCCGAACCACGGCTGGCACCATCGTCGACCTGATCCACCGCACCCTCACGGAGAGCCCGGCATGCCCCTGACCGTCCTCACCCTCAACGTCGGCAACCCCGCCCTCGAGCGAGCCCGCCGCCAACGCGACTGGCTCGCCCGCCGCGACGAGGACGTCTTCGTGCTCACCGAAACCGGCTCCGGACCCGGCACTCAGCTGATCGCCGAGTCCTACCGCGACGCCGGCTGGTCGGTCACCTACCCGCACCACGCCGACAAGGAACGCGGCGTCATGCTGCTCTCCCGGTTCGAGTGCACGGTGGACCCCATCGGCGCGGCGATGTCCCCCCTGCCCGCGCGGCTCGCCGGCATCGCGCTGGACACCGACGATGGTCCGCTGCGCATCCTCGGCGCCTACGTCCCTTCCCGCGACGCCACCGAAGCGAAGACGACTCGCAAGCGCGAGTGGATCGAGGCCTTCCACCGAGCGTACGAGGCCACCGGGGACGACGCCGCCGTTCTCCTTCTGGGGGATCTCAACGTCCTGGAACCCGGGCACGTACCCCCTCACCCAGGGCAAATCGCACCGTTCGAGACCGCCTTCTACACCGCACTCACCCAACGGCACGGCCTCACCGACCTCTTCCGCGCACTGCATCCAACCGCCGTCGAGCACAGCTGGGCCCGCCGCGCCGAACTTGGCTACCGCTACGACCACGCCCACGCCTCCACCCCGCTCCTCGCCCACCTCACCAGCTGCGCGTACGTCCACGACACCCGTTCGGGGAACCCCGCGCTGACAGACCATTCGGGACTCGCCGTCCAGCTGACGCTCACCGCGACCGCGCCGCTGATAACCTCCGACCCGGCCGCGGATCGCGAGGCAACGCTGTTCTAGTCAGAGGGCTCGTGCCCGGCCGCCACATTGGCCGCCGAGTACGAGGACCCACCGGATGACCGTCGCCAGCGAGCCGGCCTTACGAGTCGGCGCCCGTGTCCTGCTCCTCAACCCCGCCGACGAGGTCCTGCTCATCCACGCCCGCGACCCCGACAACCCTGGCCACCACTGGTGGGAGCTCCCCGGGGGCGGACAGGACCCCGGCGAGAAGCTCGAAGACACGGCCCGCCGCGAGATCGCCGAGGAGACCGGGCTCGTCCTCGACGAGATCGGCCGCAAGCTCTGGACCCGAGAAAGTCGCTTCACCTACCGCGGCCGACAACACCACCGCCTCGACCACGTCTACCTCGCCCGCACCGACCACGACGCCCCGCAGGTCGCTCTCCGCCACACCGCCAACGAACGCGCCGGCCTCATCGAACGACGCTGGTGGTCGAGCGCTGAACTCTCGGGGTGTGCAGACAAGCTCCTGCCGGCTGAGCTGCCGGGCCTCCTGCAGATGCTTCTCGACAACCGCTTCCCGACAGCTCCTGCGGCGCTCACCGCTTGAAATACGGCTAGCTTGCGCGATAAGCCTGCCGCGCCAAGAGAGCTCTGGCGCCAGCCCGACACACCGGCCGGCGCGGCGGCTGCTCGCCGGGTCGCAGCGTTCGCAGGGCAGCCATAGCCTGCTACCTCGCCGTCACCGAGGTGCGGAGCCGGTCGAACCAGGTGGCGATCGAGCGCTTGTACCCCTCCGGCATCCGCAGCCCGCGCACTTCGTGCTCGGCGAACTCGGCGACCCGACTGTGCTCGTGACTCAAGACGGGCGCCGCGGACGAAGTGGAGGTGCAGCCGTAGGTCACGATGAACACGTCCTTGTTCGCCACCGCGATGTGGTAAACCCAGGCGTCGAGGATCTCCGCGACGTCCACCGACAGTCCGGTCTCCTCGGTGACCTCCCGAGCAACGGTCTCCTCCGGGGTCTCGCCGGGCTCGATCCGGCCGCCCGGCAGCTCCCACTCGTCGCGCTCGTTGTGGACCAGCAGCACCCTGTCAATCCGGACCAGCACACCCTTGATCGACACCGGGTATCCGGACTCCGCCACCAGCACCAGCTCCCCTGCCGACCGACACAGCGTGTCACCGACCGTAGCAGCGCAACGGCGTCATCGGTGAACCCCAGAGGTTGACGATCTGTCACTGGACGGCGCCCGCGGTCGCCCGGTCTGCTGAACAAGCTGGAATCTTCGACAACATCTTCGAACCCGGCCCCGGTGACCTAGTCGGAATGCGGCTGCGGCGCGACGAGCTGGCGCGGTTCCATCGCAGCTTCCCTCACGCGGGGATCTTCGTGCGTGTTTATGCTGCTTTTGCAGCAGTACGAGATTGCACCCAGGCTGTCAAGCCGAGCAAACCACCGGACCAGCCTACTTCGCCAATAAGGTCCAGGCGCTCGTGCGCGAAAC
Source organism: Amycolatopsis sp. NPDC005003 (assembly GCF_053600695.1). Classification (NCBI taxonomy): domain Bacteria; kingdom Bacillati; phylum Actinomycetota; class Actinomycetes; order Pseudonocardiales; family Pseudonocardiaceae; genus Amycolatopsis; species Amycolatopsis sp. NPDC005003. The sequence goes on along the minus strand of NZ_JBSGAI010000006.1, from coordinate 219,269 downwards.
TTGAACGGCCTGTTTCGCGACATCAACGAAGGAAGCAAGCTGACACCGGGAGGTCGCGTGGAGTTTCGGATGCTCGGCCCGCTGGAGGCGTGGCACGACGGCGCGCCGGTGCCGCTGGGTGACCGGCAGCAGCGGTTCGTCCTGGTCGTGCTGCTCCTGCACGCCAACAGGCCCGTGACACCCGCCCGCCTCGGCGAAATCGTCTGGGCCGACCGCGAAGTCAAGCTCACCCTCGTGCGCAGCTACATCAAGCGACTGCGGGCCGTCGTCGAAGGCGCCGATGACGTCACCATCGAAACCACCCCGACCGGCTACCTGCTGCGGATCGGCGAGGCCCAGCTGGACACCCTGCGCTTCAACCGGCTCCGCGCCGAAGCCGCGGAGGTCCGCGCCGACGACCCGCGCCGGGCGATCGCGCTGCTGCGCGAGGCCGTCGGCCTGTGGCGAGGGAAGTTCCTCGAAGACATCGACCTCGACCGCGTCGGCGGCACCGAGGTAATCTCGCTGGACGAAAGCTACCCCGACGTCGTCGGGGACCTGGCCGAACTCGAGCTCGAGGCTGGCGACCACCGCGCGGCACGCGACCGGCTGCGTCCGCTTGTCCGGGCCGATCCAACCGGCCAGAGGCATGCCGAGCTGCTGATGCGCGCGTTGCTCGCTGGTGGTGACCGGGCTGCGGCCCTGCGCGTCTTCCACGGCACCCGCGACGCCTTGGCCGAGCAGGGCATGGAACCGAATCCATCACTTCTAGCTCTCGCCGCAGAGCCCCAGGGCGTCCTCCGGATCTCTGCTGCCAGCAACGCGATCATCGGCGGCGGAGACGTGGTCGCGCCGTTGGGGGTCGCTGAAGGAACGGGCACCGTCGAAGCCGCATCGGATCCTCCTCCACCGGCAAGAATGACCCCTCCAGCACCGGAAACCAAAGTTGACTGGGCAACTGACGCACCCTCTGATGAAGACCAGCTCAATCGCGACTCCCTGGCCGAAGTCCTCGCTGTCCAACTGCGCCAAGTCCACAGCGACACTCCGACCACGTCTTTCATAGTTCACCTCGATGGGGCCTGGGGCACCGGCAAGAGCACTTTGCTGAACTTTCTGGAGCGCCGTCTAGGCGACGAGTTCACTATCGTTCGATTCGATGCTTGGCGGCAATCACGTCTCGGACCACCGTGGTGGGTCTTGCTCAGCGCCTCGCGTGAGGCGGTTGCTCGAGAACGCAACCTCTTCGCCCGAGGCGCGCTCCGAGTGGCAGAATCCGTCGTCCGGGCCCGACGCGCCGGCGCAGCTGTCACGCTTTCGGTGTTCCTGTTTGCGCTCGTAGTGGCTGGATTCGCCGTGTTCGTCCTACCACATGTTGCCGACGGCGACGCCGTCGCAACACTTGCGAAGGCAGTGACTACCATCGTCGCCACACTGGCCGCACTGTGGACTGGAGCCCGTGTCGTCGGCCGAACACTGCTGTGGGACTCCGTTCGCGGCGCCCGCCTGTTCGAGCAGTCTGCTCCCAATCCCATGGACCAGGTTGCCCACCACTTCGAATGGCTATTAGGCAAGACCCACAAGCCCGTACTGTTCTTCATCGATGACCTTGACCGCTGTCCTGGCGCGTATGTCGTCGACCTGCTCGATACCGTCCAGACCCTTATCCGCGATACACCGAGCCGAACGTCGACACTGAAAAGATCAGCGACCTACTTCATTGTCGCAGCAGACGGCGCCTGGCTACGGAAGAGCTACGAAGATGCTTTTCCAGCATACCATAATTCCGTTTCTTTGCCCGGCAACTCTCTTGGCCATTTATTCCTGGACAAACTGTTTCAACTCACCGTGCCGGTACCAGAGCCCAGCTCTCGAGCCCGTGCGACATATCTTAAATGCCTCCTCAACGTCGAAGATTCCAGCCAGGACGATAGGATAAAGCAAGAGATCGCCGACGGCCAAAGAGCCCTCGCCGAGGTCGATAACGAAGCCACGATTCTCGATATTGTTGACTCTGCCAGCCCGCTCGCTCGCGACGAGCTCGCCGCAAAAGCAGCCCTCGCCCTTGTGGCGTCGGCCACCCGTGCGCACACCGAGCACGCCCTGAGCAAGTTCCTCCCACTCCTGCACTCGAACCCGCGCAACATCAAGAAATTCTTGAACACCTACAGCGTCCTACGCTCTGTGCGAACCCTTGAGCAGAACACCGTGCCCTCCGACGTCTTGGCGCTTTGGACGATCGTCCGCGTTCGATGGCCATCCGTCGCAGAACACCTCGAAGCTAACCCTGACGCGATCCGTGGTCTCGTCGAACCACTGTGGGCTTCGGAGTGTCTTCCGCACGACCTAAGAGACCTAGCCAATAACGTCGACCTCCGCGCTGTGGTTCTGCATCCTGTAGGCGGCCCCCTGACCGCCAACCTCATCCGGCAATGCACCGGCATTGATTACTGATAGTTCCACAAAAAGACGAGATTTCGGCCGATCCTCATACTGACCGATGGAGGTCGAGTACGACATGCCGACCTCATGCCATGACGACCGCGTCACCGGTTGGCGTGCCAGAATGGCGATAGCCGACGAGCCTCACCGCGGCTTGGCAAGAATGAGAGCCTTTCGGAACAGACGCCGTCAACGACGAAGGTTCCATACGGCACACCCAGCGCCAGCAACGGAATCCGCAGCATCAGGCCACATCGGCCGGTAGTGAATCACGAAACGCCACCAGTTCAACCCGACTTTGCTGACCATCCGAAAGCGCTGGACAGAAGCGGGTCAACCCCACACTGCATGCGATGTGCATATTGCACTCAGCATCTCTGTGGCTTACCGTCACTAGGTCACTACGGGGAGGGACAGCATGGGTTTCAGACGGTCCCGGAGGCACTCCGCACCGCTCGAAGACACGCGGCCGACGCTGTCGGCGAGTTGCGAGGGGTCGACTGCGGGGAACCGGTCCGCAGGCTGACCGCAGCCATGCCGGGTGGCACAACCGCCGAAGCTGCTCCAGCCATGGGCGAGTCGTGGACGACGGCGTTCAAGTCCTGGTGCGTCGAGGCCGAGTCACAGGCCGAAAGCCTGGCCACTGCCGCCGACCGGTATCAGGCCACGGACAAGGCCGGCAGCGACGACCTGACCAGCGCGGGTTCTTTCCGGGGGCCGCGCTGATGGTCTCACTGTCGGACGTGAAGCGGTGGAACACCGCCCAGCTCGACGAGATCTACAACGCCATCCGCCGTCAGCTCGAAGTGCTGGTCCATTCCGGCGACGACTACGGCAAAACGGTTCCCGTGGAAGGCTGGTCCGGGCCCGCCGCCGACACGGCAGCGTCCGCGCACCGGGCGCTGATGGCCCGCATCGACAAGCTCGCCGCCGGGGCCAGCATCGTCGGCAAAGCCATCGCCCAGGCCTCCGACGCCATCACCGGCGTGCAACGCGCCGTGACCAACGCCGAGGAATACGCCCGCAAGTACGGCTACCGCATCTCCGACACCGGCACGGTCACCGACACCTTCCCCGAAAGCCGACCACCACCCGAGTTCGACCACGGCGACCGAGCCCGCGCCCTCCAGCAGGTCGTCGACGACATCACCCAAGCACTCCGCACCGCCGACGACATCGACCAGGACCTCGCCTCCGTCCTCAAACGCGCCGCAGACGGCGAGAGTTCGGCACCGGCGACGAAACAACCGTGGCCGCCGCAGCCGCAGCCGGAGCGGTCGACCCCGGGCTCACCCTGCCGGAGCCACCGGCGAACGCCACTCCGTCACAGACCGCAGCGTGGTGGGCCAGCCTCTCCCCCGCCGGCCAGGCGATCCTCCTCCACGACCGGCCCGCCGCGCTCGGCGGCATGGACGGACTGCCAGCCGAGGTCCGCGACAAAGCCAACCGGACGGTCTTCACCCGGCAGTACACCGACCTGCAGCACCAACGCGAAGACCTGCGGAACCGCATGAACGCCCTGAATCAGTCCGACCCGACCGAGCAGACCGAGTACTTCGACCTCGAACGCGACGCAGAGGCCATGGACAAAAAGCTCCAAGGCCTCGAAGCGATCAACGAGCGGCTCACCCAGCCGCTACCCGGCCAGCCGCCCGCGTTCCTGCTGGGCATCGACACCGCCAACGCCGGACGCGCCATCATCGCCATCGGCAACCCCGACCACGCCCAGAACGTCGCCACCTACGTCCCCGGCACCTTCGCCGGGCTCGACGGCTTCGCCACCGACATCCAGCGCGCCGACCTGATGAACCACACCGCGAGCATCATCAACCCGGCCCCGACCTCGGTCATCACCTGGGCCGGCTACGACGCACCGCAAAGCATCATCCCCGACGCCGCCAGCACCAGCTTCGCCGACCACGCCGAACCCGGACTGCGCCGCTTCCAGGACGGGCTCGGCGCCAGCCACGACCCCATCCCGGTCAACTCGACCGTGATCGGCCACAGCTACGGCACCACCGTCGTCGGCCAGACCGCCCGCGACCTCGGCCTTCCCTCGGACAACCTCGTCATGGTCGCCAGCCCGGGCGTCGGCGTCCAGCACGCGACCGACCTGCACCTCGACGGCATCCCACCCGACCAGATGAACCACCACGTCTACGCCACCAAATCGGCAATGGACCCGATCCCGATCCTGACCAACTTCGACAACCCCGCCCTCGACCCCGTCGACCCGCTCGGCCCCGACCCCACCACCGGCTGGTTCGGAGGGCGTCCCTTCGACTCGGACTTCGCCACCGGCCACACCGAGTACTGGGACCCCAACTCGAAATCCCTGCAAGGAATGGCCAACGTCATCGCAGGTGCATCGACACCGTGACCACCGCGACGCGAGGACGCAGGGAGGCTCCGAAGACGCTTCGGTGGCTCCTCGCCCTCGCAGTCCTGCTGGCCACCGCCGCCGGATGCGGAGACAACCACCCCATGAACCCCACCACCACGCTCACCGAAGCCCAAACAGCCGCCACCAACCAGATCCGCGAAGCCGCCGCCGGCACGTTCCCACCCGGCTTCACCCTGGAAGAGCTGCCGCCCCAGCCACTGAACTGCACCGACTCAGCCGGCAAGCCCACCGGACAGGTCCTGCTCGGGGTCACCTTCTGGGTCAACGGGCTCCCCACCACCCAGAACAACAACGCCTACTTCGACGCCCGCAAGACCTGGTGGGCCGGCCACGGGTGGACGCTCAGCGCCGACAGCCGACCCTCCGACATGTTCATCAACGCCACCCGCGACGGCTACCTCATGAGCCTGCGCGCCAACCTCAACCAACGCCTCGTCATCGGCAACAGCACCCCCTGTGTCTGGCGCAATGGCACCCCGAGCCCGTCGTCTTGACGGCCGCGATTAGCTGGGGCAACAACTGCACATTCGCCCGTTCAGGAGGACCCAGTTGATCTATACCCACTGACATTCACCATTGAGCTGCAATTCGGTGAGTAGGCTGACGCTCGGAACCACTCGGGACGATCGCCAGAGGCTTGACCTATCGAAGGTCGGCTAGCTCGGCGCGTACCTCGCCGACGAGCTTCGGGTGCGCCCGCTCGTAAATGCGCACCGACATCGCGAGCTGTTCGCGCGCGCCGTCGATGTCGCCCTTGGCCCGCAGCACCCGGCCCAGGGTCAGCCGCAGTGCGCCCTCCCGGGCGACGAACTCGCGGCTGATCGCCAGGTCGATCGCCTCCCAGACGTACCGCTCGGCGGCCGCGTGGTCGCCCGCGCGCAGGCTGAGATCGGCCAGCTTGTCCAGCGAGCCGACGACCTGGCCGTCGTCACCCAACTCACGGTCCGCGCGCAGGCCGTCGAGCTGGTGGGCGATCGCGTCGGCCAGCCGTCCGGCCCGTTTCTCCGCCTGGGCGCAGCTGCTGAGCGCCTGCCCGCGCAGCGTGACGTCGGGGGCTTCTTCGACGGCTTTGACCAGCCGCTCGATGGCCTTGTCGTGCTCGCCGAGCCGGCTCAGCGCGCGGCCGAGGTGCAGGTCGACCGAAGCGGCGAGCCGTTCGTCGGCGAGCCCGGCGGACAGCTCGGCCGCCCGTTCGGCGTCGGCGAGGCCGAAGCCCGGCAGCTCGAAGGTCAGCGCGATCTCGCACCGCGCGAGCCGCAGCCAGCACTGCCCGGCGACGTCACCCGCGGCCTCGGCCGCGGCGATGCCAAGATCCACCATCCGCGTCCACTCATCCAGCAGCGGGCAGGCGACGCGGTAGCTATGCCCGAGCCGGGCCAGCCGCCACACGTCGTCGTGGCGGCCCGCCGCGTACGCGGCGTCGAGGACCGCGAGGAGGTTGGGCCACTCGGCCGCGAACCAGTCCTGCGCCTCGGCGAAGCCGTCGATCGGCGGCATCGCGTCATCGGCGAGCACACTGGAATAGTCCAGCGTGTCAGTAACTCGGCCGAGTCGGCGCCGCGCCCAGTCAGCCACCGCCTGATAGTAGCGAAGTGTCACACTCAAAGTCCGCTCGTGGTCTTTGTCATCGAACTCGCGTCCCGTGAGTTCTCGCAGGTACACCCAGACGAGGTTATGCGGCACGAAGACGTCCCGCGCGGTCTCGGTGAGGAGGTTGTGGGCGGCCAGCGCGCGCAGCCGGCGGCGGGCCTCGGTCACCGGGATCTGCGCGACCGCGGCCGCCAGGTGCGGCCCGACCATCACCCCGGGCACCGCGCCCAGCTGCAGGAACGTCTCGGCGATTTCGCTGGGCAGGCCGCGGAAGGAGACGTCGAGCGCCGCGCGCACGCCGTCCTCGGCGCCGTCGACCTGCAGCCCTGCCAGCCGGGTGCGTTCGTTGCCCAGTTCGTCCACCAGCTCCTCTACGGTCCGATGTGGACTCGCCGAGAGCCGCGCGCCGGCGATCCGCAGCGCCAGCGGGAGGTAGCCGCACAGCCGGGCGAGGGCATGGTTGAGGCTCGCCGGCCCGGCGAGCTCCTCGATGAGCGCCACGGCGTCGTCGGGCGCGAGCGTGCCGAGCACCCGTTGCCTGGCCGCGTTCGACACGGCGAGCTCGTCGAGGCGCGACCGGCTGGTCACCACGGTCATCGTCCGCGCGCTCGGCGGCAGCAGCGGGCGCACCTGCTCGGCCGTGCGGGCGTCGTCGAGCAGCACCAGCATCCGCCGTCCGGCGATCAATGACCGGTAGAGCGCGACGCGCTCGTGCAGCAGCTCCGGGATCCGCGCGGTTTCGACGCCGAGGCCGAGCAGGAACTGCGTGAGCAGCTCGGCCGGCTCCAGCGGCGGGTGGTGCGGGTCGAAGCCGCGCAGCGACGCGAACAACACGCCGTCCGGGAAACGCGGCGCAACCCGGTGCGCCCACCACACGACCAGCGCGCTCTTGCCGACCCCGGCGGTGCCGCTGACCACCGCGACCGTGCTTTCCCCGGCCTCGGCCCTGGTCACCAGGCCGTCAAGCCAGGCCAGCTCCTCGGTGCGCCCGGCCAGCTTGGGCACCGCCGCGGGCAGCTGCGAAATCGCCTTTGCGGGCTCAATGGACACGACCGCGGCGGCGAGCGCCGGGAGATCATCTTCGAGCACCCGCTCGTGCAGCCAGCGCAGCTCGGCGCCGGGCTCGACGCCAAGATTGCGTAGGGTCGCCCGGGAGACGGTCCGGTACAGCTCGAGCGCGTCCCCGCGCCGCCCGGCATGGTAGAGCGCCCGCATCAGCTGCCCCGCGGTCCGCTCGGCCAGCGGGTCGGCCCGGACGATCGGGCTGAGCTCGACGATCAGCTCCGCGTGCCGGCCGAGTTCGAGGTCGGCGTCGACACGGGCGCCGTGCACGGCCAGGCGGAGGTCCTCCAGCTCGGGTGCCTTCAGGGACTCGGGCACCCCGCCCAGCGCGGGGCCCTGCCACAGCCCGAGCGCTTCGGCCAGCAGCCCGGCCGCGACCTCCGGGGTGGCCACCGCCGCGCGGTCCAGCAGCGCGCGCGCCCGGTGGACGTCGATCCGGTCGGGCTCGATGTCCAGCCGGTACCCCGGCGGCGCGGTCACGATGCTCGGCCCGTCGATTTCGCGCAGGATTCGCCGCAGGTGCGAGACGTTGCCGTGCACGATGGTCCGCACGGTCGCCGGTGGATCGTGGCCCCACAACGCGTCGATGATCTCGCCGAGCCCCACAGTCTTGCCCGGCTTGAGTGCCAGTAATGCCAGTGCACCCCTGATGCCTGGCCCACCGATAGGGACGGCGACCTCTCCGTCGAACAACTGAACGGGCCCAAGCAGCTGGACGTAGACGCCTTGACGTGCGCTGAACGGACCGCTCGAACCACGCCCGTCTAACTCGAGCGGCTGACTCCTGGCTATTTGGCGTTGGTGGTCAAGCTGACGCCAAGCCAAAAGCACAACCTCGACCTGGTCAGCCCTCAGATCGCAAGCCTCGAGAAAAATTCGAAGCTGTTCTGAATCTCGCGGCAACGATTCCCGACGGTCGTCGGTCAGATTGTATAGCTGGGATCTCGAAATGCCTGTCGCACGAGCCAGCGTCGTCACACTGATGTTCGCCGCCGCCAACACGCGTTGAAGTAGCCGCGCAAGTTCGCTTGGCGTCCTGGCGACTAGGTGTTCCGCAGGCAGTGTCAGCATCGTCTGATCGGCATTCGTTCCCAAGCAGTCAGCTCATTGCCTTAAGGATCTTGGCAAATTTTCGCGCCATGCGAGGAGTAGCACACATCCCGACTACGATTCCTGCACATCCAGCCGCACTAGCAAGTGCCACAGCCGGACTGAAACCTCTAGTAATCATCCAGCCGACGAATCCTTCCATTAGGGCGAGGGTGAGTACATGCGCCAGTGTTAGCTGGAACTTGGAGTCGTCCTCAATGGCGCCGTTTGAGCGTGAGGGTTCTTCGGGCGGTGATGATGGCGATGACGACATGCCGCGCCCTCCTGGATCTGGTCACCTGTCGGCGTGCCAGGTAACTCCGCGTGCCGCAGCCGGAAGCCGTGCTCCAGGTGCTCATACGCGGGGTTTGCCGACCCCATACGTATGACCCTCGGGAGCGCACACCGCGCGAGCCCGAGGGACACTCATCATCCCATGCGTTAACTGACCGGTCGACGGCGCAAAACCACCCCTGCTTGCCCTCCATGGTCGACACCCTCGAAAACTCGATCTTGAACGTCCCAAACGAAGGCTCCTGAGCTGGCCCTTCACAGCCAGAGTCCGTACGGTCGACATGACCCACCCAGTGCACCAGCTGAGGTTGATCAGATCCGCGATGTCCAACTCGATCATTTACTCGACTCTTAGCGCGGCACCGTAAACTGAGGCGGTGCGATCCCAATCGCACCCTGGACAGCAACTGCGTGCCGCAGCCGAAGCCCAGGTCAAGGACAAGTTCGTCGTTGCCGCGACGCTTGCCCCCAACGCCCCGAAGCTCGGCTTCGGGGCGTTTTCAGTGATCCACATCGACATCCAACGTGATGTTCGTCACATCTCGCGTTCGTCGACATACATGAACCTAGCGTGAGCTCGTCACAAAGATCGAAGCCGAAAAGGTGGTCACGCAGGCACACGGCAGGCTTGCCGATCGCCGGCCGGACCCGGATCAGCTCGCCGAATCACCACGATCGCCCGCCTGGCCCGCACCCCCGACCTCATCGCCGAGCATCGGATGGCGTGCAGTTGGAGGCCGCTGTCGCGGCTCGGCCGCACGGCTCATCCGACGACCTCGGACAGCCCACGACGCACCGTCCGGCGGGCCGCGGCAGTGGAATCGCCTGAGCCGAACAGCAACCCATGCCCAGTGCGCGAACATCCGGGATATCGTACGACAATCCCCGGCCAGCACCGCACCGCGTATTTTATGCCCCGCAAGCGTTTGTATTTGTTACGGATTCACCGCATCAAGTAGGTATCGATACGAGCAAAGAGCCGATACAGCGCGGAGCGGTTGGTTCTGTCCGCCAGTTTCGACCGCGTTTCTCCGTGGGAACCGACCGCACCCACGCGGCCGGGAGGCTTGTGTTCGTGAACAGTGACCGCACCCCGGGCTGCGGGGCCGGAACCACCAAATCTCGACGCGCTGAGGTGCCGGTTTCTGACACGCGGGCGGGAGTCGCCTTGGACGTGCCGGCGTGAGGCCTTGCACAACCTGTTGCGGTTGCCGCTCGAAGCGCAGGTGATCATCTGTTGCCCCATGCTCGGACACCCAACCGCCGCCGAGATCGCCGTAGTGCTGTCCACGTCGCCCCTCCCCTCCCGCCGGCACGGGTCACCTCCGTTGCGATGTTGGCTCCGCCTCGAACTGATGTGACCGGCCACCGGCACGACTTGGTCAGTCGACCTGCGGCAACAGGAGATCGTCGAGACTGCGTGCCTCGACCGTGACGACCGCGGGCCGCCGGGCCAATTCCCGCAGGCTCGCGACCGTCAAGGGATGACCGCCGATGCATTCGCACAGTTCATCGTCGTTGGCCGCGAGGATCGGTGGCGGGGCCGGCACGTCCGACGCCCGCCGATCCAGCTCGGCTTTGCGTAACACCTCGCCAACGTCCGACGACACTGTGGACTAATGGCGAGATCATCGGCACCACGCACGACGATGAGAGGTATCGACCCGAGGGCCCATCGTTGCGACATCCGGGTGGTTCACGGGCTCGACCGAGCGATTCGCCCTGCTCGACCGGCGCCTTGTCGGCGTCGAGCTGGTTTGATCTCTGACCGTGCTGGAGGGGGCCGCGACATCGGGAGGCAGTGAGTCTATGCGTCGTGGTGAGGGCGACCGCCAGAAGCTCTTTAAGTACGTCACGACCGATGAAGCACCTGAATACCGCACGATCATGGACGTCTTCGTCGACGCGGCCGCGCAGTACAGATCCGCGCTGACACTGGACGACGTCGATTCCGACCTGCGTTCCTTCGAGCCTCCCCTCATTCTGAGCCGCGAAGTGCTCGAACGACGGCTGGCCCAGCTCCATGTCTGGGGCAACCTCGATCGCGACCGCGACGAGTCCTGGGCGACCGATCTGCGAACCTACGAGCTGCAGGCCTACTTGTACACCGTGAGCCGCGGCGGAGAGGCAGCTCACGAGGCCGTCGTCACGATGGAGGAGGGCCTCCGTCGCGCGGTCGGTCTCCAGAAGGTCGCGCTCCTGCGAGTCCAGGCTCTGCTCACCGACCTGATCCCCCAGCTCGCCGCCGAGCAGACCAATGGCGCCGAGGTCTACACCCTCGTCGAAGAGCTGCACCGGACCTTCAAGGCGCTGACCGGCAACGCTGCCACCTTCCTCCAGAAGGTGAACCGGGTCGTCGACTCGGGCAGCATCAAGCTGGACGACTTCCGCATCTTCAAGGCGGATACGATCCACTACCTCACCGAGTTCACCGACAACCTGCAGTCCGTGACCGATTCCGTGGTCCCGCAACTGGCCCGGCTGGACACTCTCGGCGAGACTCGGTTGGTCGCGGCTCTCGCCGTCGCCGCGAAGGAGTCCGGTGAGCAGATGCTTGTCTCGGACGAGGCGACCGAATCGTGGGCTGACCAGGCACGTCGGCATCTGAACGGCGTCCGTCGGTGGTTCGTCCCGGAACCGGGCGCCGAAGGCGGCGGCGAGCACCTCCACCGTGTCGTGCGGCGCGCCGTCCTCGGGATCGGGCGAGCCGTCGAGCGCCTCCGCGAGGCGCAGCTGGCCCGATCGAGCAGGACAGCTGATCTGCTTGCGCTTGCGAAGCAGTTTCGCGCACTCGACAACGACGACGCCGGGCACGAAGTCTGGCACCGGCGTTTCGGGCTCAACAGCTCACGGCACTTCTGCGACGAAGCCGTCGACGAGTCGATTCCGTACTCGCGCGACTGGTGGTCCGCGCCATCGGCGCTGTACTCCCTGAAGCTGAGAGCGATCAGCACACCCGACGAGCTGGTCCGGCGGGCGTCGCGGACCGCGAACCACGCCGACACCAAGCGGCTACTGGCCGAAGCGGCGAGGAACCGGCACCTGGCCGCGGATGCCGCCGCCGATCGGCTGGTCGCGCTCGGCCGGGTCCGGCTCTCCCAGGTGGAGTCGACCTTCGAGCCGATCGCGCTGATGATACTGGTGGAGTTGCTCTCCCGGGCGCAACGCGCGAAACGCGACCCCGGAACCGCCCGACGCACAGCACGCAGCGTCGACGGTCGGCTGCGAATCAGCTTGACGCCTCCACCCGGCGGCGCCGCGGCCCGCCTCACCTCCCACGCCGGTCACCTCACTCTCCTCGACTACGAAGTGGAGATCACCCGCACGTCATGACGATCTCGACCGAACAGGAGCGGACCGAGCAGGCGCGAGCGATCCGCGCTTTGCTCCGGCAGCCGATGCTCAGCCGCGACCACCCGGCCTTCGAACTCGTGGGCGAGCACCAAGCCGACCTCCGCCGCTGGTTCCGCACAACCACAGGCTGGGAACTCGTAGTCGAGACCAGACGGGGTCTGGCGCGGTTGCACAAAGCTCCGGGGGAAGCTGTGCTCACCCGGCCCCTGCGGTCCCACCGCACCGACCGCCCGCCGTTCGATCGGCGGCGGTACGAGCTCTTCTGTGTGACAGCCGCCGCGCTCGGCCACTTCGCGCGTCGCCAGGTCTCGCTGCAGGACTTGTCGAGCCGGATCATCTCGCTCACCGAGAACGACGAGGAACTGACGACTTACGTCCCGGGAGACGGGGACGAACGTGCCGCGTTGATCGACGTGCTCTCACGGCTGTGCGCGCTCGAAGTCATCGAACTGCTGGATGAACAGGGGAACTACGAGCGCCAGCAGGATTCGAACGCCCTGTACGCCATAGACGAGGCCCGGCTTGGGGCTCTCCTGCCTGACGAAGCACCGGGTGCCGGCCGACGGCAGGCGCTCATGAGCCGGCTGCTGGACGACCCGGTGCTCTACCTCGGCGACCTCGTTGAACTCGACCAGGACTGTCTCAAGGAGCACGGACGCTGGTTCCGCAAGCGTTGCGCGGAGGCCGGCTTGCTGCTGGAACGCCGAGCTGAAGGCTGGTGCGTCACCGATCCTTCGGCGGAGACCACGGACCTGCGGTTCCCACAACTGACCGCGCACGTGCACCAGGCGGCGCTGCTGGTGATCAGCCGCCTCGCAGAAGCAGCCGGCCTTGACTGGCTGTCCACCGCCCGGATCCGGAGCGAACTCGAGTCGGTGCTCGCCGAACACCCCGGCTGGGCGAAGAAATACCGGCGGGAGGACCGCTCGGCCGACCTGACCGCCGAGGTGATCCAGGTGCTCCAGGCGTTCGACCTGGTCCGCGTCGACGAACTGGGCCTTGAGTTCCGGCCCGCCGCCGGCCGTTTCAGCAACGTCGCCGTCCGCCGGGAGGACCCGTGACCGGAGAACTCCCCGCGGCGGTCCTGCGCGGTGTCCCGCTGCCCGCTCGCCGTCGCTGGCAACCGCTGCGCGCCGGAATCCTCGGACTCTTCCGATACGACGAGCAGGTGTTCACCTTCCACGACGGTCGTCTCCTGCTTCGTGGCAACAACGGCTCGGGCAAGTCGATGGCGCTCGAGGTGCTGCTGCCCTTTGTACTGGATGCCCACATGGCACCCGAACGGCTGTCCACCTTCGGGGGCCGCGAGCGGGGCATGTACCTGTGGCTCCTCGATCACGAGCCGGCCGACGGCCGGTCCAATGCTCGGGGGTACGTCTGGGTCGAGTTCGGGAGACTGACCGAAGACGGGCCGGAGTTCTTCACAGCGGGCGCCGGCATGCAGGCCACCAGATCGAGTCGGAAGGTCACCTCGAGCTGGTACTTCACCACCGGCGCGAGGATCGGTGTCGACTTCGAAGTCGGGTCGGCCGGGAACGAGCCACTGGCCCAGGCACAGCTGGATCAGAAACTCACCGGTTTGTCCGCGCTGGGCACTGCCGGGACCGTGCACCCGACGGCGGACGCACACCGCAAGGAAGTCAACCGTGTCCTCTACGGTCTCGAAGAACGCCAGTTCGAATCGTTGCGGGAGATTCTTCTGCAGCTGCGCAAGCCGAAGCTTTCGGACAAGCTCTCGGAGAGCAAGCTCAGCGATATCCTGCGCGACGCACTCCCCCCAGTCAGCACTGCAGTGACCGACGAGCTGGCCGACGGTTTCGAACGTCTGGAACGCCACCAGGACGTGATCCGCAAGCTCCGGGTCGCCCGCGACTCCCTTGCCACCGTGGCTCGTGCCTACGCCAACTACTCGGAGATTCTCGTCGGGCTCCGTGCCCAGGACGTCGTGCTCGCCGGAAAGGCATCGGACGCGGCAACGAGGTCGGTGTCCGACGCTCGTAAAGCCCACCACAACGCCCAGGAGCAGCTGGCTCAGACGAAAATCGCAAGAAAGAAGGCGCTGAGAGCCGTCACCGACCTGACCGCCGAGATCAAGCGGATCGAGAGCAGCGAACTCTACAAAGAGGGAAGCCAGCTCGTTCCGTTGCTCGAAAAGTCCACTGCGCTCGCGAACGTGGCGAAAACAGCGCGTCGGCATGCCGGTGAGGCAGTGGCGGCGGCGGGCCGGCTGCGCTCAAACGCGGAGAAGATCGACGCTGAGCGCGCAGACGCCGCCCGGCGCCGAGACACACTGGGAGCCGAGACAGACCGAATCGCCCCCGGGCTCGCCTATCGAGCCATTCCTGACCTGCTGGGTGAGCTCGTCCACGACCTGGCAGAGCCCGAGCTGACGACCACCGACGTCGAGTCAGCGATCTCCCGGCTTCGCGAGGAAGCCGGCGGTGAAGCGGAGACGCTCGATAACCTCATCGGACTCGTGAAGCGAGCCACCGACGCGGACACCGACCATCGCAAAGCGATCAAGGCAACGGCCGAGGTGAAACAAGCGCTTGCGGCCGTGGAGAGCCGATACGCCGCTGCCGAGTCCGCGCGACGGGCAGCCTTCGACGCGTTCACCGCCGTCCTCACCACCTGGGTGCAGGACTGTCTGCAGCTCGTCGCCGGGGTGCCGGCCCCGACGACTTGGCCGGACCAGGATCCGCTCGCCGCGGCACAGGACTGGATGCGCACCGCGGCCACGGCACGCCGTCTCCAGATCTCGCAGAGCCGCAATTCCCTGACAAGGGTGCGCCCGGTCGTCGCCGACCTCGGCAAGCGAGCCGGCTCTCTTGCGGACAGCGTCATCCGCCTCGGTGAATCACACGCCGCGTTGTGGCCGCTCGTGGAGACGACCAGGGCTGCCAGGCTTGAATTCGCGGATGCGATCACCGCCTGGCTCGACGGTCTTCGCGAACTTCTGCTCGGTACTGCCGTGCCCGAAGAGTTGGAAAGGCCCGACGCGCGCTTCCTCGATCGCGGCTCAGTCGTCCGCTGGGCCGATTCCGCGGCGCGCACTCGAACACTGGCCTTGGCGGGTCGGCAATCGACCGTCGAGGCCGAACTCGAAGCCATTGTGGCGAACACGACTACGGTACAAGACGAATACGACCACCTCGTCGCCGGCGGGGTCACTGCACCGCAGGTGCCGGTCACGCGGTTGGATACCCGCGACGACCGTCCCGGCGCACCGTTCTACCTGCTCGTCGACTTCGTGGGAGCGGAGCGCTCCGCCGCGGACCGGGCGCTGCTCGAGGCCGCGCTAGTCGGCTCTGGCTTGGCGGATGCCTGGGTGTCCCCTGATGGATCCCTGACGAACGGTCCCGGCGGCCACCCGCTCTTGGACACCCAGCTGGTTCTCGGAGCTGCCCTGGCAGCCACTCCGTTGTCCCTCGCATTGCGACCGGACCCGGCACCCGAGGCACCCGTGCCGACGTCCGTCATCGCCGATCTGCTGGACCGGATCGAGCTCGCCGGCACCGCGTCAGCCGCTGGTGACGGCCTGGTAGTCGGGTGGGACGGCACGTGGGCCGCGGGGAGCCTGCACGGAGCCTTCCGCAAGTCCCATGCCGATTTGATCGGCGCCGCGAGCCGGGAGGCGCAACGGCAGCGCAGAATGGCCGAGCTGGAAGATCAGCTCGCCAGGCTCGAGGAGCAGCGTCTCGACGTGACCGGTGTCCTGGACGGCGTCAAGGCGTCGATCGAAGCCGTCGAGGCAGAACGAGCGGGCGTTCCCCCGGACACCGCGGTTCGGACAGCCGACGAAGCGCTCGCGGTGGCACTTCGGGAGCTGGGCGCGCAGGTGAAGGGACTACGGGACGCTTCGGCGGCTTTCACTTCCGACGGCGCCAAGGTTCTCATTGCCGCGAAGAACGTCCCGGCGCTCGTGGATCACGACTGGCCGGCCGTCGAACTGCCGGTCGCCGAACTCGCCAGGAACGTGGCCGACACCGCGGACACACTGGCCGCGGACTCCGCGACCATGACCGAGTCGGTCTGGGGGCTGGCTCCGCGTCGGACCGCAGGTGGGGCGGTCGAAGCCTCAACCAGCTCGATTCGTTCCTGCAGTGGGAAGATCAGCGCGCTGATCGACCACACCGACATCGAGCTGGCTTGCTGCGACGGGAATGAAGCCGCACTGGACCAGGAGGTCGAGGACGTTCCTCCCGGCGACGACCTCAGCACAGCCGACTCGCAGGTCGCCGTCACCAAAGAACTGGTCAGAGCCGAGCGGACGAGGCTGACCGGACGACAGCTCGAAGAGGCGAAGGCCAGGGAAACGAGCGAGGAGGCCGCGGAGACCAAAGCCACCGCGTTGGCCCTGGCCGCACTGCCCGACGCTGCCGACCGTCTGCCGTCGTACCGCGCTGCGGTCGACCGTTTCCGGGCGAGCGCAGAAGACTGGCTCAATGCCGCAGCGACCGCCGCCCGGTTGACCGCTCAGGCTCGGACAGCCGCCGCCGAAGCGGACGCGGCGGCCGAACGCGCCGAGCAGCAGAGCACGTCCGCGGAGGAGAGCGAGGAAAGCGCGCGCCTGGCACGCGAAGACTACGCAGGTCTCCAGGAGCGCATGGGCGTCCCGTACAAGGAGATGGAAGCTGAACTGCAGGCGAACCTAGCAGACCTTCAGGCTCAGGGTGAACTAGTGGAAAAGCACACCCGAGGGGAAGCCGAACAGACCGGCGAGGTCGGGCGTCTGGGCGCTGAGTTCGCGAAGGCCGAAGAGGCTCTCGCAGCCAAGACTGCGCTGGTGGCGGAGTCGGCGGACGTGCTCGCGGACGTCCACCGCCTCGGACTGCTGATCAGCCACCCGGTGTTCGCAGGTCAGGAACTCCCCTCGATCGGCAGCAGTCCCCTCAGGGAGGACCAGCTCAAGCTCCTGCGCACCTGGGCGGCCGCGGTCACGACCCAGGGGAAACGGGCTTTCCACCAACAACAACTCGACGATGCACAGACCAAGCTGGCTGATCGCCGACAGGAGGCCGAAGAATCGCTCGACCGGCTGATTGTCCTGCGTGAACGGGTCGAGTCGCGGATCCTGCTCGTGACCGGGACCCGCAACAGCCGGGAACGCCCACTTGCCGAAGCACTGGCGAGCATGGATCACGAGATCAAGGAGGCCGCTCAGCTGCTGGAGCGCGACGAATCCGAACTGTTCGAGAAGTTCCTGTCCGACGAAGTGCGACTGGAGGTCGGGCGACGGATCGACAGTGCGAAGGATCTGCTCGACCGTGCCAACGACCTCATGGACGGCCACCCGACGTCCTCGGGCATCAAGTTCAAGGTGCACCGGACAGCGGATCCGGAATGCGAGATGCCGCCGAACATGCTCGAGCTGCTGAGGAAACGGGAGGGCACGCTCTTTCCCAGCGAACGCGAACGGCTTGCCGAGTTCTTCCGGCGGAGGATCGTTGTGGCCCGGGGCCGGGCCACGGTGGTGCCATGGCGCCGACAGCTGGCCGAGCTGCTCGACTACCGTCGCTGGTACAAATTTATCCTGCAGTTCCGGCATCGTGACGAGTCAGTCTGGGCGAAGGTGGACCGGCGAGCCTACGGGCAGATGTCCGGCGGGGAGAAGGCCGTCGCTCTGCACATGCCGTTGTTCGCTGCCGCGGCGACGCACTGTGAAGCCAGCCGGATCCGCGTCGAGGAGCGCGACCGCAGCGTCAGCGGTTGTCCCCGGCTCATCCTGCTCGACGAAGTCTTCGCCGGCGTCGACGCCGAGAACCGCGGTGCGCTTTTCGACCTCATCAGCAGGCTGGACCTCGACCTCGTCGCGACCAGCGAATCCGAACAGGGGCTCTACGCCGAGCTGAACGGTCTGTCGATCTACCACTTGATCGCCGAAGACGGGCTGCCCGGCGTTCTCGCCGTCCGCAGCATCTGGGATGGTCACACAGAACACCGCATGCTCGAACACGACTTGGAGAACCTCCGTTGACCGTCCCAGCCGCCTTGTCCGGCGACGACTGGGCTTGGCTGCGGACCACTGTTCGCGAACGCGTCGAAGCAGACGGCGGCGCCGTCTCGGTTGTGCTTGACCTGTCCGAGCTCGAACCCGGAGAGCAGGACACGCTCCGCTGGCTGCTCGGCTGGAAGGTCACAGACGTTGGCCGGAAACGGGTGACACTCGAACGGCTGGACCGCGAGCTGCGCCGCCGTGTCACCGACGGAATCAGCCTCCGCGAAACGCTGGCGGCTCTGTCCGGGGGTGTGCTGGCCGATCGACGGGCAGAGCGGCAGTCGGAGCGCGCTCGACGGGCAGCAGAAGCCCTGGCCGTGCACGCCGAACTCGTCGCGTTGACCGCGTCGTGCCCGGACTTGGCAGCCGAACACCGGGTGCTGGCCGCCGCACCGCCCCAACCAGTCCTGCGAGTGCCGGCCGGATCAGCCGCCGGAACGTCGAAATGGCCGGTTTACGAAGCCGCCCTCCGCGCGGCAGTGCTGTGGTTCCGCAAGTCCGCAGCCAGTGAGCGGGTGTCCGCGAAGGAACTGGCCGGGCAAGCCTGGCGCAACACCAAGCGCTGGACGCTGCCCAGGCAGCTGGCCTTCACGAACTTGATCCAGCGGCAGTTCGAACAAGCCGTCGACGAAGCCGACACCGAGGTACGGCTGCGAGGCCCGCTGACCTGGGTGGCAGAGGGCACGATCGCAGACGCGGCCGCGTGCCGGCCGTGGCTGAGCGTGCCTGCCCAAGGACTGCGCACGCTGGGCTATACGACGTGCGCAGCGCACGGGATCCTGCTGATCGAGAACCTTGAAGCGTTCGAACGAGTCTGTGAGCTGCCGGAGGTCTCCGAACGCTGGTTATGCGTGTGGGGTCAAGGCTACGTTCGGGACGGTGTCGTCCGGTTCCTACGCTCGCTGGACCTTCCTCTGGCCGCGTGGGGCGACCTCGACGCCGACGGGATCAGGATCATCACGGACGTGGGTGCCCGCGTCGGCCGACCGATCCGCGCAGTCGGCATGTCGACACGGCTTTGGCAGCAAGGTGTGAAGCGTGAGCAAACTCCTGACCAACTGCACCGAGGCCGGGTCCTAGCCGCGTCGTTGTCTGCGAGCTGTGCACCTGACCTTCGTGAGCTGGCTGCGGCGATCGCCACCACGGGCGAGGGATGCGAGCAGGAAACGTTGTACACCGAGGTTCTCCCGACGTTGGGTGTAGAGCTCGCCAAAGTACTGGCCGACCGGCCGTAACGACGACATAGTCGCAGGACGAGGTACGGATCGCACAGCACATCAATCGCCGAGAGCGAAGGCGATGCACCTCTCGTGTCGTTCAATAGTCCTGCAAGGCGTCGTGTGCGCTTGAATCCTCAACAGAGCGCCTCGGCGCCGGTTCCATAGCGCTCAGCGCGTTGTCGGAGACGTTCGGCTTGCTGCTTCTTGTTCGTGATGTGGCGCAGGCTTTCCTGCAGTGCGGAAACCTCGCCGAGCCACTGCATCCGATGTGCCTGCTCGCCACAGGCGCGTCCTGCCGGAAGACCAAGTCCGAGCGCGGCCGCTCAGCACTGAAGCGGTCATCGACCTTCGCAGACGAGCAACCTGGCGGCGGATACCCTGCAATCACGCCGTCGGACCGCAACGACCACCTCAATCGCGCATCCGCCAGGCCTGGAGCACGTTCCAGATCTCGCGCCCGGAGCGCGCTGCCGACCGCCTCGCCAAGGTGGTCGTGAGATGACCTGCGAGCCACCGCCACCTCCACATCAAACCCGGCCGAGCGGCAAGTGTGCGGGATCCGATATCACCACGATCGGGCCGCCCCGCCTGAGGACCAGCAAGCGAACCCACGTCGTCCGTCTCCGACGCCGTGCCTCCCGTATGCTTGATCACTGTGTCAAGCGGAGCCACGAATCACCCACCCGGAAGTCGTACACCGCCGCTCTACTTCACCCTGGTCGACCGGGCATTCAGAAACATCACCAAGGCCCCGCCCGCCGCCTTGCGACTCGCGGACGACGAGCTGGGGCCGGCTTGGGACGACTTACCTCAAACCTGGCCGATGAATGAAGTGGCGACGGCAGCCAACCTTCCCGGAGCGGTGACCGGCGCCCTGAGCAAAGGACCCGTGCTTCTTCTCCCACCGTGGGGCCGCAGTGAACGCCGTCGTACGGGTGAGGTGAGCCGGTACGAGCACGAGCTCATGCTCTTGAAGTGCACACCGCCGACTTCCAGCGCGTTGCTCGCAGCCGTGATCCCGGCGACGAGCCTGGTTTCGATCGAATCCGAACCGTTCAGGGAGCAACTCGGGCGCGACTGGCAACCGGTTCTCGTCCAGTACTCTCGAGGCCTCCTACCGGGTCTCAACCACCGGGTCGTCGTCGCGACCGTCTTCCTCAGCCCCAGGGTCGAGGGCGAGAGGCGACCGCTGCGAATCTTCGAATGCTCCGCCGCCGACGACAGCGTGGCCGTGCTCGACGACTTTGGTAGATTGCTCGCGAGAAAAAGCGGGCAGGGTGCCTTCGGCTATGTATTACCAGAGGTGCCAGCCCCCGGGGAATCGTTGGCTTTTGCCCGCCACGCCCCACGCTTGAAAGCCCGACGCGACTCCCTGACCGTGTTTGGTGGCGCGGGAACGCTAGACGAAATCTTCGAGGTCCAGCCATCGGGTTTCAACCTCACCACCGACCGAGCACACAAGTGCACTGCCGACATTCCCGGAGCGATCAGGGTCATCGGTGGCCGTGAGATCAAGCGAGACGGCACCATCGCCTTCCCGGACGAAGACACCGAGTGGGCCAAAGTACCGTCGGCCAGGCAACTTCAGGCGGGCGACATCGTCGTCAGGGCCATCACGATGGCGGGGCAGAAACTGATCTTGGCCGAAGTCGCCGAGGAGGATTTGCCCGCGGTCGCCACCAATGGCGTCGCCGTGTTGCGCCCGAAAGCGGACTTCGACGGGTCTCAACGCTCGCTGCTCGTCCAGTACCTGCGTTCAGAGCTAGCCCGTGAACTGCTTGATGCACCCAGCGGCGCGGTAGGCACGCTAAACCGACAAACTCTCCGAGGGCTGCCACTGCCAAGACCCGACGAATCCTTGAGCGCCGCCTTGTCCGACCTGGCCGATGCCGAACGGAGCTTCGAAGCGTGGCGAGTGGAAGCCGCAGCCGTCCTGGAGGCCGCATTCCCCGACAACGAAGACTTCGAAGCGGCCCGGGCACGGCTCGTGGAGCACGGACGCAACTCACGACTTCGGCTGGAAGCCGCGTCGAACATCACCGACCAGGACCACATCGTCCGAACCCGATTCCCCTACCCGGTCGCTTACCGCTGGCGAATCGTGGAAGCGGAACTCAGCGCAGGCCCTTCCAGGGACGCCTACGACGCGATCCTGCAAGCCGCTGAAGTCCTTCTGTGCTACACCGCTAACCTAACCCTGGCTCTCGCCAGGACAGCGAACGTCAACGTCGGGTATCGCAGCACGGTCCAGGCCTCCCTCGCCAAAGGGAAAGGCTTGGGCTTCGGCGACTGGTCCGCGATCCTGGAAGAGGTGCGAGACGGCAAAGCCTTCCGGAACCTCCCGAAGGCGCACCCGTTGAGCGACCTCCGCTCGCTCCTTGCGAGCAACGAGGTCGCCGCGGCCCGCAAGAGGCTCAACGACCGCCGCAACGACGACTCACACCTACGGAAGGTCGATTCGACCGACCTGCCGCAGGCGACCAAGTCCGCTACAGCCGATCTCCGCGCTTTACTAGCGGCTGCGAAGTTCCTGTCCGACCTCTCGCTCATCCACGTCACTGCGGTCAGGTGGGACAGCATCCGCCAGGAAGCCGCGATCAGTTATCGCGAACTGATGGGCGATCATCCCGTTGTGCCGACGCGGACGATGACCTACCGCGAGCCCGACGTGGAGGTGGACAGTCTCTACCTGAAAGACACCCGCCACCGGTTGCATTTGCTGCGTCCCTTCATCACCGGTCGCATTTGCCCGGAGTGCCGCAACTGGTCGACGTTCCACGCCGACGGCGTCCGCCAGGGTGTCCTGACGTTGAAGAGCCTGGAACACGGTCACACCGTCAAGGACGCCTCGGGCGAGGAAACCCTCCGCCAGGTCGGGCTCCTTTGACAGGCCTGTGGGGTTCCAAAATTCGCTCACCGGCGCTGACCAGCGAATTACGCATCCCGTTCGCACTCGTTGACCTGTGGGGTTCCAAAAGTCAGACACCGGCCCTGACCAGTAGCTTTACGCGGCCCGTTCGTACTCGCTGATCAGGCCTCCGAGGAGTCGCTGTCGCTTGATCCGCTGAGAGCCGAGGTTCGCCATGGGATAGGTCGGGCGGGGTGGTCGAAGCTCGCGGGACCGGTGCGGCCGTCGACCGTTGTAGTGCCGGAGGTACTCAGCGAGCGCGGCGCGCAGATGCCGCTCGCCCACGATCAACATGCGATCGGTCAGCTCGGTCCTGACTGTTAGCACGAACCGCTCGGCGTAGCAGTTCGCCCGCGGGCAGCGCGGAGGGATCTTTACCGTCTCGACGCCAACGTCGGCCAGGACAGTGTCGAACGAGGCCGCGAACTGACCAGCCCGATCGCGGACAAGAAACCTGAACTCGCCGACTCGACCGCCGAGATCCATCACCAGGTTGCGGATCTGCTGCGTAGTCCACACGCCGTCCGGATTCGAGGTCATTCCCAGGATGTGGACGTAGCGGCTGCCGACCTCCAGCACGAAGAACACGTAGATCCGCTTCAGGGTGAACGCGCAGTCGACGTGAAAGAAGTCGCACGCCAGCACCGTCGCCGCCTGCGTGCGCAAGAACTGCCGCCAGGTCGTGTTGTTCTGCCGGTCCGGCGCGGGTGGTATCCGCGCACGCTTCAGGATCCGCCGAATCGTCGAGGAACCGACCCGGTGACCAAGCTTGAACAGCTCACCCTGAATCCACTTGTACCCCCAGTGGTGATTCTCCCTGGCCATCCGTTCGATCAGCTCGGTGAGCGCCTCGTCGACGGGCGGACGGCCGGCTCGGTATGGGTAGGTCCACTTCCCGGCGACCAGGCGCCGGTGCCAGCGCAGGATCGTGCCCGGGGTGACCAACCGGTGCGCCCGCAGCCCGGTGGGCAGCAGCCGAACCAGCGCAGCGAGAACAGCCCGGTCAGCCCAGTTCAGGCGACGTTTCGGGTTGCCTCGGCGCAGCACGGCCACCTCGTGGCGTAACACGAGCAGCTCGACGTCCTTCGACGCCGACGAGCGCCCAAGCAACACCAGCACGCTCACCAGCCGGAGGAAGATCAGGTAGAGCAAACGCAGCGCCATGGCTGGCGATCATGCTCTGCCCATTGAACGCGCCCGCCACCGCAGGTCAGATCCACGAACCGACTTCTGGAACCCCACAGGCACCCGCGCCGTGTTCGTGTGGCGTTCGGCGGCCCGGACGGCAGGACGCTCTTCATCACCTTCGGGACACCGCCCTCCGGAGGTGACAGCGGCGACTTCGGCCCCTACAGCATCCGGTTGAACGTGTCCGGCTGGCCGTACTGACCGGCAGCTCGAACCCGAGCTTCCTCTGCCTACTGTCCGACGGGAAGCAAAAGATCCTTGTGGTCGTGCCGAGCTGCCCGAGACCGCGCGGCGACCACCGAGCTGCTCAACTCGCTGGCGGCGCGGGCGTAGCTTCCGTCTTGTCGAAGCGCAGATTTCGCCATTCTCCTGGGAAGTCCGGGAAGTCGATCGGGTCACCACAGCGATCGATCGTCCAACCGGGAGGCCAGCGGCTGGCATCGTTCGCAGGAACCAGCGCCACCGACGCCAGGAACCGGGCGGCTCCGCGGTAAAGATCGTTGTCGCCGTCATCGAACGACGCGTTCGCGAAGTTCACGGCCTGGAAAAAGCAAGCGCTTCCGAACCAAGCCATCCCAAGTTTCGCCTCTTCGAAGGCGAGAGGACCGTCCACTCTCACGCCTTCGAAGCGAAGGTACCGAAAGGAGGTGAGCCGGAAGTTGCCGCTCCCGAGAAACCACGTCTTGAAGAACCACGCAGCCGCGGCGAACACTGCGTTGGAGAATTCAGCCCGGCCGGTGAACTGCGCTCGGCTGAACGTGGCTTTGCCGTCGAACGCCGTGTTCGAGAAATCGGCGTCACCGATGAACGTCGCGTCGGCGAACTTGGCTTCACGCACCCGTCGGTCGTGGAAGTCGAAGTCGACGAGCGTGGCACCGGTAAGGTCCAGATCGATGTCCGCCCACCGCTTCTCGCTGTCCTCGGTGATCAAGTGGTCGGCCAGGATTCGCTGAGCCGCCAGCCGAACCTGCAGCTCCTGATGACGCAGATCGATGCCCTCGGTGCGGCCTTGCCCGGCCGCACCGAGGGCTCCCGGCGCAGGGTCACGTCGAAGGTCTCGGCCGGGCGAACCGGCGGCGTGAACGGCATCCGCAGATACGCGCAGAGGACGTTCACGATGGTCTGCCGCTGGCCGGGGTTGTTCTGCGCCAGGCGTTCCAGGGCGTACAGGCCGCCGAGCCGGACCGGCGCGCTCTGACCCAGCTGCTCGACGGCCTTGGTGTACTGCTCGGTGATCCGCCGGTCGATGAAGTCGTCCCGAGCGTCCTGCGCGGTGCGTTCCGCCAGCCGGTGAATCTCGTACTTCTGGAGCACGTCGAGCTCGGTCGACCGTTGCCGCCGGACCGCCAGCCACAGCGCCACCACCCCGCCGAGACCGACGCCGAGCGTGCCGCCGGTCCGGATGGCGTCGAGCCTGTCGCCGTCGACCCGCATCCCCAGCAGCAGCCAGACCGCGGCAACCGCGACTACGATCATCATCGGCAGTCCGGCGGCGATCACCCACCGCGGGATCGGCGTCAACACCGGACGCCGCGGCGACCCGGGCTCAGTCGGTTCGATCACCTACAGGTGTCGCACCGGCGACCGGAAACGCAACACCCACTGGCAGCAGTGCCAGCTCCGTTGCTGGGCGATGAACACCGCGTCGGCGTACCTCGCGGCCTGTCACGGCCGCGCTCCGACGAGCTGGCCTGGAAGTTGACCGGCCGGCCTTGCGTTGTCCGGGCGAACGGAATCGCGCCGTGGGCGGCGAAGTGTTCGCCGACCTGGTCGATCTCGTGCATCAAGTCTTCCCCGGTGAAGACGCCGCCAGCCTTATCCCTGGCCTTCAGCAGAGTCGCGAACACCCGCCTGCGCAGGCCTGAGGTGCTTCCCACCAGCTGAGTTCGAACGCCCGACGAAGCGGTTTGTCATCTCGACCACCACGGAGCAAGCCGTCGGAGGTGAGCACGGACCGCGTCGATGTAGACGGTTTCGTGGTTCGTCAGCTCCCCGAGGTCGACGAGCGACGGAGGGATGTTCATCGCGCTGTCCGTGTTGTTTGCCGGCGCGTTCCACGCTTCGTGCATGGCCGTCCCGGCGGTCGCGCGGACCTGCTTGATTAGCTCCGCGAAGGCCTTGCCGACCTGTTCGGATTCGATGACGATCCAGGCCGAGTGATACGCGAGGTCCGCTTGTACCGAGCGCAGCGCCTCGGACAGCCTGACCCGTTCTTCGCCGGGTGCGTCGACGCGACGTCGCCGGATGGCGTAGGGGAACTCCTTGTAGGCCTGGTACGCCGCGAACGCTTCAGCGAACGCCGCCCGGAGCCGGTTGCGTTCCTCCTCCCGCGTTTTCCTGCGCGCGAGCCAGATCGTGATCGCCGCGGTGATGAGAGCCGCGAGGAAGGCTCCGGACACCACCGCGGCCACGAGCACACTGGTGTCGCCGGCCGCAGGAATTCCTCCGCTCGGTGCGGTCACCGTCGTGGTGGTCACGATGACGGGGTTCGTCACGACGCCATTATCGGTCATGCAGCCTCTGTGCCGGTCTCGCCGACTCCGGCGGTGGGTAGGTGCGCGGCTTCTTCGCCGGGCCATTCGCCGGTGCGCTGCCACCACTGCTCACGCAGCAGATGAGCGACAACGTGCCCAAGCAGCGCCACGGGGCCGTCCGCACGAGTCCAGCGTTGCTCGGCCGGGTCGCCGGGGTACCACATGCAGAGCGACCCGTCGGGGTATCGGTGCGGGGAGTCCGACGCCACGTCCGCATAGACGTGCGGGACGTTGGGGGCCGCGCGACCGAAGACCACCGTGACCGTCTGGACGGGCAGATCAGGGAGGTCGAGCCGGACGGCGACGGCGAAGCCGCCGCGGAGACGTCTCGGCGGCCGCACCACGTGCACCGGGAGGTCACACGCGGCGAGCCGGTGCTGGAACAGGAGCCGGGGCGCCGGCTTGGCGTACCAAGCCGGCGCTCGCCACGCTGGCGCGTTCCTCACTCCCGGGGCTCCGCGGCGCCGTAGGCCCGGGTCGGCCGGATCAGGGTCGACGGGCCGCCGAGACCGAGGGTGGCCGTGGCCACCGGGATGTTCCGCCGCAGGGCCGCGACCTTGCCCGCCAGACCGCTGGGCGACGGGTTCTCGACGTACTTGAAGAAGACCCCGGACAAGGCGGTGAGCACGGCTTCACGGTCGTCGTCGTGCTCCAGGGCTTCAGCGAGCCCGTCGGCGGCCGTCCGGAGCCGCTTGGCCGCGATGTCACGCGAGACCAGCAGCTTCACGTTGGGCGAGACGCCCGCCGGATCGGGCGTCGCGCGGCCGGCTTCGACCCGAGCCGCGGCGTTGGTCAGTACCGCGTTCAACGCCGTCGCCATGCCCATTTTCGGCTTGATGAACTCCCAGGCCCAGACCGTGAGGTTGTGGGAGGAGAAGCCAGGCTGGTTGTACTGCTTGTTCCACGCCTTCAGCAGCCGGACGACGCGGCGGCGGGTCCGGCGCAGCGACTGGCTGCCGGAGGTGAACAGTTCGACGTGCCGTTCGGGGTCGGACGCCTCCCATGTATTGGTCTTGAGGTTCGGGATCCACAGGCCCGCGCCGGTCTTGCGGGTCAGCGCGACGACCATGTCCACGGTGGGGTCCTGGCCGTCGATGGGCTGGCCGAACGAGAGCTTCGGGCCGCGCTTCGAGGTGCTGCAGCGGGCCTTCGGGTAGATCTCGCGCACGGCGGGGCCGAGCAGCGCGCAGAGCTCGCCGGCGATCTCGGAGGGCGTTTCGCCGTCGCCGTCGGGGCCGAGCTTCGGGTAGACGCGGCGGTCGAGCACGACTCCGCCGTCGCCGTCACCGACCGGGTGGATGAAGGTGTGCTGCGGCAGCGAGCCGCTGCGGTAGGTCCGGACCGTTCCGGGGAACGTCCCGGCCACGGACCGGACCAGGTCCAGCCGGATCCGCGCTTCGGCCAAGGGCTCCTTGTGCGCATCGGCCTTGCTACGGACTTCGTCGAGGACTTCTTCGGTGTAACTCATCGGTTTACTACCTCGGGGTTGGGCGCCGGGACGCCGTGACACCCAGTCGGGGGCTGGGTGAGTCGCCGTTCGGCGACTCACCCATGACTGACGTCGCACCTCGGAGATCGTCCGGATGCCCGTACGCCGACCCAGGTCCGGCCTGCTAGCCGGCGTCCTCGACACAGGTCTTGCAGGTCGGGCTGTCGCCTTTGAACCGTGCCGGCGGGTACGTGAGGTAGCAGGTGTTGCACTGGCGATCTTCCTGCTGACGGGCTGTAGTGCACCCACAGTGATCGTTCGGACACCGAGGTGTACCGCACTTCGGGCAGGCTACCTCCGTGATCTTGAAAGATTCGCCGCAGGTCTCGATTTCACACGTCCACCACGAACCGAACCGGGAGCGAGACGTGTTCGGCCGCGGCGGCGCGAACGGCCGCCACGCGGCGTTGTCCGGGACGAGCACCGCGACCAAGTAGTCTTCGTCGCACCACGCCGCCTGCCCGTACAGGGTGTCGCTGGTGCTGTTGTTCTTGAACGCGATGAAGGTGCTGTCCCGTTCGACGGTGGCCGAGGCGCGCAGGGCTGCGGCGATCAACGGCGTCGCCGCCTGATCGGAGCCCTTCGCGGGCGGCAACATCCCTCGCGGGGCCGCGAAGATCACCGAGCCGCCTGCGTCGAGAAGAACAACAACGCCACCACCGGTCAGGTGCTCGGCGGCACGGACACAGCACGCCTCGCGAGATGCCTGCGAGTGGTGGAACAGCTCGACGACGGCGGGAGCCGTCGGGCCTCGTGGATCGATGAGGTCCTTTACCTGTTCGTCTGGCAGGAGAACCCGCGCGGCGAAGGCGTCGCACGCGGCGTCTTCGAACGCTTCGGAGTCCTGGTAGTCGAACAGGCGTCGCCCCAGCTCCGGGTCCGTCTGCTGAAGGTGGTGACCCAGCTCGTGGAGCCCGGTGAAGCCTCGGCGGCGCCGGGACCGCGACTCGCCCACCACCAAGGTCGGCGGCTCGGTCTCGTCCCGGTAGTTCCCGGCGACCGAGCACCGTCCACCGCCGTGTCCTTCGGGAACCAGCTCGACGACGATGTCCCGCCACGTCCGGAGCTCGTCCAGCGGCCCCTCCCGTAGCGCGGCCAGTGCACCGGGATGGCGCCGTTCGACCACGGCGATCATGGCCTCGGCCTGAGCGGCGGCCTCTTCCGCGAACCGGCCCCGCATCACGCGCCGCCCCGGCCAGTCTGCTCGCCGGACAGATAGCGTCGAAGCCGCTCGTCCCAGTTCGGGGCACTGCCGCCGGTTTCCCTCGCGGCCAGGGCGAAGGCGCCGTAAGCACCGGACAGCCGGGCCTCGGTTTCGCTGATGCGTTCTCGCCGAGCCCGCTCGTGCCAGACGTGCCGCCATCGAGGGTGCTCGGCGACAGCGACGAGTTCCGCAGGCAGGGGCCGTACCGTCCGGGAGATCTCCGCCGATTCCACTCCGGTCACCCGTGCGATCGTCGCAATCTGGTCGGGTCTTAGCGGGATCTTGCCCCTGAGCAGCCTCATCACCTCCGACTGACGCATTCCCAGCGAAGAACCCAGCGACGGAAGGTCGACTCCCCCGCCTAGCAGCGACCTCAGGCTCGGCGTCGGCGTCCCCGCAGCCTCTTCGGGCAGCCCGGGAGCTCGCCGGAGCGAATCCATCTCGTCGGCAAGTTCCGCCCGCAAGGACGCGACCGGATCGAGTTCCGACTCTCCCCCGCGCCCGAGCCAGGTCCCGGGCGGCGCCAGTGTCGATCGCCTCTGAGCCAGGTCCGTGCACCAGCCGACCACCTC
The DNA here is from genome assembly GCF_053600695.1 of Amycolatopsis sp. NPDC005003. NCBI lineage: Bacteria > Bacillati > Actinomycetota > Actinomycetes > Pseudonocardiales > Pseudonocardiaceae > Amycolatopsis > Amycolatopsis sp. NPDC005003. The sequence goes on along the minus strand of NZ_JBSGAI010000006.1, from coordinate 189,942 downwards.
GCTGGACCAGACGTCGAGCACTCGGTCCAGCACGCGTATGGGCATCAGCGCGGACAAGGTGGCCCATACCGTCGCATCGACTCCGAACGCGGTGGACGAGCCGCCCACCACCAGGCAATCGCGGTCTTCGGCCGGTGGGTCGATGGTCACCGGCGAAACCAGGACTTCCCGGGCTTCGACGGCCAAGACCAACACGAGGATGCTGACCTTCTCCCATCGCGCCCGCCACACCTGGCCGACGCGGATCTCCTCCTCACCTGCCTCGCCGAATCGCGCTCGCAGTCCCGCGCTGGTCAGCGCGGGTCGCCCAGCCCGCTTGGCAAGTTCGAGAAACCTCTGTGGCACGTCAGGGTCACTCATGGTGTCCTCCCGTATCACTCGACCGAGTGGGTCGCCATCTGGACCTGACGTCACAACCCGGAAGGCGTCCGGGCAGGCAGCCGATCATTCCTCGCTCAATGGACCACCACACAGCCGGATCACCTCCAGCGCCACCGCACGCACGTCTTCGCTTTCGCCGACGAGGTGTCCCAGTTTCTCCTTTACCCGTCTGACGCGGTGGTAGGCCTGGCTGCGGCCGCAGCCGAGGAGTTCCTGGATCGCCGAGACGTCGTCGATGCGCCGCACGATGGCGCGCTCCTCGGGCGAGAGCATCGCGACGATGCCCGTGGCGTCCGCGGCAGCGTCGATCTCCTCCTCGAACGCGACGACCTGCTCCTCCGGGGCGGCCGTGTCCCGGTCGGGGATGTCGTGCTCGGCGGCGTCCGGCAGAGGCTGCGTGGCGGGGTCGAGCGCCGCCGGGAAGCGAGCGACGAAGACATTGACCAGCTGGGCGACCTCGATGGCACCCGCGGCCTTGGTCAGCACCGCCCGGATCACCGCCGCGATCGAAGGCCCGTCGGCCATCGGCGGGCGGCGCGTGGCACTGCTCCACGGCGGAATCCTCACATTCGGTACGGCTCGAGCGGCCGCCAGCAGGTCGGCGGCCGAGCCCGACCAGGGCATCGCTCCCGAGTTGGCCAGCCGCCACCGGCCCGCGCCCGGTTCGCGTGGTGGCACCTTCTCGAAGGTGCTGTCGGCCGCCAGCACTTTCTCGACCGAGCGCCGGATTGCGCCGACAGCGGTCTGGCGAGCCTGATCGACCAGCCAGTTGCGGATCGACATCCGCAAAAGCCGGCCCATGGAGGCGTCGTCGGTGGCCAAGGCGAGCAGGTTCGCCGTGACTTTCTCCAGTCGATCGGCCAGGAATTCCCCGACCAGGTCTTCCTGGTCCGCTGGCTGCCAGCCGGCGGACGGCGCGAGCGCCGGGAAACGCGAAACTTCTTCGCGGACCAGCTTGCTGATCAATGCCAGGCACTCAGTACCCAGACATCCGAACGCCTGCAGTTCTTCGAACGCGGAGATGACCCACCTCCTCAAGTCAGGCGCCCGACTGTACGCGCGACCCACCATGGCATTTCGGGCGACCCGCCGGGTTCTGCAGCGAAGCTGGAGCCGGCCGCCCTTCGGGGCCACCTACCCCATATCAGCCTCGGGTTTTCGCGCCACGCCAACTCGAAGACGCCGTGACAAAAAGTAGACGATTCCTGGCCAAATTTGCCCATATCCCGCCGACTACAGACACCAATCCTCAACCGGGGCCGGCTGCGACCTCTCGCTCAGATGCGATCTGCGGGTCGCCGCCACCACCGCGGTGTTTGTCGAAAGCTTCGTCAAAGTCGACATCGTCCCCGGGCGACCGCGGCGCCTGGCTCCTCCCCCACGCCGTCGGCGCCCGCGCCGCCGAGCTGGCTTCACCGGCGACCCCGATCGACGCCACCACCACCCTCGGCTGGGGTCTGGTCTCCCGCGTCAACGAGCCCTGCGACCTGCTCGCCGAGCGCGTCGCGGTCAACCCGCCGTACCTACTGCGGATGACCAAACGAGTGCTGTGCGAGAGCGCCCATCGGTCCTGGAGAGCTTGCTCGAACTGTCCGCGGCGATGCAGCCCGCAGCCAACCACACCGCCGAGCACCGCGGTTCACCGGGAGCTGACCAATGACCGACCACACCTGAATAGGCGTCGTCGGCGCCGGCCAGATGGGCCGTGTCATCGCCGAGGTCTTCGCCCGCGCCGACTACGATGTCCTCGTCGACGCTGTACCTGATGTTCTGGACGCTACACCGGACCAGATCCGCGCATCGGTAGACCGTGCCGTCAGGCAAGGGCCCCTCGACTCCACGGCGGCGCCGACCAGGCCACCTTCAGCACGACGTGGCCGAGCTGTACGACCGCACGCTCGTCGTCGAAGCCGTGGCCGAAGACGAGACGATCAAACTGTGGTGCTCTGTGCGGTTGACACGACCGTGCGTGATCAGGGCGCGATCTTCGCCACCAACACGTCGATCCGTCGGCAAAGCCATCACCTGGTGCGTTGTGTGCAGCGCTGCGGTTGCTGCGCGGAGGCCTCGATTTCGATACGGCGACCAACTTATTCGCCAGTTTTGGCGGAGCTGTCCGTCCTGTCGAGCTCGTCGAGTTGTCCCTGGACACGATCGGCGTCGTGACCTCGCCCCTGTTCTCGATACAAATCTCGCGCCTCCCGCCAAACAGCACGGGCCTGCTCAGGCTGACTAAGGCACACATAAGGAAAGCCGAACTTGTCGAGGGAATCTGCGACCTCAGAGGTGTTGCCGAGTGCACGAAACAGAGATAGGGCCTGCCGGTAGTAGTCCACGGACTCGCGGTGGTGGCCGTTGTGATGCTCGATGTAGCCGAGGCTGTCAAGCGTAGCCGCTTCTCCAGTCGGGTTGCAGTGGTGTCGATGCAGAGTGAGGGCAGCCTGACACTGGGTGTGGCCGGTGTCGTAATCGCCCATCTGAGCCGCATACCAACCAACCAGGTTGAGCGCGTCCGCTTCCCACGCCTGCTGGCCAAGGGCCTGGTACAGCGTCAAGGCCTTGGCAGCGTGCCGCAGGGCGTTCTGGTTGTCCACCCGTCCCCACGCTAACGCGAGTCCTTCATGAGGGTGAGCCATCGCGCCCGTGTCACGTCCTCAGCTGAGCGCAGCCCATCTGGCACCAGATGAGCCCACCGGTCACGGACAACTCTGGCGAGGTACAGCCGAGCGAGGTGATGTGTCGTCCATGGCCATGACGAGCTGGCGGACCGCGGAGGTGCCGCCGCCAGCGACTTCGAACCGGTACACGCCCGGCGCAGGGAGTGTCACAGCCGCCACAACGTCCCCATCTCGGCGGTGGAGAAGCGGATGGTCGACGGCGCGTCCGGTGTCGGCGTCCGTCACTACGCAACGACCCAGATGTGGCGGCACTCCGGTGACGGCGGCCGTCCACTCCGCGCCGGGAGCGACTACGTCGGGCACCGCGAGCCCGATGCCGCCCTCCCCCAGCCTGGGCCCCAGATCGGCCTCGGCGTTGAGCAGGACGTCGCAGACGAAATCGATCGCCTCGTCGGTCCGGGCGAGACTGCCGTGCTGCTGGGCGAGGGGTATCGCGGCAGTGTCGGCGAAAACTGCGGAGTTGCGCGAGACAGTGCCGTCGCCGCCGCTGACAATCCGGACCAGTGTGCCGTTCGCGTCTCGGTGGAATTCGCCGTCCTGGTGGAGCCGGAACGTGTGGGCGTGTGCGGTGATCTCCCCGTTCGCGAGCGTCAAGGTACTGGCGGTCGGCTGATCGATGCCGATGAGCGCACGGTGGCCGGGCAGGGCAGCCGACCGTGGGAGCCCGAACGCGTCTCGCGCGAGATCGGCCGAACCGCCGAGGCGGGACACGTCGTCCGGTGTCAATCGCCGGACGGTGTCTTTCTCGTCGACGCAACGGTAGCTGGGGAGCAGGTCGTGGACACCCGGCAGCCCGGCGGCGAGCTCGCGCAGGCGCCGTCGTGGAACCGGCGCACCTTTGCCGGTGCCGAGGATGACCGCAGCTTTGACAGCGCCACCGAACGGGGTACCTAGGGTGATCGTGGTCCGAACGTCGTCCATCGCACCGGAGATCGTGGCCATGGCGCTGCACAGCAGACCGCCCATCGAATGAGCGACCAGGCAAAGCCGGGCATCAGACCGGCCCGACAAGGTGCGCCAGTTCGCCAGGTGGCCGGTCGCGGCTTCCGCGAGCAAGCGAGCGTTGTGCGTGACCGGTAGCCGCCAGTCGTAGGCGAACTCGAGCACAGCTCGCCGGTCACGGACGATCCGCCGGATCCGCTTGACCAGTGGGGTGTAGGGCTCGAGCCCGGCCAGCAGAGGAGCGAAAGCCGGAAACCTCAGCAGCCCGGTGGCCTTCACCCGGCCGACCCGGCCGTCGAGCTCGTCCTGGGTCGCCCGGAGTGGATACAGCCCGTGGCCAGAGCTCCAGGCTCGGACGTACCAACCGAGCCGCCGCAGGCCCCAGAGCACGTCTCCGGTCGCCGCGTCGACCAGTTCGCTGCCCATGATGCCGGGGATCACGACAACGGCGTCCCACGTCACCTGTTCCTGGATCGGATAGTCGGCTCGCCACGGAAGTTCGCTGGTCACTTCGGCACCATCGGGCGGATCGCCCCTTTCGTAACAAGTTTCAACTATCGACTGGTTCGGGTTCTGGGCCGAGAGCGATCATTACGACCCCGTCGGGTGTCCCCAGGGCGAGGCGGTCGTCCGGCAGTGGGCACAGAGCCGAGACCCCGACGCCGACCTCGATCGAGCGAGTCTCATGACGGCGGATCGGATCCCAGAGTCGAACGGTGCCGTCGCGGCCACCGGTCACGAGCCGGAGACGGCCATCGGACAATGTCATCGACGCCGAGCTGAGGACCCCCTCGACGTGGCCTGTATCCGGATTGTAGCCGCGGGCGTGACTGCCCAGTGGCTCATCCGAGCCACGACCGTTTTCGGCCTCGCCGATCCATACATACCCGTTCGCGGATCCACCGGCCAGCAACGTCCGTCCGTCAGACAGCGCAAGAGTGGTCAAGGTGCGCGTCCAATATCCGGCCGGTTTGAATCGGTTGATCTCGGTTCGGTCGTACGGGTCCCACATGATCAACCCGTCGGAATCGGCGCCGGCAAGAACTTTTCCAGCACCGGATTTACCCGGAAGAGCTGCAAGCGTGCGGGAAAAGCTGCCTGCGTGCAATAGCTGGCTTGGCTCCGCACCCGTCGGATCCACAATCTGTACCCCGGCCATTGCCTTATGGACGGCCAGGAGAGGGGTACGCCCGTCGGCCTGGACGACCGCCAGGCTCGCGATGCCGAGACCCACACCGGTCGGCATCTCCCGCAACAGCTCTCCGCCCGACGGAGACCAGAAACGCAACCAACCGTCGCTTCCTCCGGATACCAGCACCCTGGGTTCTCCTGGGAGTTCCAGCGGGAGCAGCACCGTCGCTCCACGGGTCGGCCGGAAGGTCTTGTCATCTGTAGACGGGTGGGCATCGGGAACTTCCCAGAGGATCTCGCCGGTCGCTGCATCCCAAGCACGAATTCCGCCCCTCCGGTCTGCCGAATAGAGTGCGATGCCGCCTCCGAAGACGGGAAAGGCGATCAAGGCGGTCACCGCCGCACCGCGCCGCCCCGGTGAACGGGTCGCCGCCCAGGCGGACGGATCCCAGAGGCGCACGACGCCGTCGGCGCCACCGGAGGCGACCAGCCCACGTCCGTCCGGAGAGTGGATCGAGGCGAGGGCTTCCACTCCGCCGGAGTGATCGACTGTGACGTCACCGACGGGCTTGCCGTCCTCAGGATTCCACAATCGCGCTGTGCCGTCGCGGCTGCCGGACGCGATCAGCACACGGCCGTCGCCTAGGCCGACCGTTGCAAGGGTGCGAACCCAGGAGGTGTGCCCGACCATCGGATGGCAGACTTCCTGACGGCTCTCGACGTCCCACAGGCGGATGACTCCGTCGCCGCTTCCCGAAGCGACGAGCACGTTCCCGTCCGGATGCGGAACCGCAACCACGGCGCGGTTCCAGGAAGTGCTTCCGTGCAGTGGCCCGATCGGTTCGCATCGTGCAGCGGACCACAGCCGGATGGCGTGATCGCTGCCGCCCGAGACGAGAAGTCGTTCACCGCCGGCCAGCCGGACCGTCGCCAAGCTGCGAGCCCAGGAGATATGCCTTTCCAAGACTCCGAGGGAGGCGCCGGTCGTGGGGTCCCATAACCGCACGGTGCCGTCGTCGCCGCCTGACGCGAGCAGCACCCTGCCGTCGTCGAGTGCGACTGGGGCCAGCGCGCGCACCGCGTTGGCGTGATCGGTGAGTGGCTCGTACAGCTGCTCGCCGGTGAGCACGTTCCAAACCCGGATTCCTTCACTGCTGCCGGCGGCCAGCAGGACTCGTCCGTCCGGAAGCGGCACAGCGCAGAGACCGAGCACTTGTGACAGCTGGCCGCTCAGCGGGTTGCCGACCGTGCTCCCTGTGGTGGGATCCCACAACCGGATGGCATCGTCGGCGTGCGGCACGGCGACCAGCACCCTGCCGTCGGCCCACGAGACCACGGCCAGCGCTTTGAACGTGTGGTCGTCGTCGCGTGCAAGTGTCCGGTGCGTGGGGCTGCTGTCGAAGCTGGTCCAGATAACCGAAGGCACTCCCGGGACCGGGGCTTCTGCGGCCGGTGCGCGCCGGTCGGTGTGCCGCGTCATGGCCAGCTGGCGTAGCAGGCGCCGTTCGGTCCGCCGGGCCCCGGCCAAGAGGTGGCTCGCTCCGATGACTCCCGCGATGACCGGAGGCAAGGGAAAGTACCCGAAAGCGCTACGCATGGCGTCGGCGGCCACCGCCCGCGGATCGAGCGCGTCCACCACCCCGGGTTCGCCGTCGAGACTGGACCAACTGGCTTGGCCGCCGAGCGCGGCGTGCGCGGACAGGTAACGGGTGATGTAGGGATTGACCGGCTCCGGCCGGTCGCGGGTGACGTGCTCGACCAATGCGACAACGATATGGTGGTGATCGATCCGGTTTTCCGGCGTCGGCTCTACTTCCGAGAAGAAGTGTTCCGCGAAGGTCCGGTGCGCAAGCCGGTAGACCGTCTGGTCGAACTCGCGGTCAAAGGTCACATATGGTGCCGCGTCGCGCATGAGCGCCTCGATCACCTCCTCACGGATCTCGGACGCGGCGGGGCCCAGCGAATTCGCCAAGCTCGCCCAGACGCCATCGCGGATGGGGACACCACGACCGCGGGCGTAAGCGAGCGAGCGCAGGAGAACTTCGTAACGGCTGTCCACGCGGCTCAGCCTTTCGACCGCCATGCCGAACAACGTCCGGTGATCCCCGGCAGTCAGCTGGAGAAGGCCCTCTTGAGTCAGATGCGACGGGTCTGCGAGAAGTTCGTGAACGGCCAGGCGCGCGAACAGAAAGCCTCGATCACTCGTGCCGATCACGAGCGCCGCTTCGTGCACGGCATCCGCCGGCACGTCCAGCCGGCCTTGTGTCTGAGCCGTTTCGAGCCGCCTTCGGACGTAACGGCCGATCGCTAAGCCGTCCCGGTGCACTGCCACGGAGGGCACCGCGGGACCGCCCAGCGCGTCGACGATGTCCTGGTCCGCAGGGCTCGGCTGGTCCGGCCCCTCCCGGGTGCTGCGCCGGGTTCCCACAACGACCCGCACCCGCGGCAGCTCCACGAGCCTTCGGAGCACAGTGTCGGCGATGGTCAGTGGATCGAGCGCCTCGTCCAGCGCGTCGACGACGATCGTCAGCGACCGGTCTTGGATGGACTTCGTCAGAATCCGGATGGCATCGTTCAGCCCGGCTTCGGCCAGGGACTCCACATGAGCGGTTTCCGCCGCCAGCCGGTTGACGACCTCCAGAGCGGACATTCCCGTGAGGTGGACGACAACGTCGAACGCGTCATCGGGTGGCCGCGCCGGTTCAGGCAATTCCGTGAGCAGGCCGTGACGGGACAGGAGCTGGCGGACCACTGGCCTGCTCTGCACGATCAGGTGGCCCAGCAGCGCAGACTTGCCGCTACCGGCCGGACCGGTCACAACTAGCATCCCGGCAGCGGCCTGGTGCAGCCACCGAGCCACCGCCTCCGACTCGGCCTTGCGACCCTCGAAGTACCAGGCCTGCTCACCGAGTTCAGCTCCCTGAGCCTTCGGGAAGAAGTGCCTCCGCTCGTCGTCGGTTAAGTCTTCCAGCACGTTCTCGATCTCGGTCGAGACGTCGACCGGCGCACCCAAGACGACCGGCTTCCGAGACCGGCGAAGGACAGCGTTCGCGATCTGCTTCGGGATGACTTCACCGTGGTCCGGTAAGACACGACGCAGCTCCGCGGTCAGGTCCCATAGCGAAATCGTCTCTTCTGCGCGGAACGTACCAGTCAAGATCGCCCGGAGAGTTGCGCTGAACCGGCCGAGTCGGGTCGCCCCGCGGGACGACACGCCGACCAGCAACAGGCGGCGCTGCAGGAGGCGCGTGTTCACCTCGCTGTCGAGTAGTTGGACGAACTTCGCGGACTGGCAAGTGTCGACGACCACGATCACCCAGGCCTCCGGGCCGGCTTCGGATTCCCGAGCGGCCAGGAATTCCGTCAGCAAGGCCGCGGTCATTCCCTGCTGACCGACCTGCCCCGGGCTCCCAGCGTGTGCCAGCGTCGCTTGCCGTCCGTCAGACCAGCCGTGGCCCACCCAGTAGAGCAACGTGCACGGTAAGTCTGACTTCGCCCACTGCGTCAGCCGCTCGTTGACCTTGTCTCCATGCCGATCCGCCATCGGCAGGTGCCACGGCGTGAGTTCCCCGCCGAATTCATCCAAGAGGCGAACGATCTCAGCGACTTCGGCTTCAACCTCGAGCCGTTGATGTGCCGGATCAGCGTATTCGCCGATGGCGACCGGGAAGATCTCCAGTTTGGATGCTGGATCGCTCATCCACTGGTCTCCGGGAGCGTCGAGGCCGCCGTTCGAGTCACCAACGCATTGTGACATCAACTCGCCGGGAAGTGTGGAACATACGCATACCCGGTGCGGTGCCACGACGAGTGCGCGGCGTCAGCCCAGCAATTGAGCGCTGTTCACAGCCGGAGGATCAAACTTCAGTACCGGAAGGTCGGCGAGCTACCGTGAACGTCGGGCCGCCGCTTCCCGGCGGTGTTCGCCCGGTATAGCACACGACGGACGCAACGTGTGGCGCCACCCCATACCGGCAGACCAGACGGAGAGCGCGGCTGAGGACGTTGCCGAAGAGGAACGTCAGCCGAACCACCTATCCCATGATCACCGACTCAGCCCGGACACCGGTCACCGAGCCGGCCAGTGAGTTGCAGGCACGAACGGTCATCGTAGGTGCCCGCACTGACCGTTGAGCCCGAAACTGCCCTCGACGACCACACTGCCCACAGAATACCGCTGGTCAGAGGCGGGACCGTCCGGGTGGCAGCCTACCGAAGACTCAACCCTGTCGATCCCCTTACAGGGCACTCCCCCGCAGGCGCGCTCCATTACCAGCCGCGCATCGCCCCGGATCACCAGCCCGTCAGGCAGAACGACCGGTGTGATTACCGCCGAAATCTCACCCGAGGAAGGACCAACTCCCACAAGGCGACACACCGTTTGCGAGTCGTTACCAACCAGTCCATCAACGATCACGTAGATCGAAGCCTCGGCAGGTCAATGGATCGTGGTCGGAGGGTCGCCAATTGGCCTTGATCGCCCCTGACCCAAACGGCGAACGGCGAATCCCAAGATGCCCAGCCTGGTATCTTGTTCTCCACATCGACTCGAACCAGAACCGTCCTGTAGTGCAGCCGAGTAGCCGTCGGCTGGCCGTACACCGGATCGACCATGAGTGGGCGTTGTACGTCCCGCGCTGAACTCCTCCGGCGATCATTCGGCGACGGCGACCCGAGCCAATGACGCCGAAAGCAGCCCTCCGGGGAGCAGACCGAGCCTGCGACCTGCAGCAGTGCGGGTTTTGCCTCGTCAAACCATGCGCCACACTTCCCTGACACGGAAGAGGTCACTGGTTCAATCCCAGTATCGCGCACTCGATCGCGGGAGAGCCCTGCTTGCGGAACACGCAAGCAGGGCTCTCTTCGTCGTGTCCCGTGGGGGCCGAGCCCCCACACCCCGCCGGGGGCACGCCCCCGGACCCCCGGTCTGGTCACCTCTCGCAGTCCTCTCACCACCGCGCCGCCAGGGATCGTTACCGGCGTGCTTCTCGGGCGGCCAGGATCTGGTCCACCATCGCCAAGGTCACGTGGTCGCAGGCCAGCGCGCTGCCCCTCCGTCTTTTGGCCCAGCCGCACCCGGCGCGCGACCTCCGGGATCCCGTCCTCGGTCAGCCACGTGCTGTGGGTGTGGCGGCCCTCGTGGAACGTGAACGTCGGCAGGATCGGCGGACGCCGCTCCCCCGCCCCCGGGTCGTCCAGTTCAACGCCGTCCCACGCCGGCCGCCAGAACCGGATGCGGAAGTTCGACCGCCGCCACGGGTGCCCCTCCGGCGTGCACAGGACGAACGGCTCCCGATGGCTGTCCATCAGCTCCTCGTACAGCACCGCGATGCCTGGCGGCAGCGCCACGAACCTCGTGCCCGCAGGCGTCTTGGTGCGTCCCTTCTTCGGTCGGGCGTTACCCCGCCGCGTCGGCGGCCGCCGGCGACCGTCCGCGTGATGATCATCGCTCTTCCGGCCTCCTTTGTAGACCTTGCCGCCCACCTCCTTCAGCGGCGTGCGGATCTCGATGCCACGCCGCTCGGCCCGAGGTCGGCCGACAGGTCGATCTCGGCGGTGGCCGGCTGTTCGGGCTTGGTGGTCGCGCCCGGTACCAGGAGCAGGACGAGCGCCACGGCGCCGGTCGATACCCACATGGCCGTGCGGGAGTGCTTCATGAATTCGACATTCCACGATCACGCGTCCCGGCGCCGCCGACGTAACTATCGGCCGGCTCATACCCGACGACCGACCGGCAGAGCGGGGCCACCCGGTGCGCCGGCACGATCGAGACGCGGATTCGCGGTACCGGAAAGCCGGTCAGCCGGCCGGTTCCCGCCGGTCGGCGGGGTGGATCCGGAAACCTGCCGGATGGTGTGAGGCAAGCGGAACGGCGACCTTTCCGGTATGACTCGGACACAGCCACCACAGGACACCGCAACCCCGCCGGACGCTCCCCCGGCCGAGGCTGCCGGCCCCCCGATGGGGCGGCTGGTCGGGGTGGATCTGGCCCGCGCGCTGGCCGTGTTCGGGATGTTCGTCGTCCACATCGGACCCTCGGCGTCGGCCGTGGACGGCGTCGGCGCCTGGGTGCGCGGGCTGGCCGAAGGCCGCTCGTCGGCCCTTTTCGCCACCCTCGCCGGGTTCTCGCTGATGCTGATCGCCGGCCGCCTCGAACCGAAGACCGGCCTGGCCGGCCGCCAGGCGAAAGCCCGGATCGCGATCCGCGCCGTCATCCTGCTGGCACTGGGCACCGTCATGGCGATGGCCTACGGCGGCGTGGTGATCCTCGCCTTCTACGGCCTCTACTTCCTGCTGGCCCTGCCCCTGGTGCGGCTGCCGGCCCGGACCCTCGCGATCATCGCGGCGACGATCGCGGTCGTCATGCCGCCGCTGGCGTTCGGCGTGCGGTCGCTGCTGACCGAGCCGGTCACGGCAGCCCTCAAGGCCTATGACCCGCTCGACCGAATCGGCGGCGTGGGCATCCTGGATCTGCTGGTCACCGGCTTCTACCCGGCGATCACCTGGATGGCCTTCGTGATCGCCGGCATGGCGCTGGGCCGCCTCGACCTCACCGACGGCACCGTGCGACGGCGGCTGGCCGCGCTCGGCCCCGCCCTCGCCGTGTTCGCCTACGGTACGTCCTGGCTGCTGGGCCGGCTGTTCGACGGCGTCCGGGAGGCCGCGGACGCAGACGGCCTCGGGATCGGGATCGAAGTCGTTCGGTTCCGGTACCGACATGGCGCCGCCCGATGCCACCGGGTCGGCCTGGTCGCTGCTGACGGCCGGGCCGCACAGCGGAATGACGTTCGACATCATCGGCTGCGTGGGCGTCGCGATCACCGTGATCGTGGGCGCGACGGTGGCCCTCGACCGCCTGCGGTGGCTGCACCGCCTGGCCGCACCGATCATCGCCGTGGGCACCATGTCCCTGACGGCCTACGTCGGCCACTTCGTGGTGTCGTCGCTGGTGTCGGTGCCCACCGGGCCCGAGTCCCCGGATTCCTGGGTGCCCCTGCTCCTGTTCATCCTCGGGGCGATCGTGTTCGCCGGGACCTGGTCCCGGTTCTTCCGCCGTGGACCGCTGGAGTACCTGCTCAACGCCGCCACCAAGCCGGTGAAGCACCTCCGATGAGGTCCGGCCGGGTGACCGGGCACGACCGGTCACCCGGCTGGATCATCCGGCCGGTTCACCGATACCGGGCGCCACCTCCCGTCATCGAAGATCGAGGGCTGATCCACTACGACAGATGATGGAGCTGTTTCAGCGTGCGCACCTCGATCGACCGCGCGACCTGGCGGACGCTGGCCGGGTATGTCCGGCCGCAGTGGCGGACTGTCCTTTTCGGAGGGTTGCTCGTCCTGCTGGGCGGTCTGGCCGCAGCTGCTCAGCCGCTCGCGGCGAAGGCCCTCGTGGACAAGCTGGGCACGGGTAATGCCATCACCGGTCTGCTGGTGCTGCTGGTCGGTCTCGCGCTCGCCGGCGCGGCGGTCGCGATGGCCGGCGACTACCTGCTCGAACGCGCCGCCGAGTCGGTCGTGCTCGTGGCCAGGAAGCAGTTCGCCCGCCGGGTGCTGCGGCTGCGGGTGCCCGCCGTGCGGCGCACCGAACCCGGAGACCTGCTGTCCCGGTTCACCAGCGACACGACGCTGTTGCGCGAGGTGTGCACCCACTCGCTCGTCGGCCTGGTGACCGGTGCGGTGACCACCGTGGTGATGGTCGTGCTGATGGCGACGATGGACCTCGTCCTGCTCGGCGTCACCACGGCCGTGCTGCTGGTGATCGGCCTGCTCGCCCTCGCCGGCATGCCCATGATCGAAAAGGCCACCCACGCCGCCCAGGAAGCCGTCGGCGAGACCGGGTCACGGATGGAACGTGTCCTCGGTGCTTTCCGGACCGTCAAGGCCTCCGGCGCCGAAAGCCGGGAGATCGCCGCGATCGAAGAGGGCGCCGCACGCGCGTGGCGCGCCGGTATCCGCTCCGCGCGCTGGGAAGCCCTCGTGCACGGCTCCACCGGACTCGCGATCCAGGCATCGTTCCTCGCCGTGCTCGGCGTAGGGGGCGCGCGCGTCGTGACCGGCGCCATCTCGCTGTCCACTTTGGTCGCGTTCCTGTTGTACCTGTTCTACCTGGAAGAACCCATCAGCAAGCTCCTGCACGCGGGCAGCAGGCTGCAGATCGGGCTGGCGGCCGTGCGCCGGCTCGCCGAGGTCGAGCAGATGCCTGCCGAACCGGCTCCGGCCGGACGGACCATCGTCGGCCCGGACGCCACCGGGCTGGTGTTCGAGGACGTCCGGTTCCGGTACGGCCCGGGCTCCCCGGAGATCTTGCGCGGTGTGAACCTCGAGATTCCCGCTCGGGGTATGACGGCGTTCGTCGGGCCCTCCGGCGCGGGGAAGTCGACGTTGTTCGCGCTGCTGGAACGGTTCCACGAGCCCTCGTCCGGCCGGATCCGGCTGGACGGAGGGGACCTCGCGGATTGGGATCTGGCCGCCCTGCGGTCCACGATCGGGTACGTCGAACAGGATGCGCCGCTGTTGTCCGGCACGCTGCGCGAGAACCTCGTCTACGGCCGTCCGGATGCCACGGACGAGGAGATCCGGGACGCGCTGGCCCAGACCCGGCTCGACACTCTGGTCGATCGGCTCCCGGCTGGTCTGGACACCCCGGTCGGACACCGCGGCAGCATGCTCTCCGGCGGCGAACGGCAACGGGTCGCGCTCGCCCGTGCGCTCCTGCGCCGGCCTCGGCTCCTGCTGCTCGACGAGATCACCTCGCAACTGGACGCCGTCACCGAGCTGGCGATCCGGGACGTGGTCACCACCGTGGCGAAGTCCACGACCGTGCTCGTGGTGGCCCACCGGCTCTCGACGGTCACCCAGGCCGACCGGATCGTGGTGCTCGACGACGGCACCGTCCAGGCGGCCGGCACCCACGACGAACTGGTCGCCGGCAACCCGCTGTACGCCGAGTTCGCCGCCACCCAGCTGCTGACCGGCGAAGTGGCGAGCCGGTGAGATCCCTTCGTGAGGGGCACCCTCATGGCGTTCAGGTCCACGAGGGTGCCCCCTGGCAATCACGCTGGCTTCCGGCCCAGGCGCAAAGCCGGTTTCGTGGCCTCGTGCAACAGGAACTCCAGCGGACCGCGCCGGAAGAACCGGGACCAGACCAGCGCGAAGGCGATCGCGCCCGCGATGAACCCGAGGAGGACCATCGGTGGCTCGCCCTGCGCTCCGCTGAGCCCGAGCGCCGCGATCGCGACGACATGACCGGTGTAGGCGGTCAGGGACATCGACCCGACCGCCGTCACCGGGCGCCAAAGCCGGGGCAACTTGTCCGTCAGGACCAGTGCGCAGACCAGCACCGTGATCGCCACGCCCACCGAGCCGGCGATCTCGAACGGCGTGCCGCTGTGCGGTGAGGACACGAGCAGCCACGCGGGCGTGTCGGTGTTCACCACGCCCGACGCCACCCAGCGATCCCCGTCCTGGTACCCGAGTTCGAGCACCCCGCCGGGGCCGGGCAGCTTGTCGCTTCCCGGCGCCGCGTCGTTCCCGACCAGGTCCGTCACCCCGAACAGGCGGATCGCCAGCCAGGATCCACCGTAGCCGGCGAGGACGAGCACCGGGCCGAGGACCGCCAGCCGGACCCTGGTGACTGCCGCGGCGAGGTCGAGCCGGCCGAGAGCCAGGCCCGCGAACACGAACGGCAGCCACGTGGCGACCGGGTAGCTTCCCGTGAACAGCAGCCGCACGACGCCCTCCCCGCCGATCGCCTCGAGCGGGTCGTGCGCGGTGATCGCCTGGCCCCAGCCGCTGCTGTCCAGGAACCGGCGCACCACAAAGGACAGCAGCGGTCCCGCGATCGCGGTACCAGCGGCGATCAAGGCCAACGCCGCGGCCCGCAGCCGGGTGAACGGCAGTGCCAGCAGGAAATACACGCCGTAGTAGGCGAGGATCACCACGACCGTGCTGCCCGTCATCGTCAACGCCGTCCCGGACACCAGCAGGATGACGCCCCGGATCGCGATCCGGCCCGCGGCTTGCCGCCACGGCACCCCGGTCAGCGGCTGCTGCCGGCCGGACATGATCGCCAGGGACAGGCCGGCCAGGGTCGCGAACAACGCCGACGAACGGCCCTGAACGAAATCCATCAGCACGCCGGTGATCCCGCCGATGCTCGGATCGGGGCCGACGTGCGCGCCGAACATGCCGAACACGGCCAGGCCGCGCGCCAGGTCGATGCCCGCGAGGCGCGCGATACCCAGCCTGGTTGTTGTACTTTCAGTAACCGTCACGGTTCTCAGCGTTGCGGACCGTGGCGGGATCGGGCATCCGCCGGTGAGCGGGAAACCGCCCGCCGCCCGGCTGGAACTCGTTGTCCGCGCGGGCTTCTCGAAGTGCCCGGCGGCGAACGCGAGCAGGTAGGGCGGTGACGCGCGGGCGGTTCGCCAGGTGTGGCCGAAACCCTCGTCGAGGTGACTGCCGTCCGCTGGGCGCGGGAGCGGAACGCCGACGCGATGCTTCCTCGCCGTCTCGACATCGCCGGAGTCTCCCGTGCCGGCCGTGACCATGGCGGCGACCGGCCGCCGGAACGGCATCGTGCCCAGGTAGTTCCGTGGCGTGTTCGCGGCCAGCAGCGCGGGTTCCTCGCCGAGCCTGC
Organism: Amycolatopsis sp. NPDC005003; assembly: GCF_053600695.1. Lineage (NCBI taxonomy): Bacteria > Bacillati > Actinomycetota > Actinomycetes > Pseudonocardiales > Pseudonocardiaceae > Amycolatopsis > Amycolatopsis sp. NPDC005003. The sequence continues at coordinate 174,168 of NZ_JBSGAI010000006.1, read as the reverse complement.
GCCGGTTGTCCGGGACGTCGCGGCGAACGCGCCGCCGGACATGCCGCCGGTCGCGGCCAGCAGCACGAGCACGACCGCCAACGCGGTCGACCTCCCGCCGGCGCAGCAGGATCGTGACCGCCACGCAGGCGAGCGCCAGGGCGGCGAGCGTCAGCCAGAGCCGCGGCGACTCCAGCGGACCCGCCGCCCTGGCGTGGCCGGCCACATCGTCGGGACCGCGAAGGTCGTCGCAGCGTCCGGCTCACCACTGCTCGCCGTCGTCCCAGCCGCCCTGGTCGTCCCAGCCGCCGTGGCCCCCATCGCCGTGGCCTCCGCCGTGGTGCTCGCCCGCCGAGGCCTCGTGGCCGCCGAACGCCCCGCTCAGGCCCTGGAACAGCAACGCGCCACCGGCCACACCCGCAGCCGCGGCCGCCGCCGTCTTCAGGAAGCCACCACCGGACCCGCCCTGCGGCGCGGCCGCCGGGGCCGCCTGGTCCCGGTTCTGGCCGAACATACGAGACATGAACCCACCACCCTGCGGCTGCGCGGGCTGCGGCGCGGCAGCCGGCGCCGCGCCGAAGGCCGGTGCCGGGGCAGCCCCGAAAGCCGGGGCCGGCGGGGCGACCTGCAGCTCGGCGATCCGAGCCTGGGCGGTGCGCAGCGCGTCCTCCTGCACCAGCACGGCCTGCACAAGCAGATACACCGCGTCCGGCTGGGCACCGACGTACTGCGTGATCAGCTGGGCGGCCTCCGGGTCCTTCTGCACCGGCTGGGCCTGCCGCAGCCGGTTCGCCAGCCCGAGGATCAGCTCGCGGTCCTGGTTCTCCATGGGAACTCCCTTCGTCGGACGCCATCTTCAGCGTCCGGCACACCTCACCGACACCGGTGACCCGGCCCGAACCGCCCGTCGACCGGCTGCCGATCTCCAGCCGATCGGCCGACGCGTGCCGCCGGCCACCGGATGGCAGGCGGAGGCCCGTCGGGGCGAGACTGATCGCATGGTTCGAGTGATCGTCGTGGACGACGAAGAGCTGGTGCGCTCGGGATTCCGCCTCATCCTCCAGGCGGCGGGCGACATCGAAGTCGTGGCGACCGTCACCGGCGGACAGGCGGTCAAGGAAGTGAGCCTGCACCGCCCCGACGTCGTCCTGCTCGACATCCGGATGCCCGACGTCGACGGCCTCACCGTCCTGCGCCAGCTGCGCGGCCTGACCAACCCGCCCGTCGTCGCGATGCTCACCACCTTCGACTCCGACGAATACATCGCCACCGCCCTGCGCTCCGGCGCGGCCGGGTTCATCCTCAAGGACACCGCACCGGAGCAGCTCGCCCAGCTCGTCCGCACCCTGGCCGCCGGCGGCGTCGTCCTCTCGCCGAAGGTCACCCGCACGGTCGTCGACGGCTACCTCGACTCCGGCGCCGGCTCGGCCGCCGCGGCCCAGGTCGACCAGCTGTCCGAACGCGAACGCGCCGTGCTCGTCCTCATCGCCGACGGACTGTCCAATGCCGACATCGCCAAGCGGATCCACGTCAGCGTCGGCACCGTCAAGGACCACGTCTCCGCCATCCTCACCAAGCTCGGCGTCGGCAGCCGCGTGCAGGCCGCGCTCGTCGCACAGCGTGCGGGCCTGCTCGAGAACCGGCCGTCGTGAACCGGACGCAAGCCCTGCTCGCCGAATCCGCGCTGCTCGCCCTCGCCGCCGTCGAGGCCGGATTCAACCAGCCCATCGGGCCGCTGACCATCGGCACCGTCATGCTGGCCGTCGGCGCGCTGCTGGTCCGGCGCCGGTGGCCGGTCGCCGTCTTCCTGCTCACTTTGCCCGCGCTCGCGCTCGTCGGCTCGGTGATCGCGACGCTCATCGCCCTCTACGCCATCGCAGTGCGGTATTCGAACCGGTACCTGCTCGCCGGCTTCGGAGTGGTCGCCGCGGTCGGCTACCTCTTCCCCGGCCTGGAGTACCAGTACCCGCGCAGCGATCTGCTGCTCACGATCATCTACGCGACGATGACCGCGGCCGCGCCGATCTTCTTCGGCAGGCTCGCCCACGCCCAAGGGGAACTCGCCCTGCGGCTGGAAGACATCCGTGCCGCCCGCGAACACGAACGGCTTCTCGACGCCCAGGCCGCCCTGGCCAGGGAACGCAACCAGCTCGCCCGCGAAATGCACGACGTCGTCTCCCACCAGGTCAGCCTGATCGCCGTCCAGGCCGGCGCCATCGGCGTCTCGACCACCGACCCGGACGCGAAGGCCGCGGCCGGGAACATCCGCAAACTGTCCGTCGACACGCTCGACGAACTCCGGCACATGGTCAACCTCCTCCGCGCGTCCGGCAGCCAGACCACCGGGCTCACCCCGCAGCCGACCCTGTCCGATCTGGACCGCCTGGTCACCGGCAGCGGCATCGAAACCCGCGTCACGGGCGCCGCGCCCGAGGGCATCGACACCGCCGTCCAGCGCACCATCTACCGCACCATCCAGGAAGCGCTCACCAACGTCCGCAAGCACGCCCCCGGCAGCACCGCCACCATTGCCTTCGCGCACGACGACACCGACCTCGCCGTCACCGTCACCAATACCCCGCCGACCCGCCCGACCCTCGCCCTCCCCAGCGCCCACCACGGACTCGTCGGCATCCAGGAACGCGCCGCACTGCTGGGCGGCACCGTCAAAGCCGCACACACCGCCGACGGCGGGTTCCGGCTCGAACTCCGCCTGCCACGCACGAACCCCAGCCGGTAGCCGTCCGGCCCGGTTTCCGGCTCAGGCCCCAGTGCGCGCTAACATCCGGCCGCGCTGAACGGAGAGGTGAGGATTACCGACGAGCACCGGATCGAAGCCGTCGAGCAGTGGTTCCGGCGACGCGGGCTGCCCGCTGTCGTCCGGGGCCGTCCCGCCCGCCTCCTGGTCCGGACTGACCCGGCGGTCGTGTTCATCGGGGCCTGGCAGCTGCTGACCGCGGTGCTGTCCGCAGTGGACGGCCAAACGGACGCGGACTTCGACCGGCTGCTGGAGAGCGACCTCTTCGCGCTCGGGTACGGGGGCCTCCTGCCGGGCCTGGTCGTCGTCCCGGCCCTCGGCTCCTGGCCCACCGCGCGCTGGGTCCGGCGCAAGCTGGTCGAACACGGCGGGGCCGTACCCGCAGCGGCCATGGCGGGCGTCTTCGTGCTCGTCGTGCCGATCGCCGGCTGGATTGCCGAAGGCAGTTCCGTCCCGTTCGGACTGGTGACCCAGCTGGCGATCTTCGCCGGGCTGTTCGCGGCCGCGTTCGCCGGGGTCGGCTCGATCGTCGGCTGGGCGCTGCGGGCCGCGTTCCGCCAGCTCCGGCTGCTGGGCGAGCTGACCACCCGGGTGCTCCCCCTGCTGTTGCTGTTCACCGTCTTCGGCTTCTTCACGACCGAAATCTGGCAGGTCGGCGCCGCCCTGCCGCGGGCGCGGATGTGGTTGGTGGCCGGGCTCTTCGCCGCGGTCGCCGTGGTTTTCCTGTCCGGCATGCTCAAGGACGAAGTCACCGGTCTGACCCAGTCGCGCACCGCCCCGGTCGGCCTCGACAAGCTGCGCGAAACCCCGCTGGCGGCGTTGCTAGCGGACGGCGTCCCTGCCGAACGGGTTCCGCTCACGAAGCTGGAGCGGGCGAACATGATCCTCGTCCTGGTCCTCACCCAGGTGCTGCAGACCCTCGTGCTCGCCACCGTGATGTTCGTCTTCTTCGTGATCTTCGGCATCATCGCGATCCAGCAGTCGGTGATCAAGGCCTGGATCGGCCGCGACCCCACCACCGGCACCCTCTTCGGCATCCAGCTGCCCGTCCCCCAGGAGCTGCTGCACGTCTCCCTGTTCATCGCCGCGTTCTCCGGCCTCTACTTCGCCGCGTCCACGGTGACCGACGCCAAATACCGCACCGCCTACTTCGACCCGCTCGCCGACCACCTCGCGGTCAGCCTCGTCGCCCGGGACCGCTACCTCGCCCACCTGGCCGGCGCTCCGCGACGGGCCGAACCCGCCGCGGAGCACTGAGGTCAGGCGGTTCCGGTCCAGTAGATCGGGGTGGCCCGGTCGTAGGCGACCTCGATGGTGACTTCGGCGGGCTTGGCCGGCAGCGGCACGACGATGCCGAAGGTGCGCTCCATACCGGGCAGGACGTCGGACGGGAGCTTGTCGCCGATCTTCGAGGTGACGGCAGCCGCGGCCGTCGGAGCGGCGCTGCGCAGCTACGATGCCGGCCGGCGGGCGATCGAGACCTGATCCGCCGGCCTCGATTCTTCGTCCTCCGGTGAGTAACTGTTCAGCACCGAAAGGATCGGTCATGCCCGGACAGGTCAGCTGGATCGAGATTCCCGCCGCCGACACCGCCAAAGCCCGCACCTTCTACGGCGGCCTGTTCGGCTGGGCACCAGCGAATCCGGCGGCGACTACCACGTCATCGACAACGGCCCCGCCGGTGCCATCACGGCCACCGAAGCCGGTTTCACCCACCCTAGGGTCTACTTCGCCACCGACGACATCGGCGGCTCGGTCAAGCGCCTGCACGAACTCGGCGGGCGTGCTCCTGATGCCGCGTCGACCATCCGGAGCGCGTAGAACGCGGAGTTCCACACCGACGAGCTCGTGTACGGATACCGCTACAGACCCGGCGCGGTGGCGCAGGAGCAAGGCTAACGATGGTGGCCGAACGACCGGCGCTGATCGCCGCCGACCAGCGGGTGCGCAGTATTCAACGGGCAGTATCCGTCTCTGTAGGCCAGGCGGCCGCGGACAAGACCGGGCAGCATGCGCGCCGGCCAGGTTGGGCCGATCGACTCACCGCCGCGGCGATTCCGGCCGACACGGCGCCGTCACGGGTAGTCCGGTCGGAGGAATGGCGGAGCGGTTGGCCTGCTCCGGAGCCGGTCAGGAACGCACGCGAATGACGGTCTTGCCCTTGCGCCGCTCGGTCGGGTTCAGCGCGGGGACGGCGTCGTCGAGGGTCACGACGGTGCCGATGTGCGAGCGAAGACGCCCGTCCCGCACCCGGTCGACGATCTCTGTCAGCTGGCCCGGAACCGACTCGACGACGAAGTCGATCGCGAGGCCATCAACCGGGCGCGCCTCGACCGGCCCGACCACCGACACCAGCGTCCCGCCCGGCCTGACGAGACCCGCCGAGCGCCGTTGGACGTCACCGCCGATGACATCGAAAACCAGGTCGACCCCGCCGATACTGTCGAGATCGTCGTGGTCGAGGTCGACGAACTCGTTCGCGCCCAAGTCGAGCGCCGCCTGACGGTCCGCCGCCCGCCCGGTACCGATGACGTAGGCGCCGAACTCCCGGGCGAGCTGCGCCACCACCGACCCGACCGCGCCCGCTGCACCATGCGCGAGGACGCTCTGCCCCGCCCGCAGACGACCGTGCTGGAACAGGCCCTGCCACGCGGTCAGACCGGAGATCGGCAGGCTCGCCCCCACCGTGAAGTCCACGTTCCCCGGCAGCGGCGCAAGGTTGCGTGCCTCCACGGCTGTGTACTCGGCCAGGGTTCCGTCCCGGTGCCAGTCGGTGATCCCGAACACCCGCTGCCCCAGCGAGAGTCCCGTCGTGCCGTAGCCGAGGGAGGAAACCACTCCGGCGAACTCGTGGCCGATGATCGGCTGGGCTCGGTCGTGACCGGAGCGATCGACCCAGGTCGAGGGCCACTCCCACTCCGCGGGGACGAAGCCCGACGCGTGGACTTCGACGACGACGTCGTTGATCGCCGGCGTCGGCTCAGGCCGCTCCACCAGCGTGATTCCTGCTGCCTCCGCGGCCTGATCCGTCGCGACTATTGCCTTCATGGATGCCTCCGCATGTCTGGGGGTCATTTTTGGGCTTGACAGCCCACTAACGGAAGTGAACTCTTGCCGGAATGGGCTGTCAAGCCCAATCTGCGATATGGTGTGCGGCATGGCAGCCACGACGCAAGCGCGCGTGCCGCAGAAGCTCACGAGCAAGGGACAGGCGACCCGAGCCCGCATCCTCGAGCACGCCGCGGAGCTCATCTACACCCACGGCGTCCACGCGACGAACAACGAGCAGCTCCGTCACGCCGCCGGCGTCAGCGGCTCCCAGCTCAACCACTACTTCCCGACCAAGGAAAGCCTCGTCCTCGCGGTCATCGAGTGGCAGGCCGAACGCGTCCTCACCTTCCACCGCAGCGAGCGGTTCACCCACTTCGACAGCCTCGACTCGCTGCGGGAATGGGCCGACCACTACATCGCTTACGAGCGCTCCTACCAGGCAGGCTGCAGCCTCGGCTCACTCGCCAGTGAGATCATCAAGACCGACCTGGACGTTCACGCGGAACTCGCGGACGCGTTCCGGCAGTGGAGAGACGTCTTCCGAGACGGGCTCGAACGGATGCAGCGGCTCGGCCGCCTCACCGCCGAGGCGGATCCCACCCGGCTGGCCCATCTCCTGCTCTCCGCCTTCCAGGGCGGCATGCTCCTCGCCCAGGTCGCCCGCGACATCACCCCGCTGAAAGACGCCCTAGAGGCAACCCTCGACCACGTACAGACATTCATGGTCGCGCAGGTGCCAACGGCCGGCTCACCGCCGCCGGCCGAGCGTAGAACGAACGAGCCGAAGCGCTGACCGACCGGCCCGTCAAGCCGGCGACCGAACCCCGGCTCTACGACGTCCACCGCGTCCTCGACCGCGACAGACTGCCCCGCCCAAGCGACCAGCACCGGATGACGGTTCACGGCTGCCAGGACGTCGGGGTGGTGGGCACTGGTGTCGCGCCAGCGCAGGTAGGCGCGCAGCGCCGGCCTGGGCGGTGTGGTCGCGGTGGTGGGAGCTGGCGATGGTGGCGCCGGTCCCGCTGACCGCACCCGGCCAGACCGTGGCCGAATCGGTGTTCGTCGACCCGCTCTCCGCGACCTCGCCATTCTCCGCTCCGCCGTCCCGGCCGCCTACCTGGCCGGATCGTTCGTCGTGCCGGTCCTCGGCCGACTGACCGACCACTACGGCTCGCCCCGGTCACGGCCACCGTCGCCGCGCGCTTCGGCGCCATCCTCATTGCCGCGACGACGGTCAGCGAGATCACCGGGCTGTCCTTGGCAATCGGCACCCGCCGGGACCGGAAGCCATCCGCGTACCCGGCTCGAGGGCCGGTACGCCTTCGGGGCAGAAGCGATTGACGCAGCGCCGGCCGGGTACGCCGTCACGGTTCCCGAATCGAACGGAGCCGTGATGGCCTCGACCGACCTGATCTCCGTCATCGCCACCGACCCGAGCGAAGTCGAGCAGGTTTTCCCAGAAATCGCGTCCGGCCGCCGCAGTCGCTGCGTCCAGCCTGCCGATGGCGTCGACGGGCGTCTCGGATCCCCGCGAGTGGAGCCAGTCGAACTGGCTCAGCGATCTGATTTCCCCACCTGGCCCACGGCCTGACCGCCGCCACCACCTACGCCGCCATGACGGAGGACGACTCATGACACTGCCCCTGCTCGAAAGCCACCCCGACCAGCTCGGCGGAATCGACCCGGCCGCGATCGCCACCTGCATCGACGACTGCCTGGCCTGCGCCCGCGCCTGCACCGTCTGCGCCGACGCCTGCCTGTCCGAGCCGTCGGTCGCCGGCCTGGCCCACTGCATCCGCACCGACCTCGACTGCGCCGACCTCTGCGGCACCACCGCCCGGGTGTTGTCCCGCCGTGCCGGCACGACCGCGGTCCTCGACGCGCTCCTGCAGGCGTGCGCCGAAGCCTGCCGCGCCTGCGCCGAAGAATGCGAACAGCACGCCGGCCACCACCGGCACTGCGCCTTGTGCGCCGAGGCCTGCCGCAAGTGCGAAGACAGCTGCCGTCAGCTGCGTGACCACCTCGTCGGGACGGCGTGATCACCATGGCCGAGACCGACCAGGCAATGGGCGAACTCGAGGTGGTACACGAATTCACCGGGCCGATGCCGACCGGGGTCGGCGTGTCCCACCGGGGCCGGGTGTTCGTCAACTTCCCGAAGTGGGGAGACGACGTCCGCTTCACCGTCGCCGAACTCCGCGACGGCGGCCTCGTGCCCTACCCCAGCCAAGCCGTCAACGACAGCAAGTGCCGGACCGACCCGGACGCCCTGGTGTCGGTGCAGAGCATCGTCGTCGACGCGAGCGACCGACTGTGGATCCTCGACACCGGAAGCCCGCAGTTCGAGCCCACCGCCTACGGCGGACCCAAGCTCGTCTGCGTCGACCTCGACCGCGACGAAGTCACCACGACCGTTCTCTTCCCCGAGGACGTGGCCCTGCCCACGACGTATCTCAACGACGTGCGCTTCGACCTCGGCCGCGGGGTCGCCTTCATCACCGACTCCTCCGACCAGGGCCCCAACGGGATCATCGTCGTCGACCTGGACACCGGCGAATCCTGGCGGCGGCTGCACGATCACCCCAGCACCAAGGCCGAGGAACCGCCCGACCTGCGCATGGTCGTGGAAGGCCGCGACTTCGTCGAACTCTCCGAAGACGGCTCGACCAGCCCGGTCAAGATGGGCGCCGACGGGATCGCCATCGGCGCCGACGGCGCACGGCTGTACTACTGTTGCCTCGCCTCGCGGCGCTGGTGGAGCGTGTCCACCGACGCCCTGATCGACCGCGACCTCGACGACGACGCGGTGGCCGCGACGCTCATCGACGAAGGCGACAAGGGCGGCGCCGGCGACGGCATGGAAACCGACGACCAGGGTCGCCTCTACGTCACCGACGGCGAACACAACGCCATCCACCGCCGCCACCCCGACGGGCGCTGGGAAACCGTCGTCCACGACCCGCGGCTGCTGTGGCCGACACGATGTCCGTCGCCGACGGCTATTTGTACGTCACCGCGAACCAGTTGCACCGCCAGGACAAGTACCGCGGCGGCAGGGACGAACGCCGGTACCCGTACTTCCTCTTCCGCACCCCGATCGACGCCGGCCCGGTCAGCCTTCGCTGATGACGTCCACGGTCACCCGGGCGGTCGCAGCCGAACTGACGTAGTCCAGCAGCGACATCCCGACGGCCACACCGACCATGGTGAGCACCCCGCGCGGCCAGAAGATGTGACTGTCCAGAAAGGACACACTTGCGGCCAGGAGGAACGCGCCGCCGGGCAGCGCTCGCCGGCCCGCTCGCGCGATCGCCGCGAGGACGATCAGGACGGACGCGGCGAGGAAGCACCCGGCGCCGATGTGGCCGAGGAGATCGCCGGCCTCGAAGAGGGAGCCGACCACCGGAGTGACGCCGTGCTGGACGTCCGCCACGGTACCGGCGGCGATCCCGGCGACCGCGTCCAGCCCGCCGTAGAACGCCGCGAAACCGAACGCCGCCACCCGGCCCGGCCAGCGCAGCCACGGCGATGCCGGCGCCAGCAGAAGCCACTGCGCCACGGCCGGCAACGGGAACACCGGCAGCAGAACCATGTGCAACACAGCCCACCGCTGCGCCGTGGCCGCGTCCAGCACCCCCGGATGAGCGGCACCGAACCCCGCCAGCAGCAGCCCTGGCACCGCGAACAGCGCGGCGCGGAACCCTCGTGAACCCGGCACCGGCCGAGCCTAGCGACGGCCGGCCGGGCAGGTGCTTAACAATCGCTTACGGTGCCGGAAGCAATGAGCGGTCGAGCCAGACGCGGTCGCGCAGCTCGATGCCGTCGATCCGGATTTCCGCCGGGTACCCGGTGGCCGGGGTGAAGGCGTCCCGTTCGATCGACCTCATCCGGAACCCCTGCCGCTGGTAGAAGCGCAGGTTGCCGATGTCGGCGGCGGCCGTGGCGACGACCAGCTGCGTCCCCCGCTCACCGGTGACCAGCTCGACGGCCGCATTCACCAGCGCGCCACCCACGCCTTGTCCCTGGTGGTCCTCCCGTACCGCCATGTTCTTGATTTCGCGTTCGCCCGGCTTTCCGGTCTCCACCAGCTGCAAATGGCCGATGACGGTGTCTCCCCGGACCGCGACGAGGACGCGGCCATCGCCGAGGTAGGAGTCGAGCTGGACCGGGGAGTCCTCGGCCAGCTCGAACAACGGCCGCAGCACCTCGCGGGGTCCGGAATGGATTTCCACGTGGAGACCGGAGGCCAGATCGCGCCCGGTGCGGAAGAACCGGACGACCGCCGCGGCGCTCCCGAGTTCGGTCATCGTCCGGGCCGCGCCGAACGGTGCGTTCCAGAACTCACCTTCGCGGCGCTCGAACGGGCCGACATAGGCGTACGGCTCCGCCAGGAACCCATCGCCCGGCGAGACGCCGTAGTTCACCTCATCGAGCGAAATCGCGACGTCGAAGTGTTCCGGCCACAGGATCGGCTCGCTCCCCGGCGCGAATTCCCGCAGGGCGCGCTCCCCTTCGGCGAACGCGGTCAACAACGTCTTGACCGCACCGGCATCGAGGGCGATCACCTCATCGGTACGCACGGCCGGGCCACCCCCGTAGACCCCGGCCGGCTCCCCTGCCTCGAGACCGGCGGCCGCAGCCACTTCGTCGTACGACCGGCCGTTCAACGCGAAGCGGCCGGAAGTCGTGAGGAGTTGGTCCCCTTCGACGCGCAGATCCGGCCCCGCGGCCGTGGCGAACCCGCCGTCCACCACGCGCAGGTCGATCCGGCCGGTGGCGCGGTGCTGCGGCCCGGCGAGCAGCAGCTCGGCCACGCCGTGCAGGGATCGCCGGGTGGTCACCGGCTCGGTTTCGGTCATCTTGCGCTCCTCGTGTAACGCCTGGCCCCTTCCGGGGCACTGAGTCTGCCGTCACCGCAGTGTCGGCGAAACCAGGAGGCGTTACATGGCCGAGAACGGCTGGCACCGCATCGATCCGGCGGACGTGCCGGACGACGGCCGGGTCCGCAGCGTCACCGTCGGTGGGCACACCGTCGCGCTCTCGCGGTGTGGCGCCCGGCTCGGCGCGCTGGAGAACCGCTGCCCGCACCAGGGCGGGCCGCTCGGTGAGGGCTCGATCGAGAAGGGGCTGCTGCGCTGCCCGTGGCACGGCTACGACTACGACCCCATCTCCGGGCGGCCGCCGGAAGGCTTTTCCGACGGCGTCGCGACCTACCCGGTCGAACAGCGCGGCGATGGCGTGTACGTGCGGGTTCCGGCGCTCGCGCCGCACGCACGGACGGTCGCCGACGTCCTGGTCGAGACGCTCGTCGCGTGGGGCGTCCGGCACGTGTTCGGCATGGTCGGGCATTCCAACCTCGGGTTCGCCGAGGCGTTGCGCCGGGCCGAGGACCGCGGCGAACTGACCTACCTCGGGATCCGGCACGAAGGCGCCGCCGCGTTCGCCGCGAGCGCCTACGGCAAGCTCACCGGCCGCCCGGCAGCCTGTTTCGCGATCGCGGGCCCCGGCTCGACGAACCTGCTCACCGGGCTCTACGACGCGAAGCTGGACGGTGCCCCGGTGCTCGCGATCTCCGGGCAGGTCCCGTCGAAGGTTTTGGGCCGGGGCGCGTTCCAGGACGTCGACCTGTCCGCCGTGTTCCGCGACGTCGCCGTCTCCACCACGACCGTGCACGGCGGCAGCGATCACGCGGAACTGGCCGCGTTGGCGGTCAAGCACGCCACCGACCGCCGCGGCGTCGCGCACCTCGTGCTGCCGGACGAAGTCCAGGTCCAGCCGAGTGACGCGCCCGCGGCCACCCCGGACGGCCGGGCTGCCGATCGCCGGACGCTGCCCGGCGACAGCGCCGTCGAAGCCGCCGCGGCGCTGGTGCGCGACGCCCGGCGCCCGGTGCTGATCGCCGGGCACGGCGCCCGCGGCGCCGAAACCGAGCTCCGCCTGCTGGCCGAGACGCTCAACGCCCCGGTCCTCACCACGTTCAAGGCGAAAGGCCTGGTGCCCGACACGCACCCGCTCGGCGCGGGCGTGCTCGGCCGCAGTGGCACACCGGTGGCGAGCTGGCTGATGAACGAGGCGGACCTGCTGATCGCCGTCGGCGCGTCCTTCAGCAACCACACCGGCATCGCCACCTACAAGGCGATCCTGCAGATCGACGACGACCCGGGCGCGATCGGCCGGTTCGACGCGGTGACGACGTCGCTGCTCGGCGACGCCGGACTCACCCTCACCGCCCTCATGGCCGCGCTCGGCGAGCCGAAGGCCGAGGACCAGCGGCCCGATGTCGCCGCCCGCTGGGCGATCTGGCGCGCGGAGAAGGCTCGCCGGGCGCAGGACGACCGCGGCCGCGGGGTGGCCGCGGCGGCGGTGTTCGACGCGCTCTCGCGTCATCTGCCCGCCGATGCCGTGGTCACCGTCGACGTCGGCAACCACGCCTACTCACTCGGCCGCTACCTGGAGTCGAAGGGCCAGCCGGTGCTGATGTCGGGCTACCTCGGCTCGATCGGGTTCGGCTACCCGGCCGCGCTCGGTGCGTGGGCGGCCGCCCCGGACCGGCCGATCGTCGCGGTCACCGGCGACGGCGGGTTCGGGCAGTACGCCACCGAGCTGACCACCGCCGTCAAGTACGGCATCCCGGTGAAGCACGTGCTGCTGAACAACAACGCCCTCGGCAAGATCAGCAAGGAACAGCTCGCCGGGGACTACCCGGTGTGGCAGACCTCGCTGGTCAACCCGGACTGGGCCGCCTACGCCGAACTTTGCGGCGCGACAGGCATCAGCGTCACCACGCGCGACCAGCTCGACGAAGCCATGGCGGCGCTCTTCGCCGCCGAAGGCCCCGTCCTCCTCTGCGTCGAGCAAGACGCGGAACTCCTCTGAAAGGGACCGACATGCCCGAACTCACGACCAGTGCCGTGCTGACCGCCTCGCCCGACCGGGTGTGGACATTGCTGCGCGACTTCGCCGCGATCGGGTCCTGGCACCCGGTGCTGCCGCCCGCGACGGTCGAACACGGCCCCGCCGACCGGGTGGGTGCCGTCCGGGTGTTCGCCGGCGGGCACCGCGAGCGGCTCTTCGCGCTCGACGACACCGCGTGCAGCATCCGGTACGCGTTCGAGGACAACGGCGGCCTGCCCATCCGCGGCTACGTGTCCGGGATGCGGGTGCTCCCGGCCGGCGAGCACAGCCTCGTCGAGTGGCACGCCCGCTACGACTGCGACGAAGCCGACGAAGACAAGGTCGCCGCGGCCGTCCGCGACGGCGTCCTGCTGCCCGGCCTCACCGCCCTGCAAACCCGATTCGCCGCCGAAGGAGCCTGACCCCATGCCGAGCTACGACGACCTGCGTGCCCTGTTCATCAACGGCACCCTCAAGCGCTCCCCCGACCCCAGCAACACCGACGGACTGATCGACGTCAGCCGCGGGATCATGGAAAAGAACGGCGTTCAGGTCGAGGTGCTGCGCGCCGTCGACCACGACATCGCCACCGGCGTCTGGCCGGACATGACCGAACACGGCTGGGCCACCGACGCCTGGCCGGCCATCTACGAAAAGGTGATGGCCGCCGACATCCTGGTACTCGCCGGGCCGATCTGGCTGGGCGACAACAGTTCCGTCATGAAGCAGGTCATCGAGCGGCTCTACGCGTGCTCGCACCTGCTCAACGACGCCGGGCAGTACGCCTACTACGGCCGGGTCGGCGGCTGCCTGATCACCGGCAACGAAGACGGCGTCAAGCACTGCGCCATGAACGTCCTCTACAGCCTCCAGCACCTCGGCTACACCATCCCGCCGCAAGCGGACGCGGGCTGGATCGGCGAGGCCGGTCCCGGACCGTCCTACCTGGACCCGGGATCCGGGGGGCCGGAGAACGACTTCACCAACCGCAACACCACGTTCATGACGTGGAACCTGATGCACCTCGCGAGGATGCTGAAGGACGCGGGTGGCATCCCCGCGCACGGCAACCAGCGCAGCGAATGGGACGCCGGCTGCCGGTTCGACTTCGCCAACCCCGAGTACCGCTGAAGCCGTGCCCGACGTCGGCTTCGTCAACCTGTTCGCGGTCGCGGCGATCGCCCTCCCCGCGCCGCTGCTGCTCGGGCTCGTGCCGAAGCTGCGCATCCCTGCCGTGGTGCTGGAGATCGTGGCCGGGATCGCGCTCGGGCCGTCCGGGCTCGGCTGGATCCACCCGGACCTGCCCGTGCAGATCGTCGCCCTGCTCGGACTCGCTTTCCTGCTCTTCCTGGCCGGGCTGGAGATCGACGTCCACCGGCTGCGCGGACCGGCGCTGCGGGTGGCGCTGGTGGGTTACGCGCTGACGCTGGCACTGGGGCTCGCCGCCGGGGCCGGGTTCGCCGCCGCGGGCTGGGTGCACAGCCCGCTCCTGGTGGCGGTCGCCCTGTCGGCGACGTCGCTCGGCCTGGTCGTGCCGGTGCTCAAGGACGCCGGCCAGGCCGAAGGCGGTTTGGGGCAGACGGTCATCGCCGCTTCGTCGGTGGCCGACTTCGCCGCGGTCCTGCTGGTGTCACTGCTGTTCTCGGCGTCCGGCGGCAGCACGGGTGCGCGGCTGGTGCTGCTCGTCGCGTTCGCCGGCCTGGTCGTGGTGACGGCCGTCGTGGTCGCGCTGGCCGGCCGCTCGCGCCGGCTCGGGGCGACGCTGGTGCGGTTGCAGGACACCACGGCCGAGATCCGGGTCCGCGCGGCCGTGGTACTGCTGGTCGCATTCGTCACACTGGCGGAAAGTTTCGGGCTGGAAAGCATTCTCGGCGCGTTCCTCGCGGGCGCGGTCGTCGGCCTGCTCGACCGCGACTCGGCGTCGCACCCGCGGTTCCGGGTCAAGCTGGACGCGATCGGGTACGGCTTCCTGATCCCGGTCTTCTTCGTCACCAGCGGCCTGCGGCTCGACCTGTCCGGGCTGCTCGCGGACGCGGCCGCGCTCGCCCGCGTCCCGCTGTTCCTGGCCGCGCTGCTGCTCGCCCGCGGAATCCCGGCACTGCTGTTCGCACGGCAGTTCGGCGTCCGGCGGGCGATCGCGGCCGGGCTGCTGCAGGCGACGTCGCTGCCGTTCCTGGTGACGGCCACGCAGATCGGGGTCCTCACCGGCCTGATGACGCCGGTGACCGCCGCCGCGCTCGTGTGCGCGGGGCTGCTGTCGGTGCTGCTGTTCCCCGCCGGCGCGCTGTCGCTGCTGAGGTCACGGGACCGGGCGGCCGTAAGGTGACCGTCACCCTTTTCCCCGGCTGCCGCGGCTACGCTCGTCCGGTGACGAAGCTGCCGCCGGACGAGGAGCTGGTCGCGGCCCTGCGGGCCGGTGACGGCGCGGCGTTCGCCGAGGTGCTCGACGCCTGGTCGGCGTCGATGCTGCGGCTGGCCCGCTCCTTCGTCTCGACGCACGCCACCGCCGAGGAAGTCGTCCAGGACACCTGGCTCGCGGTCGTGAAAGGACTGGCGGCCTTCGAAGGGCGGGCGGCGTTCAAGACCTGGGTGTACCGGATCCTGGTCAACACCGCCAAGAAGCGCGGCGCGCAGGAGAAGCGCAGCGTCCCGTGGACCAGCCTGCTGCCCGGCGACGAGGACCACGGCCCGACCGTGGACCCCAGCCGGTTCCAGGGCCCCGACGGCGCCTACCCTGGACACTGGCGGGAAGCACCCGAACCGTGGGCCTCGCCGGAGAACACCGCACTGGCACTGGAAGTCCGCGAGGTGCTCACCGGCGTCTTGGACGAGCTGCCCGCCCGGCAGCGCGCGGTGATCAGCCTGCGCGACGTCGCCGACCACACGGCCGAGGAGGTGTGCGAGATGCTGCAGATCTCCGCGGCCAACCAGCGTGTCCTGCTGCACCGCGCCCGCGCGGCCGTCCGCGAACGCCTGGCCGGTTACCTGGGAGCGGCGGGATGAACTGCGACGAGTTCGTCGAACTGGTCACCGCCTTCCTCGACGGCGCCCTCGACCCCGCGACCGAAGAACGGTTCGTCGAGCACCTCGCCCGCTGCGAAGGCTGCGAACACTACCTCGACCAGTTCCGCACCACCATCACCCAGCTCGGCGAGCTGCCACCGGAGACACTGTCCCCGCAGACCCGCACCGAGCTGCTCGACGCCTTCCGGCACTGGCACCGCGACTGAACCCGGTTCGTCCGGTACCCGGTCCGTTCGAGGCGACGCACGCCCCCACGATCATCACCACCGCGGACCTCAGGCGGTCACCGGTGCAGCCGACCGTGTGGTGGCAGTTGCCGGTCGGCGGCCACGCCGTCGCGCGCGGAGGCCGCCGACAAGGCACAGCCGCGGCGGCTACGGCGACCAGGGCAAGACCGACAGCATCACGGCGTTCCTCGAGTACGTCGCGTGCGACGGCCAGGTCAACACGGCCCGGATCGGCGAAGCAGCTGAACGCGGGCAACCGCGCCAACCCGACGTTCCAGGGCAACCTCGGCGCGGGCGCGTCGAGCCCGCAGAACCCGTTCGTCACGGCGGGGATCATCGCCGGGCCGGGCAAGAAGACCGCCGGGCCCTCGATGTCCGGCACCGCCTCGGCCGGGCCGTCCGCCACCTTGGGCACGTCGACCATGACGGCGGAAGCCGACGACCTGGCCAACGGCGGCTCGAAGAACTGGCGCGACGCCGAACCCGCCGCGGACGACCACGGCGGGCGGGGCGGCTTCGGCGGCTGGGCGGTCCTGGTGCTGTTCGCAGTGATCGTGACGCCGCTCGCGGTGCGGGGCGTGGTCCGCTACTTCAAGGGGACGTCGTAGTCCGCCGAGCCGGTCCTTCGCGCTCGGCGGCGGCGAATGCAACGAGGCCGGCCGTGCCCTTCTCAGCGGTGGCGCGGGCGAGGCAGCAATGCGAACGCGCTCTCCGCCATCGAGGTCAGGCGGGCGGGACTGTGGCCGTAGGCGCCTACGACGTCGGTACCGCGGATGACGGTCAGCAGAGGGTAGGCGAGGTCGCCGGCATCCGCGTCGGGGTCGAGCGGAACGATGCATGCGTCCTCCGCCGTGCCCACCAACTTCCGGAGGGCAGGCTCGACAGCGATGGCTCCCAGCAGCTGATATCCCATGCTCTTATTCTCGGTTCTCCTCCGAGGAGACTGGGAGCTCCTGCGCTGGGAGGTTCCATGAACCACGACAAAGGTGAAGAGTCCGCCGGTGAAGACCCCAAGATCGCCGCTCTTTTCCAGATGTGCTCTATGACGTGCTTTGGGCCCACACTCTGGGCTGCGTCGTCGGGGACGCGCTGACTTCCTGCCGGGAATCCTGTCTCGTCGCTGCGCGAGATGAACTCGAACAGCTGGAACGACCTGTTCTACACACTTAGAAACGCCATCGGTCGTCCTTACCGTGCTTTTGTACAGTCCGAGCTGCAAGGCCGAAGGCGCCGCGACCAGTGCAACACGGAACTCGGCAAGCGCAGGCGGGACCCGCCGCGGTGCTGCGAAGTGACCACTCGCGTTCACCAGGTGGACTCAGTCGGCAACCAGGAGGTTGCGCCAGATCCGACGCGCCGCTCATGTCGCGGGCTCCGAGGTTCGCACATCCGCTCGTCGGCTACTTGTTGGATGGCGGTACGACCGATGCCGGGCCAGGGTTGGTCGAGGTGTTCGGCGGGTGGCTCTCTCATCGGCTGCCCACCACGTTGTCGGTGTGGCTCTCACATGGCGTGCCGCCCGTCGAGCACCGTGGCGGGGTGTGGCTCGAGAGGGGTCTGCTCAGCTCGAAGTAGCGCTGCCCACCTCGCCTGACACCCATCCCGGGCAGTTCGGCCGCCTAAAGCAACCCGGAGCACCCTCCCGGGCGTCAGTCCGGCAAAGAACGCCGGGAGGGCGCCGTGGATGTGCCGACGAATGTACTGCTGCCGGGTGAGCGGCTACTGTGGTCGGGACGGCCACAGCGTCTCGTCTTTGCTCGGTTCGACTGGTATCAGTTCGCATTCGGCCTGCTCTGGGGGATCGCGACCATCGTGGTCCCGGTGGCCAGGCACGAACCGCTGTCGTTCTTCGCATGGGCCGTCGGGGTGGGTGGTGTCGCGTTCGTCTGGGTGCCCGTCGTCGCCAGGTTGCGGAGGCGGCGCGGTGTCGAGTACGTGGTGACCGACCGGCGGATCGTGCTGGCCGATCGCTTCTCGGGAAGGACGCGGGAATCGGTGTATCTCGGCACGCTGCCGCCTCCGGTTGTCCGGATCCGGCAGGACGGCAGCGGAACCATCGTTTTCGGCAGGTTCTCGCGCGTCCCTTTGACGACCCTTCCTGTGCCGTGGTCCCTGATGGCGACGGGGCTGGTCGCCGTGCCGGAGGCCGGGCGTGTCCGTGACCTGATCGCGTGGGCACAGGCCGGACAGGCCTGACCTCACCCGGACGCGTTCGATTCCGTTTCCCGCAGGATTACCGGCGGGTGGGCAACGGCTCATCGAGATCGCGGTCTCGCTTCTGAAGCTGACGGCGCCAACCTGGAAGACGGGACAACGCTTTGACTTCGAACGTCTTTTCCCACCTGCGTGGTGACGGCACGATGGTCCGACCCCGCCGCGACGGCCGGCCGCTATGCCGCCAAGCACGGTTGCGGAGGAGGCGTGCGCCCGTGTTTCGCGACCAGGTCGTCACTGCCGCCGGAGCAGGCGGTATCGCTATTGCCGTCGGTGGCCCGCGTTCTCGCAGTCGTCTACCGAGATGATGCCCGCCTCGACAGGCGCGGATTTTCCGTACTGTGCTCCCGTGATGACGAAGACCAGGCCACGATTCTGATGGCTCGAGAGACCGTCGAGGGGAATGGTGAACCGGCTGTACCCAGCCGGCATGGGCGAGGACAGCCGCATCCATTTCCCGGCGTTGCCGAGGTCGCGGTTGATGAAGAAGTCCTGGTTGTCGTTGTCCGTGACGATGATCGTTCCGTTCGGCCCACCCGAGTCCGTCCACGACACCACGGGCGCTCCGTTCGGCGCATCGCCTTTCCGGTCGAGGAGCGGGGTGTCCCTGGAGAACCGGAACGACTCCGGGTCCTTCGCGATCCGGTAGTGCACGTGGTAGGTGTAATTGTTTTGATCGGGGTTATCAGGGTCGTCCGGCACCCCGAATTCGTAGGTCATGATCCACAGGCCCCTGTTCAGCCTGGCCACGGTGGTCATGCCCGGTCGTTCGGGGTACGCCGTTCCGGTTGCGTCGTCGACCACGGGACCCCACGTGTGCAGGTCCGTGCTGGTCTGGTGGGCGAGCTTCTGACCGAAGTGCGGGTCTCGCTGGTCGGAGTAGTAGCAGATCAGCCTGTTGTTGTGCAGCAGCAGGAAAGGCTCCCACACCGGCGTCGCGCCGTTCGTCGTGTCGGGCGGTCCGCCCCGGGCAACCGTGCTCAGGAACTGCCAGGTGAGGCCGCCATCTGTACTGGCACGAAGCTGGATGTTGGTGCTGGTGAAGCTGTCCAGCCAGTTGCACGCGAAGAGCAACGCGCCCTTGGGCAAGCCCGCGAACGCCCGGGGCAGTTCGTACAGGAACGGATGGAGGGAGAATCCGGTGGACTCATCGGCGTTGGGCACACTGCCCTGCTTCTCCCAGGTGCGGCCATCGTCGTCGCTCCGGTAGAGCGGAAAACCCGGACCGCCTCCACCTTGAAACGTCGCGAGCAGCGTCCGCGACATCCCGGCAGGCCGCCCGGCGGTAAGACGCACGGCCCGGGCGTAGGACGCCCGCCCTCCCGGGTCCGCCACGACAACGGGCCCGAACGGAATCTCTCCACGCACCTTGCCGGTGTCCGCGAACGCCGGCCCGGCCAGTCCCAACGTCGCCCCGGCAGCAACCCCTGCGCCTGCGGCGAGGAACATCCGACGAGAGAGCTGCGAACGGCCAGCGGTCGAGTCATCTGCGTTTGATGCGTGGCGATCCTGCACGATTGCCTCCTCAGTGACGCCCCCGCCCACCACGCACGCCCGTGTGCATGGCCTCATTTCAGGGAGAAGTGCGGGTTCGGCAGCGCCTCGCTGGACCACTTCGTCTAGATGGTGGACTAAACTCGCCGGCCTGGCCACTGTCAAGAACAGGGAACCGTACCTACGGCGCGTATGGCCGAATCCAGGATATGTAAGTTTCTTGAGATGAACGAGCCGGGCTTCGTTCCTGCGCGGCCGCAGAGCGTCCGGCGGTACAACCTGATTCTGGTGCTGCGATACCTCAGCAACCGAGGGCCGAGCGTAGGGCCCAAGTCGCGGCGGCGACCGGGCTCACCAAAGCGACGGTGTCGAGCCTCGTCAACGAACGGTGTGGTGATCACGACCGTGACACGGACCAGCCCCGGATCGGCTCTGGCGAGCGCCGGGAGGTCTCGGTTCGATCGCGACCCGTCGACCGACCGTGCTGAAACTTTCATCGGCGCGAGGCCACCGGCGTGGCGACCTGAACGGGCAATCACCGAAGCGCCCACCGGCGATCGTGCGCCGGCGGGCGACGCCCCGGCGGTGGGCTCCGCCGGCAATCGAACACGCCCAGCATTCCGGGAAAAGCCATGCACAGGCGTGCTCGATCACCCCGCCGCCGTACCCCGCAGCGCGATAATTGCTTGCCTCCAAAGGATCCACTCCGAAAGTTTCGCGAGGCAGGCCACGGCAGGCAGGCCGGTGACGCATCGGGCCGGACAATCATCCGGCTGCTTGCCGCACGGCCGTCCGGCTGCTATTGATAGAGCGCTGGCCAGACCGAGGATCTCATCAGGACGGCTGAAGTACCCGGGCAAGAAAGAGTTTCCGCAGCGCCTGCTGCGACGCCTTCCCGGCAGAGCCGCCGGTCGGCCGGGCGGGCGGCGTCAACCGACATTTTCGGTGAAAGGTGCGTGGATCGTGAAACACAGCGCCGTTGCCGGGCCTATTGCCCTCGTGACAGCTCTCTTGGCCGTGCTGACCGGTCTGGTGGTCAGCGGCGGCCTCGGTTTCCCCCCGGCGGCTTCGGCCGCCGCGGCGACCGCGGGCTGCGGGAAAGCCCCCGGGTTGGCGAACGGCAATCACACGATCTCCAGCGGCGGCCAGAACCGTAACTACATCCTGCGGATCCCCAGCAACTACGACAACAACCACTCGTACCGCCTGTTCGTGGGACTCCACTGGCTGGGCGGCACGGCCAACGACGTCGACACGGGCGGGTCCGACGGCTACAACTGGTCCTACTACGGGCTGCGGCGGCTGGCGGACAACGCGAACAACAGTACGATCTTCGTGGCGCCGCAGGGCAACAACAACGGCTGGGCCAACCCCGGCGGTCAGGACGTCACGTTCATCGACGACCTGCTGAAGCAGCTCGAGGCGGCTTTGTGTGTCGACACCTCGCAGGTTTTCGCGGGCGGGTTCAGCTATGGCGGTGCGATGAGCTATGCGCTGGCTTGTGCCCGGCCGACGGTCTTCCGTGCGGTCGCCGTCTATTCCGGTGCGAACCTCAGCGGATGCAGTGGTGGCACCCAGCCGGTCGCGTACATCGGTATGCACGGCATCAGGGACAACGTCTTGAACATTTCGCAGGGCCGGTCACTGCGTGACACGTTCGTCCGGAACAACGGCTGTGCGTCGCAGAACCCGCCTGAGCCGTCGCAGGGCAGCCTGACCCACATCGTGACCGCGTATTCCGGGTGCCGGGCGGGATATCCGGTCGTGTACGCGGCGTTCGACGGGGGTCACGACCCCGCTCCGCGGGACGGGTGCACCTGCAGTGGCTGGCAGACCTGGACCTCGGGCGAGGTGTGGAAGTTCATCACCCAGTTCAGCTCCTCGGTCCCGCCGACCTCCACCACGCCGACCACCACGACCACGCCCACCACCACGACGACGCCCACCACCCCGACCGGCGCCTGCAGCGCGAGCTACCGGACGGTCCGCTCGTGGGAGGGCGCTTACCAGGGCGAGGTCACGGTGACGGCAGGCAATGCGGCGATCAACGGCTGGACGGTCGGCTGGACGTCCGGCGGCCCGGCGATCACCCAGGTGTGGAACGGAAACCTGACCACGTCCGGCGGCTCCGTCTCGGTCGGCAACGTCTCGTACAACGGTTCGCTGCAGGCGTCCGCTTCGACCACCTTCGGCTTCCTCGCCAACGGCACACCGACGACTGCCCCGCCGCGCTGCACCAGCCCGTAGCCGACGCGCTATCGCCTACCCGTGACTGCACCCGGCGGCAATTCCTGCCCGCCGAGGCGGCCACGCCCGGCCGCCTTCAAGACGTTGAACGGGTCGAGCGGTTCGAACGCGCCGCGAGGTAGTCGCGCAGACGGGCGTGCCGGAACTGGTAGACCCCGCCGGCTGCCCTGAGCACTCCTCGCTGGTGGGCGTCGGCCAGGAACGGCATCACACGCCACGGCAGCCGCCCGGTCAGGGACAGCCACAACCGCGCCACCAGCCAGGGACCCCAAACGGTGACGAACAGCATCCAGATCAGCAGCCCTGCCGCAACGGTGATCAGGAAGCCGGGAATCCAACGCCCGCCGGCGAACACAACGGAGATCGGGACACCGAACGCAGGCTCGAAGGCGAAACCCAGCATCGTCCAGAACACTGCCGCCCCGCCCACGCCGACAGCAAGCCCCTGACGCAGTGCCGCACGCCGGTCAGTGCGCAACAATTCGGCCGGGCTGGTGGTCTCGGTGGGGTCGACCGGAGTCCCGAGCGCACGGACGAAAGACACCACGAACCACATGCCGAACCCCGCGAACAGACCGGCGGCGAGCCCGACGGGAACGACGTTGCCGGTGTGACCGAACACCGACGCCGCGACCCCGAACAGCGCGCCGCCGGCAGTCCACACGACAAGCCACGCGATGGTTCGCCAGCCCCGCAAGCTGACCGCGAGCTGTCCGGCGATCTGCCCCAGGCGGCCCAGTACCTGCAGCCGGATGCGGGCCGGGGCGGGCCGGATGCCACGGGCCTGACCCACGATGGTCCCCCCGGCGATGCCGGTGATCAGTCCGGCCACCAAAGTCGCGATCACCCACGCGCGCTGGGGAACGGGGTCGGGCCAACGCCCGGCCCAGCCGGGATAACCGGCGGCGAGCCATGCCGCGGCCGTGATCACCGTTCCGGCCACGGCACCCACCACGGCCCTCGGCACGGCCAGCACCAACTGCCACCAGGCGATGTCGTAGGTCTCGCGGCGGCAGATCTGCCAGGCCAGGAACTGCAGCCACCGCTGCACCCGGTCCGAGCGGGCACGCCCGACCTGGCCGGAGTACACAGCGGGCACGAACCCGGCGAGCAGCAGATCTTCGAGCACCTCACGGGTCGTCCGCGAATCCGGGCTGTCGACCGCAAGCAGTGCCGCAGGATCCGCGTCGGTGTCACTGAACACCGTCCGGGCCAGCGCCACCATCAGCGGTGTCGAAAGCACTTCGAACAGCGCACTGTCGACGCCGGAGCGCCGGGTGTGCTCCAGGACCGGGTGCCACTTCGTTCCGGAGCCACGCCCCTTCCGGGTCGTCAGCGGCAGGTAGCGGTCGAGATCGTCGATCGTCAACGCCTCGAGCTGCACCACTGCCGCCGCCGTAAGCACATCGGATGCCTCGACGGCATCGCGGAACTCGCGGGGCCTGCTGGTCAGCAGATACCGATCACCCGGCCGCATACCCGTGTTGATACTGGTGACGACTTCCCCGCGCAGGCCTTCGGTGACCTCGTCGAGGCCGTCGAGCACCGGCAGGATCCGCCGGCCGCGAGCAGCCGGGCCGCGACGCTCTCCCCCGATCCGTCCGGCCGGCCGAGCACCGGGTAGGTCGTGATGAGCTGCTCGGTGAGCCAGTCGCGCAGGGAGGCGCGGCCCGGATCCCACGACCCGAGCGAGAAGATCACGGGTACCGGCTCCTCGGTCCCCCGGCCACGCTCGTCCAGCAAGGTCAGCGCGAACCGGGAAGTCAAAATCGTCTTGCCCGCGCCGGCTTCGCCCAGCACGACAAGCCTCCCGGACGGGATCCGGCGGAAGACGCCGACGACGTTGTCGCCCTGGCCGGCCAAGGCCAAGACGGTTTCATCATCCGGGCTGCCGTTGATGTTCTGCCAGTGATCGGCCAGCTCGCCGTCGGCGGTACTCCACCGGAACGGCAGCGGGAACGGGTCGTGCACGCGCCTGACCTGCTCCTCCGATTCCCACTGCATCCGCACCGCGTCGGCCAGGATGTCCGCGAACACGTCGAGCCGATCGGCCGGGCTGTCCGATGTGATGGCCTGTCGTTCCTGCCGGGCCGACACGAAAAGGGTGTAGACCGTGATCGGGAAGCTGATCCCGGCGATCACCATGCTGACGATACTGGCGATCTTGTCGCCCTGGTCCAGTCCTCCCTCGACCAGCAACAGCACCAGGCCCACGACGAGCGCCGCACAGAACACCACGCCGCAGGCGATGCCCACGGTCCGCCGGGCAAAGGATCGCCGCACTTGTCTCAACTCACTCCCCCCGAACCAACGCGCCGCGAGTTATGATGCACCCCGCGACCGCTCCCGTACCCGCATCCCGGAATCGGACAGTCGTTGCCTACTCGACTTCGGTGAACATCGGCTTCGCGCTGTCCGAGCCGTACCTGAGGTAGGACACAAGCTGCTCCCCCAGCGCACGTTCCTCGGCTGGGTTCGCGGGCAGGGGCCAGCGCAGTTTCCGGTAGAGATCCAGCCGGTGAAGATCGATCGCGGCCTCCATCAGTTCGGCGTGGGTTCGCGCCGCCCCGTGGACGACGGTGCGCTGCAGCAGCACCGCGGCGGCGATGCCAAGCGGGGCCGCCCACCATACCCACGGGCCGAGCACGACGAACAACACGCACCAGCACACCGCCATGACCGCTCGCTCCAACCCGTTCACGGCGCCGGTGAGCTCCTTCTGCGTGGGTTCCGGCATGACGAGGAACAGCTGCGGCCAGATCGCGACCGGGTCGAGGCCGTACTTGTCGATCGGCCGGGTCTGGGCGGCCCGCGCCAAGTTGCCGAGCTTCGTGGGCATGTACCGCTCCGCGATGCTGGGCAGCTGCCGAAGGCGCTGATCCAGCCGGGAATCGGTGCGTTGATCTCGTTCGAGCTCTTGCATCGTTCCGGCGTCGCGGTCGGCGGCGCTCGTGATGCGGCGCACCAGACGCGCTCGGACGGGGTCCAGCCAGGTCGGCCAGTATCCTTGCAGCCATCTGAGGACCCGCGGAGTCATCCCCAGAACGATGCCGGCGACCAGTGTCACGCCGACCAGAACGGCCGCCGTTGCCAGGCCCTGCTCGAAACCGGAGCGTCCGGCCAGCCACCGCGTCGTCCGGGTGATCAGAGCCCCGCCGTCGTGGCTGGACCACGCACCGACGGCCGCGCCCAGGAAGGCCGCCGCCAAGAGCGCCGCGCCGAACATGCGTTGCGAAGCCCGCCCACTGACCGTCCGGAAGATCGAGTCGATCACGGCTTTTCCTCGGTACGGACCAGGTCGACGTCGTGCACCGGGCACTTCGGCGGTCGCTCCCCGACGAAGCGCCGGTACCAGACCAGAGTGCCCTCGGGGCAGGTGAACGTCGCGGATGGCCGCACGAACCCGGGATCACCGCTCAAGCGGGCGTAGTCGCGCTCGCTCGCCGAGACCGCCTCCAGGTAGTCGGACATCCACTCGCGCACCCGGTCCTGCCGGCTGATCACCGATACCAGGCTCTCGTCGTCGGGTGCAGCCGCGAGCTCGGCCGTGAACGTGGCCGCCGACTCCGTCCCGATCAGTTCGGGCAGGTGAGGCCGCACGGCTGCCGCGGCACCGCGGATCGACGATTCTTCGTTGGACACTCGGAGCTCCTCATGCACCTACGTAGATGAACGGCGCCCAGAAGTATGGCTCACTGAACGGGCGGTCGGTCAGCGGCCGCAGTCGCAGGAACTCGAGCGCCGGCGGCAGGTCTTCGCATTCTCGGAGAATCTCGCCGGCGGACACGGTGCGCAACCACTTGCGGGCACGGGCCAGCGCCACCGGCGGCTCCGAACTGCGGTACTCGCGGTAGAACGCCTGGACGAACAAGAGGGTCGCCGCGTCGTCCACCCGCCACAGCGTTCCGATGACGCCGATTGCGCCGCTGTGGATGCACGCGGAGGGCAGGCCGACGACTTCGTCGCGTGCGGACAAGACGTCGCTGATCCCCGTCTGGCAGGCGGAGAGGAACGCGAGTCTCACGCCGCTGAGCAGCTGGTGCTGGATGAGTTCGCGCAGCGACAACGGTTCCTCGTCGACGTAGATGGCTGATTCGGCAGGCTCGTCGAGCCGGTAGACCCCATGCGTGGCGAGATGCAGGTGATCGAATCGCGCCAGCGCAGCCAGCAGTTCATCCTTGGCCGACGGCCCCGCCGGCACCGTGATCCCGTCACTGAACGCCGCGGCGACGGCTTCGACTTCGCGGCTCGCCAGCGGGAGGGATCGGTGGGCGTAGCCGAGCACGCCGGGTCGCCGTCCGCTCTCCCGTGCCAGCCTCGTGCGGCAGTGGTGCCGGACTTCGGCGGAGACGGCGTGGAGCAGGACCGAGCCGTCTTCGGTGAACAGAGCGAAGGGCACGGCGCTCCACGGGCCCATCGGGACGATCATGGTCGTCCCGAGACCCTGCAGGCCGTCCCGCAACCATTCCGCCACCGGCGACCGTTGCAAGTCCTCGATCGCGTGCCGCATCAGGTCGCCACCGAGCACCGCGCCCACGAGCAGCCCGCCGCGGGGCCCGTCGCGGTGGAGCAGCAGCGCGGCCAGGTCGTCGTGCGTGAATGCGTGCTCCCGCTTCTCGATCAGCCCGGTTTCCGGCCGAAGGGTGAGCATGACCGTGCCCCACGCCGACGACAGGATGTAGACGACTGCGTCCAACCCGGCGGCGTACCGGCGGATCGCGGCGACGTCGGTCGGCGCCGGGGTGGTCAGCCGGGCGCGCGCCTGCTCCGCCGCTCGCCGGGCCGACTCCAGCTCGGACTGTCGCTGCCGGTCCTCGGAGCGAGCCTGCTGGGCCGTGGTACGCGGATGGGCGAGCCACGGCGCCCGGACGGCGGCCTCGGCGGCCCGCACCGACGCGAGGGCACGGTGGTACTGCCGGTACTCGTCCGAGTCGTGGTCGGCCGACAGGTCCACTGTGGCCGGGTCGAGTTCGAGGGCCTCCCGCAAAGCGAACGCCCGGCCTGCCTCGGCGAGCGTCGCCGCCTGTGCGAGATCGCCGGCGCGGGCCGTCGCGTACGCCGCGGAAGTGTGCGCTACGCCGGCCTGCCGGAACAGGGCCGTTCGGGCGGACGCCCGCGCCGCGTCTTGGTATGCGTACCGGAATGCGGTGACCGCGGTCTGGAAGGCCTCGGCCGCCTCCGGCCAGTGCGCGGCCTCGGCGTGGCATTCGCCGACGACGCCGGCGGCCCGGGCGGCGATGCCCGGCGCCCGCGCCGGAGTCAGCTCCTGCAACGCGAGTTCACCATGCACGACCGCCGCGCCCGGGTCGCCGTGGATCTGGTGCACGACTGCCTTGTTGAGCTGGGCGATTCCCCACTCGAACGGAAGGCGGTCACGCGGCAGCGCATCGATCGCGTCCTCGGCGAAGGCCAGCGACCCAGGCAGATCCGGATCCGCCATTTGTGCCTTGACCAGGCTGAGGCCGGACATCATCAGGCCCCAGGGCCTGGGCATGCGGTCGCGGTCGTGGTAGCTGATCGCCCGCGCACCGTGTTCCAGGGCGCGGCCGGCGTACTCGACGGCCCCGCTGTTCACCCGTCGGCCGAAGAGGGTGGCGAGCTGCTGATGGCACTCACCGGCAATGGGACTGTCGGGCTCGACGGCCGCGAGAACCTCTTCGATCAAGTCGACGGACTGCTGCTCGAACGGCTCGGCCGGTTCCAGATCCCGCTCCAGCATGGTCATCGCCAGTCCGAGCCGGGCCCTCGACCATTCGGCGAGGTTGTTCTCCCGGCGGGTCGCGGCCGTCGCATTGCTGAAGCAGGTGAACGCCATCTCGATGTTACCGGCTCGGTCACCGGCGTAGCGCTCCTGATAGCAGACCCCGAGGTTGTTCTGGACCATCGCCCACTCCATTGGAGCGTGGTCGCGCCGCCACCCGGCTGCGGCGAATTCCAGCTCCGCACGGGCCTTCTCGATGTTGGCCGACCGGTCACCGTGCTGCGAGCGCAAATACTGCATACCCAGGTTGTTGCGGAGAAGCGCAACGGTGAAGGCACTTTCCGCAGGGTCGAGCAGCGCCAGCGCTTCCTCGGCCAGCCGGAAGCTACGTGCCTCGTTCTCCGCCCGGTCGCCGGTGAGGCGGGCACCGTAAGCGTTGTGCAGGTTGCCCAGAACGGCGACGCGACGCGCCCGGTCGCGGAGGCTGTCGACCCGGCTCAGTTCCGGGAGCCCGAGGGCTTCCTCACCGACTCTGATGGACCGTTCGATCCAGGTACCCGCATCGCCGGTTTGCCTCTGTTCGTAGTACATCATGCCGAGGTTGCTCAGGGCAGCGGCCAGCCAGGTGCGCTCCGTTTCCGCGCGCAGCACGGGCAAGACCGGCTCCAGGATGGCAATCGCCTCAGCGTGGTCCTGGACACCGCTGTGCTCGTTCAGCTTGAAGCGGGCCAGGGCGCGGTAGACGTTCGCGTGCACCCGCTGGCTGCCTTCGGCCCGCTTCTCCAATGCTGTCGACTGGATCAGCGCCCGCTCGAACCCCTGCGGTGTCGGGCCGCGCACCGGATCGATGAGCTCTTCGATCTGGGTCAGCTCCACGGCGATCCGGAGCCTTTCCAACACCGGAGTCACTTCTGCGATGCGCCGGTCGGCTGCCTCGCCGAAGCGCCGTCGGGCAAGGCTCAGTTCCGCGAGCGAGGTGTCAACCTGCGTCAGCTGGTCCGCCACAGCGGCTGACGGATCGAGGCGCTCCCGAATCCGGGCGAGCAGAGCTTCCAGATCGTCCGGAAGGGGCTCCTCCGCCGGCGCGGCGTCCTCCTGGACCGCCGCCGGCGTCACATCCGCCATCCATTTCTCGATGACCGGGGTTATCGCCTCGAGTTCGCCCCAGCCGATGTGCGGTGCCTCGGTCAGGTTTTCGGCCGTGCGGACCACTTGCGCCAGATCCGACCCGGTCCACTGGCTGTCGTGGCGGCTCATCCCCGGCACCGCGACGAACAACATCGTGGGCAGGTGTCGCTGGTGGTAGACGAGCAGGGGATGCGGAAGCCGCGTGGTGCTGTGGCAGTAGCGGCAGACGAAGTCGAAGATGATCCCCTCCCGGATTTCGTCGAGAACCTGGGGCTCGGCTTCCAGATTACGGATCATGCGCAGCTCGACGAGCATCTGCCGACGGCACCCGGCGCACTCGGCGACACCCCCTACCGGGTCATACATGTCAAGCTCCAACCTCGCACTTCCGGTAGGGGGCCACTGGTTCCGCCGGGGGGCCGGACGCCGGCGATATCTGCACCGTTATACCGAATTTCACATCGGAACACAGCGGCGGCCGCGGTTGGAAAAACGCACACCCCAATCCCGATGAGGCGGCGAAGACGCCGATACCCGATCACCTCGACTTGACAGAAAACGACAACACCTCGCTCGGTGAACTTTCTGCGCCGCGGCCGCGTAGTCCAGTCCGGGAACGCCTTGACTGACGAGTCGAAAGCAGATCATGAGCAGACTTCGTGCTGCGACCGCGCGAGCGGTGGCGGAGAACCAGGAGCTGGCCCGACGGACCGCGGCGGAGCTGCGGGCACTGGCGGACCGCCTGCGCAGCAGTGTTTCCGCTGTCTGCCCGGACGAGTTCGCTTCGGCGGTCCATCGCGACGAGCGCCGAGTGCTCGGCGACATCGCGGCCGAGCTCACCGAGCTCGGCCACCGGCGGACAACCGGGTTCGACAAGTTTTCCATCGTCTTGTTCGGCCGGACCGGAGCCGGGAAGAGCAGCCTGCTGGAAGCGTTGCGCGGCGGCCACGGTGACCTGATCTCGCCCGGCTACGCCGACTGGACGACCGAGGTGAGCTCGGTCGACTGGGAAACGTGCACCGTCGTCGACACCCCGGGCATCCAGGGCTGGGGTCGCACCACGAGCCGCGAGGAGCTCGAGGAGCTGGCCCGGCAGGCCTTGATCGCCGCCGACATCGTCATCCTGTGCTTCGACGATCAGAACCAGCTGGAGGGCGAGTTCCGCAAGGTGGCCGACTGGATCGCCGCCTACCGCAAGCCGGCGGTCGTGGTGCTCAACGTCCGCCAGCAGAACTGGCGGTTGCCCGCCCGGGTACCCCGGCTGCGAAGCCGGGAGACGCTGAGCTTGGCGCAGGCGGAACACGCCGGCCACATCCGCGACAAGCTGGCTGCCGTCGGCTTGGTGGACGTGCCGCTGGTGGCGCTGAACACCCAGCGAGCCGTGTTCGCGCGGGTCCGGGAACCCATCCGGCTGCCCGAGGACCAGCTGCCATCCTGTCGCGGGCAGCGTGCAGAGTTCGGCACCGCGACATTGCTGGACTGGTCGAACCTGCCGCTCCTCGAAGACCTGCTGGCGACCGCGATCGACACCGGCGCCCATCGCATCCGGCACGGCATGGTGCTGGGCCGGGTCATCGGCAGGCTGGATCGCGCCGCGGCGCGCCTGGACGACGAGGTCGCCCAGGCCGCAGCCGAGGCGGTGCGGCACACCGAACGCGGTCTGGAACAGCTGCTCACGATACTCGGTGTTCCGGACCCCGCGGGCCCTGCGGACCCGGCGATGCGGCGCCTCCTCGAGGGGCTGGACCGCCTGCGCGCGGCACGCGGCGGTGACTTCGACACGCCGCCGGCCGGAACCGCGCAACGACACGCTCGAAACGCCATCGCGGCCACGCTCGGCAAACTCCGCCGGGAAGCCGCGGACCGGGCCGAACAGGTCGTGGACGAAGCGATTCGCGACCGGCGTGAAGTCGACGCCGCCGAGTTCCACCGAAGGGTCTTCGAAGTGGCCGAGCTGGAACAGGCCACCGTCCGGCTGACCGCCGAGCTCACCGAGCACCTGGCGGCGAAGGTCGGGCTCGCGGCGGCGGACGTCGTCGCCGACCTGGAAGCGGTCCGGGTGACCACGGCGACGGTCTCCGGCCGGGCCGGCCGGGCCACCCAGAACGGCGGCGACGCGGCCGGCGTCGCC
Source organism: Amycolatopsis sp. NPDC005003 (assembly GCF_053600695.1). Classification (NCBI taxonomy): domain Bacteria; kingdom Bacillati; phylum Actinomycetota; class Actinomycetes; order Pseudonocardiales; family Pseudonocardiaceae; genus Amycolatopsis; species Amycolatopsis sp. NPDC005003. The sequence goes on along the minus strand of NZ_JBSGAI010000006.1, from coordinate 143,320 downwards.
TCGGTCGGCCTCGGGCTCTTGTTCACCGCCGGCGCGGCCAACGCGTGGAACCCCGTCGGCTGGTCGCTGCTGGCCGCCAGCGTCGCGACCGGCTTGGCCGGACCGCCCGTGCGCAAGTGGCTGCGCCGCCGGGGCGCCCGCCGCCGCGAACAGGAGCTCTCCCGGGCCAGGGGCGCGGCACGCGCGGCGGTGGCCGAGACGTTCGACAACGTGCAGGACGACATGGCCGGCTGGTTCGACGACGTGGTGCGGCAAGCCGCGGTCGGCCGGCTCACCGGACTGGTGGACCAGGCGCTGGCACTGCGCACTGTCCAAACCACCGCCCAGGACAACCTCCGAGTGGTCGGCGAGACGCGCAACCAGATCAAGCGGTGGGCCGACGAGGGCCCGGCACCGAGCGGGGTCCTGCGGGAGGCCGTTCGCCTGATCGAGACGGCACACCCGGCCGACACGGTCCGGCGCTCGATCTGGCTGGGCGAGCAGTGGTGTGACGACCCGACGGGCTTGGACGGTGCTCCCGCCCCGCCGCCCACCAGGCAGACGAGCGCGGGCACCAGCCCGATGGACCAACGGATCCTCGATCGCCTGCCCCGAGTGCTCGCCGAGGCGTGCGCGGTGCCCCTCCCCGGTGCGGGACGGGCCTGGCTGGCCAGGCTCACCGAGGCGCTGACCGACGACCCGCAGGCCACCACGCTGCTGTCGGAACTGCACGAGCTGGCGGCCGACGAGCGCCCGCGCGTGCTGGTTCTCGGCGACTACAGCGGTGGCAAGTCGTCGCTGATCAAACGACTCCTGGTCGACGACGGTCAGCGGCAGCCGGAGGAACTGAGGGTCAGCGGCGGACCGGCCACCGCCGAGGCGGGCAGCTACCCGTGGGCGGGGGTGCGGCTGATCGACTCACCGGGCCTGCAGACCGATCCCGAGCACACCGAGCGCGCGCTGGCCGAGATTCCGGACGCGGCTCTCGTGCTCCACGTAGTCGGCGCCAACACGGTGACCGGGGATCGGTCCGGGCTGGACCTGGTCCTCCGCGGAGATCCCCGACGCGGCGTCCTGGCCAAGCTCGACCGCACTGTCTTCGTCGTCAACCGGGCCGACGAGCTGAGCGTAAACCCATTCCTGGACATGGCCGGGTTCGCACGGGTCCTGGCCGCCAAGGAGACCGAACTGCAGGCCGCGCTCGCCGCCGGACCGGACGACGCGCACGTCACCGTCCCGCTCGACCGCGTCCTGTTCACCGCCGCCGATCCCGGCGGCTTGGTGGGCAACGACCGGGACGCGATCTCGGCCGACTACGACACGCACCGCACCTGGGACGGAATCGGCGCGTTGACCGCCACGCTGGTCCGGTTCGGCCCGCAGCTGGCGGAGAACGGCGTCGACGTCACCGTGCTGCACGGCGGCCTCGCCCGGCTGGGCGCGCTCACGAAATCGACGCAAGCGGAACGCGATACGGTGCACCACCGGATGGTGCTGCGCGCGCGGTTGCGCGCCGACATCGAGCACGCGGTGCACTCCTTCGACCTCGTCGAGCGGCGAGCGGGGCAGACCCTGCGCCACGTCGTCGCGAACGCACTGGATCAGCTGATCGAGAGCGCGCTGCTCGCCGACGGGGACAGCCGGGCGACGATCCTGGAACGCGCGGTCCGGTTCTGGGACGACGAAGAGATCGGGCAGGCGGTTCGCGAGTGGTCCGCCGACACCGAGCACCGGGTGCTGGAGTGCTCTGACGAAGTCGTGGCCCTCCTCCGGCGCACGGTCGGCTCCCGCGACTTCCGGCGGAATCTCGGTGACGTCCCCGGCCTCGCCCCGGTGCAGTTCCCGGAAGACCGCTCGGACCAGTACGAAACCGTAAACCAAGGGGCCTCCGCACTGGACAAGGTGATCCGGGTCGCCGGACACCTCCAGCACACCAAGGTGCTGCGGACCGGCGCGGCCACGGCGCAGGGGCTCGCCGCCGGAGCCTTCCTGCGTCAGGGTGCCTTCCGCAGCGTCTGGCTCGGGGCCGCGTTGCGGGTCGCCCACGACTCTCAGACGAAGGCGGCAATGGTGCTCCGGACCGCGCGGCGGACCGGCGCGGGACTGCAGGTGCTGACGACCGGAATCGAGCTCGGCCTCATCCTGCGCGACCGCCGGAAGGACAGAGACCGCGAAGAGCAGTTCGCCGAGGCGATCCGCGCCCTCGGTGATCAGGGCGACGAGTGGGCGCAGTCGATCACCGAAGCGGACCCCGCGCTCGACCACCTGCGCACCGCCGCGGCCGCGCTGCACGACGCGTTGTCCACCCTGGCCGAGGAGGAGGCCACGGACCATCGCGCTTCGAGCGCCCTCGACGCCCGGCTGCGCACCTACGAACGCTGCGCCGGCGACGGCCGTGCGGCGCTCGCCTGCCTCGCTACCGCCACCCCGTGACCGCACCACTGACCGAGGAGCGTCGCTTGTCCGAGAAGCCACCCACCACGGACTGGACCCGCCGCGTCCAGGAACTGTTGCGCGACCTCGCCGGCGATTGGGTCGACGAAGCAGCGGCGGAGTGGACCGCCTTCGACGCCCGGCCGCTGCCGCGGCTGACCGTGCACGGCCCGTACAGCGCCGGGAAGTCGTCCCTGCTCAAACGGATCCTGATCGCCGACGGCACACCCGTGCCCGACTGGTTGCGTATCGGGGCCGCACCAACCTCCGCTTCGCTGGAGTACGTCGATTCAGGCGGCCTGACCTGGGTGGACACCCCGGGTACCGCGGCCGGCGACGAGCAGCACGACGCGCTGGCGGACACGGCTCTCGGCCTGACCGACGCGGTGCTCGTGGTCCTGCCGCCGCAACTGCTCGTCGGAGACACCGCACGAGTTCTCGGGCTGATCGACGGCACCTTCCACAACCCCTTCGCCCAGCAGCCGCTCTTCCCCGCCGGCGCGCTGGTGATCGCGGTGGCCCGGATGGACTCCGCGGGAGTCGACGCCGTCGACGATCTCGACGGGTACCGCAAGCTCGGCGACCGGAAACGCAAGGAGCTGCACGCCGCGGTGCAGCGTGCGAACGCGGATCTGCCCGCCGAGTCGGTGTTCCTGGTCGCCGCGGACCCCGACACCGTGAGCCGCTACCCGCAGACCGAACCCGAGGACTACGCCGGCAACGAGAAGTGGGACGGCGTCGACGCCCTGCGAACCGCCCTCGGCGAACTCCCCGCCCGCCGCTCCGTGCTCCGTGACGCCGCGGCCGTCCGGTACTGGAGCTGGATCGGCGCCCAGGCCCACCACCGCGCCACCGCAGAGCTGAACCAGCTCAGCACAGTCGTCGGCGCCGCCCGGTCCCAGCAGAAGGAAGCCGACCTCCACCTGGCCGAGCTGCGAGCCCTCGACGACGCGGCCCGCACCCGGCTCCACGAGATGCTCCGCACGAGCCTGCTGTCCCCCGGTCCGTCTTCGGACGGCCGAGACGGCCAGCGCGCCCGGCTGGAGGAACAGCTGGGCGCCACGATCGACATCTGGCTCGGCGAATGGGCGGGCAAGCTGGAACAGCTCGCACGCGCCGCTGCCACCGAGCAACGGGTGCGCACCGAACGCCCGAGTGCCGCCGAACTTCGGCGGTACCTCGACGACCTCGCGGCCACCCCGATCCCGGAACCTACCACCGGTCGCGGGGCACACAGCCTGTTCGACGGATTCCACCAGCACGCGAAGACCGCGGCCCGCAACACGTTCACCCTGATCCAGGGGTTCAGCCCGGACGACGCGCACGCCGAACTGCTCCGCCTGCGCAACCTCACCGCTGCAGAGCTCGACAAGTACTTCACTGGGCCCAACGCACTGCTCACCAGCACCGCGCACGCGTCGCAGGTCCGGCGGAACCTCCGCCGCCTCGAAGTGGCCGAACAGCTGCTGCCGCTCGTACTCGAGCTGGGCGGCATGGTGGCCGGACGTCTGGCCGAGACGCACGCCGAGCAGCGTCGCATCGACCTCAGAGCCCAGCTCCGCGAGCAAGCCGACCGGATCGCCCAGCACGTGCTCGACGGTGGCGAAGACCTGCAGTCGTGGTCGGCCGCCGTCGACGTCGTACGACAATCTCTGACGGCAACCCGTCAGCAAGCAGACACCGCGGTACAGGCCCAGGCACGCAAACAGACGGTCGAGAAAACACTTGGCACCCTCGAAGCCGTACTGGCGGCACCACCTCGTCCGGATGCTCGATGTTGACGACGGCAAGCAGCGACTGCTGAGCGGCCGCTGAGAACATGACCGATCGGGATGGGCTGCCGGATGGATCCCCGTGGGTACCGCGGCAGAAAGGATCACCCGGTTCGACGTCTGGCACCCGGCAAAGGCGCGGACGATCTCAGTCCCCGATGCTCGCCCGTTCGCACGCCGCTACCATCGAGCACCGTCCGTACTGGCGGGTCACTGACAAGATGGCAGAACACCGAGCGGTGTCCGGGCCGGATTCGGTGCCACACCGCTCACGCGTTTTCGAGGGGGGCGAAGCGGTCGGGGCGGAGGCCGGTCACCTCGGTCGCGGGCTCGCCGAACGCCAACGCGACCGCGACCTCGGCCGACGCAGGGGCGATCTTGAAGCCCAAGCCGGAGAAACCGGTGGCGAAGATCGTGCGCGGCCGCCCGGGGACACTGCCCAGCAGCGGGGCGCGATCCGCCGTGAAGAGGTCCGGGAACGCGTCGGCGCGCACGATGCTCGGGACCAGGCCGGGCAGGAACTCGCTCACCGTTTCGTGGGTCTCGGCGATCTCCTCCTCGGTGAGCTCACGCCGGACCCGGTCGGCGTGCTCGGCGGGCGTGGAGCGCCCGTCGAGGGTCGCTTTCACGGTCACCCCGTCGGTGCTCGGTGCGCCGTAGAGGGACCGGTCGCTTTCGATCCGGATGAACACCGGGAACCGCTCCGGGGCGAACTCCTCGGGGCGCCGGGCCACGAACCACGTGAGGTAGTTCCGGCGCGGGTGGACGGCGGCCGCGACCGGCGGCGGGAGCAGGTGCGCCGACCAGCCTCCGGCGGTGACGATCACCCGCTCGAACCGCCAGGTGCGCGGCCCGGACCGGAGCACGACCGCGCCGGGTTCCTCGTGGAGCTCATCGATGCCCGTGCCTTCCAGCACCTCGGCGCCGGCCGCGCGAGCGGCCTGCGTCGCCGCGGTCACCGCGCGATCGGTGCGGAGGAAGCCCGCTCGCGGGTCGAACAGCGCGCAGTCGTCCGGCCGCAGCCGGTGCTGCGGGTAGCGGGCGGCGAGCTCGTCGTGGTCGAGGAAGTCGAACGGGGTGCCGTTCGCCGTCGCGGTGGCGAGCAGCTCCGGCAGGTACTCCCCGTCCCGTGCGCCGATCGACAGCCCGCCGCACCGGGTCAGGATCTCCTGCCCCGTCTCGGCTTCGAGTTCCGGCCACAGCAGGTTCGCCCGCTCCAGCAGCGGGGCATAGCCGGTCCCACCGCGGTAGGTCATCCGGAACAGCCTCGTGTCGCCGCCGACCGCGCTCCGGGTGTGGCCCGGGGTGCGCGCCTCGAACCCGACGACCTCGCCGGCCCGGCTACCCGACCGGCGCGCGGCCTGCCACAGGGCCATGCTGCCCACACTGCCGAGGCCGACGACCGCCAGCTTGCCATCCATCACAGCACCCTTTCGAGGAATTCCCGAGTCCGCCGCTCGGCCGGGTTGGCCAGCACCTCGCGCGCGTCACCACGCTCCACGGCGACGCCTTCGTCCATGAACAGGATGTCTTTGGCCACTTCGCGCGCGAACCCCATCTCGTGGGTGACGACGAGCATCGTCATCCCGAGGCCGGCGAGGTCGCGCATGACGGCGAGCACCTCGCCGACCCGTTCGGGGTCGAGCGCGCTCGTCGGCTCGTCAAACAACATGATGGTCGGTTCCATCGCCAGCGCGCGGGCAATGGCGACGCGCTGCTGCTGACCACCGGACAGCTGCGCCGGGTACTTCTGCCCGCAGTCCGCCAGTCCCACCCTCGCCAGCAGTTCGGCGGCCTGCGCCCTGGCGACCTTCCGCGGGACCTTCTTGACGAGCACCGGCCCGGACATGACGTTGTTTTCGGCTGTCATGTTCGGGAAGAGGTTGAACTGCTGGAACACCATGCCGATCCGGGTCCGCTGTTCGGCGAGGCGCTGCGGGGTGACCGCGTGGTACGCGCTCGCGTGTTCGACGTAGCCGAAGTCCTCGCCGTTGACCCGCAGCACGCCCCGGTCGATCTGTTCCAGCCCGTTGATGCAGCGGAGCAGCGTCGACTTCCCCGAGCCGCTGGGGCCGATGATGCAGGAGATCTCCCCGGCCGCGACGGTCAGGTCGATTTGCTTCAGCACCCGGTGGTGCCCGAAGCTCTTGCACAGCTTGCGTGCCACGATCGTGCCGTCGGCGCTCACAGCAGCGACTCCTTCACCTTGACGACCGGTCGCGAGGAACGCGAGAACCGGCGTTCGATCATCGACTGCGGAACGCTGAGGGTGAGTGTCATGATCAGGTACCACACGCTGGCCACGATGAGCAGCGGGATCGTCTCGTACGTCCGCGCGTAGATCGCCTGCGCGCTCTGCAGGAGATCCGCGACGCCGAGCACGCTGACCAGCGACGTCTCCTTCAGCATCCCGATCACCTGGTTGCCCGTCGCCGGGATGATCGCCGGCATGGTCTGCGGGATGATCACCCGGCGCAGCTTGGTGAATCCACCCATGCCGAGCGACTCCGCGGCCTCGAACTGGCCGCGGGGCACCGAGGCGAACCCGCCCCGGATGATCTCCGCCATGTATGCCGCCTGGTTGAGCGAAAGCCCGACGATCGCCGCGGTAAGCGGGGTGATCAGCGCGTTCATGTCCACGGGGTGGCCGGCGACGGACAGGTTCGGGTACAGCGCGGCCACGTTGAACCAGAACACCAGCTGGACCAGGACCGGGGTGCCCCGGAAGAACGTGATGTACAGCCGGGCCAGCCCCGAGATCGGCGCCTGCGGCGACATCCGCATGACGGCGAGGACGAGACCGAGCACGGTCCCGAGGACCATGCTCACCGCGGTGAGCATGAGGGTGATGCCGACGCCGTCGAGGATGGAGCCGGCGGTGAAGTACCGGAACACCACGTCCCACTGGAAGTTCCTGTTGCTGACCAGCGCGTAGAGCAGGCCGGTGACGACCGCGACCGCCACTACCCAGGCGGCGTAGTCCCGTGTGCGCGGGGGCCTGATCCGCTTCTTTTCCTCGGGTTGCAGTTCGGTCACCGGTTCCCTCACTTGGGCTGGGGCTTGGAGCGCTCGGCCTTGGTGATGCCCAGACCGGTGAAACCCCAGCGCGACAAGGCTTCCTGGTACTTCGGGCTGTCGATGATCGACTGCAGCGCGGCCTGCACCGCCGGGGTCAGGGCCGAGTTCAGGTTCAGCGCGACGGCCACCGGCAACGGGTTCAGCACCGGCTGCAGGACATCGAAGGCGTTCGGCTGCTTGGCTTTTGCCCAGTTGAGCGAGGTCGCGTCGTAGAAGACGCCGTCGATGCGCCGGGAGGCGACCTGCGTCAGCGCGTCGCTGACACTCGGCAGCGTGACGGCCTTGATCGGGTCCTTCCCCTTGCTCACGCAGTTTTCCTGGTTCAGCTTCGGCAGCCACTTGAGTTCCTGGGTGCTGCCGGACTGCACGCCGAGAGTGGCGCCGCACAGCGAGTCCATCGCCAGGTGCTTGGGGTTGCCGGAGGCCGTGGCGACCGTCGAGCCGTTCGTGAAGTAGTTGATCATGTCGAGCACCTTCAGCCGCTCGGCCGAGGTCCCCATCGTCGACACCGTGAGGTCGTAGCGGTTGCCCTGCAGGCCCGGGATGATGACGTCGAACTTGACGTTCTTGATCTCCAGCTTCAGGCCGAGCTTGGCCGCGATGAGCCGGGCGATGTCCGGGTTGAACCCGATCGGTGTCTTGTTGTCCGAAGCCATGAACGTGGTCGGTGGGCTGGTCAGGTCCTCCGCGGTCACCAGGGTGCCCTTGGCCTTCACCTCGGCGGGCAGCAGGGCGACCGCCGCCGGGTCCGGCTGCACGCCGACCGAGATGTCGTCGGTGTGCTCGGTGGTGGCGGCCCCGCCGCCGCCCGCCGCCGGTACCGTCCCCCCGTTGGTGCTGCACGCTGTCAGACTCATAGCCGCAGTGAGGACCACCACGCTCATAGCCGCCTTGACCCGCATCCGATTCTCCTTCGACGGGGGCTGCCCGTGCGGCGGTCGCGCCACCGGACGAGCAGAACATGCCCGGGTTCCCGTTGTCTACTGTGTGCGATTCACCTTGGACTGGTGCTGCGAGGCCGCGATGATGATCGTGCTCTTGGGCTCGCTCATCGCCTCGACCGCGAACCGGACGCCTTCGCGCCCGATCCCCGAACCTTTGAACCCCCCGAACGGCATCGAATCGATCCGTACGTCGCTCGTGCCGTTGACCACCACGGCACCGGCGTGCAACCGGTCCGCTATGGACAGTGCGTCGTCGAGCACACCGGTGAAGACACCGGCTTGCATCGCCTGGGCGCCGTTCGCCGCCGCGACCGCGGCCGCGGTGGATTCGACCGGCACGACGGTCACCACCGGGCCGAACACCTCGCGCACCAGCACGTCCGCGTCCGGCGGCACGTCGGTCAACACGGTCGGGTGGTAGTACGCGCCGTCGCGCCGGGCGCCGGTGTGCGCCCGCGCGCCCCCGGCGAGCGCCGCGCCGACCCACGCTTCGACACGGGCGGCTTCGGCCTCGCTGATCATCGGGCCGACGTCCGTCGTCCGGTCGGTCTTGGGGCCGACCTTCAGCGCGCGGGCGCCGGCCGTGATCCGCGCCAGCAGTCCTTCGTGGATCGATGCATCAGCGTAGACCCGTTGGACGGACAGGCAGTTCTGCCCCGCGCACCCGAACGCGCCGCGCACGATCGCGTCGGCGGCGCCGTCGAGGTCGGCGTCACCGCACACGATCACCGGGTTGTTGCCGCCGAGCTCCATCAGCAGCTTCTTCGGCCCGGCCTCGACGGCGATCCGCGCGGCGGTGGCCGGCCCGCCGGTGAACGAAACCGCGGCGACCCCCGGATGGGTGACAAGCGCGTGCCCGGTTTCCCCGGCGCCGCACACGACCGCGATCCGGGCCGCCGGCACCCCGGCCCGCACGAGGACGGCCGCCAGGGCCAGCGCCGAGTGCGGGGTGGCTTCCGCGGGTTTCACCACGACCGCGTTACCGGCGAGCAGCGCCGGGCCGACCTTGTGGGCGACCAGGTTGAGCGGGTCGTTGAACGGGGTGATCGCCGCGACGACGCCGAGCGGTTCACGGACGAACCAGCCCCGCTTGCCCGCGCCCCGGTCGCTGTCCTCGAACTCGAGCACCTCGCCGCGCAGGACGGTGCTCGCCGCCGCCGACAGGCGCAGGGTCTCGGCGCAGCGCCGGACCTCCTGCTCGGCCTCGACGACGGTCTTGCTGCCTTCGGTGTGGATGATCCCGGCCAGCCACGCCGCCTCGTCCCGCACGAGCCGGGCGGCCTCTTCCAGGGCCTCCCGCCGCTGCCACAGTGGCCACGGTTCGGTGAGCGCACGGGCCGCGCCGCGGACGGCCGCGTCGACGTCGGCCGCGTCGTTGCCCGCGACCCACCCGACCGGCCCACCGTCGTGCGGGTCGGTCACCTCGACCGTGAGCCCGCCGGTCTGCCACTCGCCGGCGACCAGCGCCCCGCCCGGCAGGCCGAACGACACCTCCACCGACGCGGTCGCCACGGCCGTGGCGGTCATGAGATCGCGTCCAGCACGCGTGCCCCGCCGCCGATCAGCGGCAGGAACCACGGACGGCCGAAGTGGCCCGGCACGGGCGGGAACTTGACGTCTCCCCAGATGTTGGCCTCGGCGTCGCCGGACATGAACCGGGCCATCCGCTGCCCCATGTACGTGGCCATCTGCACGCCGTGCCCGCTGTAGCCGACCGAGTAGTGCACGCCGTCGCGTTCACCCGCGTGCACGAGCTGGTCCATCGACAGATCGACCAGGCCGCCCCACGTGTAGTCGACGCGGGTGCCGGCGAGGTACGGGAACACCTCGGTCATCGCCTTGACGAGGATCTGCCCGCTGCGGACGTCGGAGTCGGGGCTGGACATCGCGAACCGGGCCCGGCCGCCGAAGAGCAGCCGGTTGTCGGGGGTGATCCGGAAGTAGTAGATGAGGTTTTTGCTGTCCGACGCCTGCCGCCGGTGCGGCAGGATCCGATCGACGACGTCCTGGGCGAGCGGCTCGGTGACGATGATGAAGCTGCCGACCGGGATCACCCGCCGCCGAAGCCACGGCGTCAGCTTCCCGGTGTACCCGCTGGTGGCGACCAGCACCTGGTCGGCACGGAGGCGGCCGCGGGTGGTCTGGAGATCGTGCCCGCCGCGCGGGTTGCGGGCCAGCGTCGTCACTTCGGCGTTCTCGCAGATCGTCGCGCCTAGCTTGTCGGCGGTGGCCGCGAGCCCGTGCACGAACTTGCCGACGTGCAGGCCCGCGGCCAGGGGGTCGACGGTGGCGCCGTGGTAGAAGTCGGAGCCGATTTCGCGGTGGATGTCCTTCTTCGGGACGGTGATGACCTCGTGGCCGGCGAGTTCTTCCAGGGCTTTGCGGGTCTTGACCATCGCTTCGAAGTGCGCCGGGCGGTAAGCGAGGGTGAGCTTGCCCGAGCGCTCGAAGTGGCAGTCGATCCCGTGCTCGGCGACCAGCTTCTCGATGCTGTCGATCGCGTCGTTGTAGGTGCGGAACATGGCGACCGCGCGGTCGGCGCCGTACCGTTTGACGGCGGTGCCGAAGCCGATCGCCAGGCCGGTGGTCGCCATGCCGCCGTTGCGGCCGGAGGCTCCCCAGCCGATCGTGTTCTGTTCGAGGACCGCCACCGATGCCCCGAGTTCGCGCAGCTCGACGGCCGCCGACGTGCCGGTGAGCCCGCCGCCGATGACCGCGACGTCGACGCGCTCCGGGATCGGCGTGCGCCGGTGGTCCGCGCCGGGAACGGCGGTGTCCTGCCAGTAGGAAGTCAGTTTCATGGCACTCAGAGCCCCAGCAAGCTGTTGAGCTCGTCGAGCGAATCGACCTTGGTGTAGCCGTACACCGGCGCCGGCGGGTCGTAGCCGCGGTCGAGCAGCACGGTGTTCGTGAAGCCGAGGTCGTGGCAGGGCATCAGGTCGTACCGGGTGTGCGAGGAGACGTGCAGGAACTGCTCCGGCGGAGTGTTCAGCTGGTCGAGCATGTACTCGAACGCGGCGTACCGGGGCTTGTAGAAGCCGGACTGCTCGGCGGTGTACACGGCGTGGAACTCCGCCCCGAGCTTGGGCACGCTCACGTCGAGGTAGCTGGTGTCGGCGTTCGAGAGGATCACCAGCGGGTAGTGCTCCCCCAGCTTCTTCAACGGGTCCGGGATGTCCGCGTGCGGCCCCCAGGACAGCACCGCGTCGGAGAAGCGCCGTCCGGCGTCTTCGGCGACCTCGAGGCCCCACTTCTCGCAGGTGCGGGCGTAGGCGTCGTGCAGGACCTGCCGGTACGCGTAGAACTCGCCGCAGACCTGGTCGTACCGGCGCGCCCGGAAGTCGATCACGAACCGCTCGAACTGGGCGGGGGTGAGCCGGTCGCCGACGAGCTCACGGGTGACCGGGGTGATCTGGAAGTCGATGAGCGTGCCGTAGCAGTCGAAGGAGACGTACTTCGGCCGGAACGCTGAGTCCATCGCGGTGGCCCTTTCCAGGTGAAGCGGAGGTGTCCGGCAGGAAGCGACAGTAAGCTGGGTCACTGCAAACTGTCAACAGTTCACTGTGAACGACTTTGGTTAAGGTCGTGTATCGTCAACAGTCTTCAGTGAACGAACGAACGCAGGGGGTACCGGATGAACAACCTCAACCTGCAGGCCATCGACTACCAGTCGGTGTCCGGCACGATCGCCGCCCAGATCAGGAACAACATCCTCGGCGGCACCCTGCAGCCCGCCCAGCCGCTGTCGGAGTCCGAGATCGCCAAGCAGCTGGGCGTGTCACGGGGCCCGGTGCGCGAGGCGCTGCAGCGGCTGGTGCAGGAGGGCCTGCTGGTGCGCATCCCCAACCGGGGCGTCTTCGTCACCGACATCACCTCCGACGACATCGCGGAGATCTACGAGGCCCGCCAGACGCTGGAAGCCCGCTGCGGCGAGAAGGTGCTGGCCGCGGCCGGCGACGTCCTCGACCGGACCGTGCGGGAACTGCAGGGGATCGTCGACGAGATCGGCCCGGCGGAACGCTCGGGCCGGTGGCGCGAAGTCGTCGAGCTCGACTTGCGCTTCCACAGCACGCTGGTGGCCGCGTCCGGCAACTCGCGGATCCAGCGGGCCTACTCCACGCTGATCGCCGAGTCGTCGCTGTCGATCAACCGGCTCGAACGCTGGTACCCCTCCGAAGACTCCCTCTTCCAGGAGCACCAGGCCATCGTCGACGCGCTCGCGAGCCGGGACGCGGCCGCATTCACCCGCGCCCTCGACCTCCACTACCTGCAGACGCTCACGGAAAACGGAGAGCACGGCCGGCGCGGCTGACCCGGACCCGTCGTGAGTGGTAATTCGGGTTAGAACCCGAACTACCACTCACGAGAGCCGCGGCAGACCATGTTCAGAGGCCGAGCAACGGGGGCACCTGCGAGAGCAGGTTCACTTCGTAGTAGCCGTAACCCGGGGTGCTGGGCTCGAACCCGCGGTTGACGTGGACCTTGTGCGTGATGCCCAGGTCGTTCGCGGCCATCAGGTCGTAGCGCGGGCTGGCGGAAACGTGCAGGATCTCCTTCGGCCCGCAGCCGAGCTGGTCCAGCATGTATTCGAAGGCCTGGTAACGGGGCTTGTAGGCCTGGGCCTGCTCGGCGGTGTAGACCCGGTGGAACGGGGCACCGAGCTTCTCGACGTTGCTCATCACCTGGTTGTCGGCCGCGTTGCTCAGGATGACCAGCGGGTAGCGGGACGCCAGCGTCCGCAGCGCCTCGGGCACCTCGGGATAGGGCCCCCACGTCGGGAGCGCGTCCACGATCGCCTGGCTGTCAGCCTTCCGGTAGGGCAGCTTGAAGCGCTCCAGCGTCTTGCGCAGCGAGTCGTGGATGACGTCGGGGAAGGGCTTCCAGGGTCCCAGGACCTCGTCGAGACGCTGCCCCCGGAAGCTGTCGACGAACTCGTCCATCCGCTCCGCCGGGACGACGTCGGCCAGCAGCTTGTGGGTCATTTCCACGAGGTGCCACCGGATCAGCGTCCCGTGCATGTCGAACGTGATGTACTTCGGCTCGAACTCGATCATGGCGATTTCCTTTCGTGGCCCGGCCGGACGCCGGGACCTGGGGGTCAGAAGGGGATGGCGACGTACTTGTACTCGAGGAACCCGTCCATCCCGACGCGGCCGCCTTCCCGGCCGAGGCCGGACTGCTTGACGCCACCGAAGGGCGCCGCCGGGTTGGACACGAGGCCGGTGTTGAGGCCGACCATGCCGGTCTCCAGCCGCTCGGCGACCCGCAACGCCCGGTCCAGCGACCGGGTGAACACGTAGCCGACCAGGCCCCACTCGGTGTCGTTGGCCGCGGCGAGGGCTTCCTCTTCGGTGTCGAACGCCGTGATCGCGGCCACCGGCCCGAAGATCTCCGTCCGCATGAGAGCGGCGTCGGCGGAGACGCCCGTCAGCACGGTCGGCGGGTAGAAGCAGCCGGGCCCGGCCGGCAGCTCGCCGCCGGTGAGCACTTCGGCGCCGTGCTCTATCGCGTCGCGCACGAGGCTGTCGACCTTGCGGCGGCCCGCGTCGTCGATGAGCGGCCCGACGTCCACACCGGACTCGGTGCCCGGGCCGACGGTGAGCGCGGCCATCCGGGCCGCCACCCGGGACGCGAACTCCCCCGCCACCGAGCGGTGGACCAAGATGCGGTTGGCGGCGGTGCACGCCTCCCCCATGTTGCGCATCTTCGCCAGCATCGTGCCTTCGACGGCAGCGTCGAGGTCGGCGTCGTCGAAGACCAGGACCGCGGCGTTGCCGCCCAGTTCCATCGACGTGCGGACGACGGTGTCGGCGCACTGGGCGAGCAGGATCCGGCCGACCTGGGTCGAGCCGGTGAAGGACAGCTTGCGGATCTGCCCGCCACGCAGCAGCGGCTCGACGACTCCGGCCGCGTCCGAGGTCGGGACGACGTTGAGGACACCGTCGGGCAGCCCGGCCTCGGCCAGGATCTCGGCGAGGGCCAAAGTGGACAACGGAGTCTGCGGAGCCGGCTTGAGCACCATCGTGCACCCCGCCGCCACCGCCGGGCCGATCTTGCGGGTGCCCATGGCCAGCGGGAAGTTCCACGGCGTGATCAGCAGGCAGGGCCCCACCGGCTGGCGCAGGACCATGATGCGGTTGCCGCCGTCCGGGGCCGTGGACAGCCCACCGTCGATCCGCACCGCCTCCTCGGAGAACCAGCGGAAGAACTCGGCCGCGTAGGCGACCTCCCCGCGGGCCTGGTCGAGGGGCTTGCCCATTTCCAGCGTCATGAGCAGGGCGAGCTCTTCGGTGCGGGAGACGACGATCTCGTAGGCGCGCCGCAGGATCTCGCCGCGCGCGCGGGGCGGGGTCGCGGCCCAGCCGGGCTGGGCTGCGGCCGCGGCATCGGCGGCCCGCCGGGCATCGGCGGGCGAGGCGTCGGCGACCTGCGCGAGCTCCTTGCCGGTCGCCGGGTCGTCCACGGACAGCGTGCGCCCCGCCTCCGCGTCCTGCCAGGCACCGGCGATGAACAGCTGCTTGGGCACGCGGTCGACGACGTTCATGGGCGATCTCCGTTCGAAATGGCGGGTCAGGAACGGCCAGGAAGAAGAAGCTGTGTTGATTGTCGACGATTATCGTCAACTGTCAACAGTTTGCAGTGCGTCGTCGCCGATTCACTCTGGGCGAGCCGCGAGCGCGCGCTCCACGTTGGTCCAGTCGTCCTTGGCATGACCGAGCGCGTAGGCATGCCGGTGTGGTGCCCGCTGCGCGCGCCAGTCGGTGATCAGCGCGCGCAGCGTGAGCCGGGCGAGTGCGGCCACCGGGAGCACCAGGAGTTCCCGGTCCCCGAGCGGGCGCACCCGGGTGTAGCCGTCGGCGAACGCACGCGCCTCCAGCCAGGGGTCGTGCGGTGTCCGGCCGAGCAGGTTCGCCATCGGCACCGCGGGGTCGAAGACCACGGCACTGCGCACCGTGTCACCGAAGTCGATCACGCCGGCCACGAAGTCCTCGCGCCCCGGGTCGACGACGACGTTGTGAGGACTGAAGTCGCCGTGGATCACCTGCGTTTCGAGGTGCCCCAGGTGCGGGACGGCAGCGACGTCGAAGAGGCGGAAGACCTCCCTGGCCAGCCGGGCGTGCCCGGGGTCCGGCGTGTGCTCGGCGAGTCCCGCCAGCCGGTGGAAATGGCGGATGTCCCACACCAGCGCGCGACGGTCCGCGGGATGGGTGAACGCCGCCAGCGCGCGGTCGACCCGGCCCAGCATCTCACCCACGCGGGCGAGCTGGTCCGGTTCCGCGTTCGCCTGCGCCAGCACCTCGCCGTCGACGAAGCCGAGAACCCGGAGAACGCGAGTCCGGCCGTCGCGCGTCGCGAGAACCACGTGGTCGTCCCCGGCCACCGTCAGCTTCACCCGTTGGACCGGCAGCTCCCCGGCCGTGTCCTCGAGAAAGCGCATCACCGCGGTCTGGAGCGCGACGACGGACTCCGGCTCGTCCGGCGGCGAGACCTTCACGAGGTAGTTCCCCGAGGCGGTCGTGAGCCGGAAAGTGTCGTCCTTCTCCGTCGCCAGCCTCTCGAGGTCTCCGCTGACGTGGTAATGCTTCGCGACGAGCGTGCGCACGAGTGCCGGGTCCACGGGCTCGTGCGACGACGCCAGGCCGCTCTCCTCGAAGAGCCGCCGAGCGAAGCTCGCATCCGGTGCAGTGCTCACGATCGTTTCCTCCGGACCGGCCGCTACAGCCGGACCTTCGCCACCTCGGCGAAGGTCTCCAGGAACCGGGTCACGTCCGCGGCGGTGAAGGCCAGGGGCGGGCGGATCTTCAGGACGTTGGCGGCCTGGCCCGTGCCGCTGACGAGGACCCGGCGATCGCGCAGGTCGTTGATGACGTCCTCGGCCCGCGCGCGATCGGGCACGCCCGTCTGCCGATCCTCGACGATTTCCACCCCGGCGTACAGGCCGCTACCGCGGACCTCGGCGACGTGGACGGAGTCCTCGGTGATCTCTTCGAGCCCCTTCCGGAGCGCCGTGCCGTTCTCGAGCACGCGCCGCTGGACGTTCTCCTCCTCGAAGACGTCCAGGACCGCGGCCCCGGCGGCCACCGGGATCGAGCTGCCACCGAAGGTGTTGAAGTAGCGGACGTTCCGCCCGAATTCGTCGGAGACCTCGGGGCGGAACACGACGCCGGAGATCGGCATCCCGTTGCCCATCGGCTTGCCCATCGTGACGATGTCCGGCAGCACGCCGTGGCGGCTGAAGCCCCACATCGTCTCCCCGAGCCGGGCGAACCCCGCCTGCACCTCGTCCGCGATGTAGACACCGCCGGCCACGTGGACCTCTTCGACCATGTCCTTCAGGTAGCCGACCGGATCGGTGAAGATCCCGTCACTGGAGTACGCGCCGTCGGTGATCAGGGCCGCGAGCCGGAACCCGTGGCGCTCGAGGTCGTCGATCGCGCCACGGACCTGACGACGCATGTGCTCGGCGAGAGCGACCCCGGGCGGGACGAGCCGCGGGTCGGGCGGATCGATGACGCGGACGCTCGGCCCCAGCGGCGAACCCGCACCCAGCGTGGGCGAGAAGCTCGCGACCTCACTGGTGATGCCGTGGTAGGCCCACCGGGTCACGATGATGCCGGTACCGCCGGTGTGGAACTTCGCCACCCGCACCGCGAGGTCGTTCGCTTCGGAACCGCTGCAGGCGAGGCTCAGCCTGCTCAGTCCGTCGGGGAAGGTCGCGAGCAGCCGCTCGGCGTAGGCGACCAGGGACTCCTGGACGTAGCGCGTGTTGGTGTTGACCGTCGCCACCTGGCGGGCCACCGCTTCGGCCACGTGCGGGTGCGCGTGGCCGACGCAGGGAACGTTGTTGTACGCGTCCAGGTAGTCGTGCCCGTCGCGGTCGAGCAGGTGCGCCCCGTGCCCGGAGACGAACTCCACCGGCTCCCGGTAGATGAGCGTGTAGCCGGGACCGAGCACCTCGTCACGGCGGCGGATCGTCTCCCGGAGGGGCTCCGGGAGCTCGCTCACCGCCCCCGGGTCGAACCGGTTGGGGTAGCCGGCGATTGCCCGGCTCAACGTCGAAGTCATCGGCGGTCACCTTCGTTTCGTGCGGTCGGCGCTGCTCGCCGATGGACCGACCATACCACTTTTCGTTCCAGTTCCAACCTGAAACTTTTAACGAGCGACGCGGTCCACACGGGACGCATCACCGGAGCGGACCCGCCGCCTGCCCTCAGAAAGCCGGCGCGGACTGTTCCATGCGCCGGCTGCGTGCCTCGAGCACCGAGTCCCGCAGCCGGCCCTGCGCCAGCGCCAGGCACGCGAACACCGCTCCGCGTGCCGTGGACAGCCCCACGACCTGCTTCACGGTCTGGACCTCGGGCGCCGCCGGAAGGATCCGGCCGAGGCGGCTGCGCACCTCGGGAAGAACCTCCTCGACGAGCGGGCACAACCGGCCCGCGAAGTAGACCGTCTCCGGGTCCAGCGTCACCGCGACGGCGCTGACGGCGGTCACGATCGCCGTGGTGAACGCGTCCAGGACCTCGGCGCATGCTTCGTCGTCCCGCCGCCCGCGCCAAAGATCCTCGACGCGCTTCAGATCGAGGCCCCGGCCTCGGGCGAATTTGAGGAGCCCGCGCGCGCTCATCAGTCCGTCGAGCGTCTCCTGGCCGGCTCCGGCGCAGAGGACACCTATCCCACCGAAAGCCGGCGTGCGCCCCCGGACCAGTTCGTGCTCGGTGCTCCCGGCGAAGTTCAGCACGCTGCTGACGTTGAAGAGCGCGGCGTTCCGGATGCCGCTGTCCTCGGCCAGGATGCCCAGCAGGGACGCGTTGGCGTCGCCGTCGAGGAGCACGGGAGCCTTCACCAGGTCCGCGATGGCGCGTTGGAGGCCGGAACCGGTGAAGATCTTCATCGACCGTGCCGGGCTGAAGATCTCCGCGCCGTCGCGGACCCGGCCGGGGACCGCGACGACGATCTGGCGCAAGGGGCCCTGCGCGGCCGCGGCGGCTTCCTGGATCAGGCCGGCCAGCCACTCGGCGGCGACGCCGACCTCGTCGTGATTAGGGGTCGGGACGACCACGTGGTGCACCTCGCGCCCCCGCAGATCGGCAACCAGGACACCCGTGGTCTGCACGCCGAAACTGACCCCGGCCACGTGCCCGGCCGTGCCCGGCACGTCCAGGTAGGTCGACCGCCTCCCCCGGCCGGCGACGGCGTCGACCCCGCCGTCCGCCACGAACCCGTCCGCGCGGAGTTCTTCCACCGCCCGCGACACCGTGGCCTTGCTCAGGCCGGTGAGTTCGATGACCTCGTTGCGCGTCAACGGTGCCCGGGAGACGACCACCTCGAGCACCGAGGCCTTGTTGTAGTCGCGCGATGTCGGGTTGCTCGTCACCGCACGACCATAGCGACCCCGGAACGGCGAGCGGGCAGTTGCCACCTCATCGTAAACTGTTGACAGTTGACGACCACACGTCGATACTCATCGCTCATCAGCCACTCCACCGCTCTTCGGATCACCACCGGGAGGACTCCGTGGCCTTCGACAGCAAGCCGAAGTTCGTCACGTTCGACATGAACGGGACGCTGATCCACTTCCGCATCAACGACGCGATCCGCCGGACGCTGGGCGACCGCCTCCCGGCGGAGATCGCCGACGAGTTCCTGCGGGCGGGCAACGCCTACCGGATCGACGAGTGCCTGGGCGAATGGCAGCCCTTCCACCGGGTCGTCGCCCACTCGCTGGAGCGGACCATGTGCCGGTTCGGCCTGGCGTACCGGGAAAGCGACGCCGAGGCCGTGTACGAGGAGATCCCGACCTGGGTCCCCTACCCCGGCGTCACGGCGGCGCTGAACCGCCTGGCGGAGGCCGTTCCGCTGGTGATCGTGACGAACACCGACAACGCGCACGCGGCCCGCCTGGTGGAAAACCTCCAGGCCCCGTTCGAGGTCGTCATCACCGCCGAGCAGATGGGCGTCTACAAGCCCCGGCTGCGCGCGTTCGAATACACCTTCGACAAGCTCGGCGTGACCCCGGACGAAATCGTGCACGTCTCGGCGAGCCCGAAGTACGACCTGCGCCCCGCGGCGGTGATGGACATCGAGCGCAAGGTGTACGTCGACCGCGGCTTCGAGCAGGACGAGCACTGGCTCGGCTACGAGCGGATCACCGACATCGCCGACCTGCCGGTGCTGTTCGGCCTGCCGCGCCCGTGACCGGCTCCGGTTCCGCCTCGAACCGGCTGCGCGACCTCGGCCTGGCCCTCCCCCGGCTCGAGCACAACCCGAACTACGTCAACCACCGGGCAGCCGGCTCCGCCATTCACGTCTCGGGCCAGCTGCCCTACCGGGACGGCGAGCTCCTGAGCCGGGGCATCGTCGGCCGGGACGTCGCCGTGCCGGCCGCGCGGACCTGCGCGCGCCAGGCTGCGCTCAACGCGCTCGCCGTCGCCGCGGACGCGGTGGGTGACCTGGACCGGGTCCGGATCGTGCAGATGCTGGTCTTCGTGGCCAGTACGCCGGAGCTCGGCGAGCAGTCACGAGTGGCCGACGCGGCCAGTGAGCTGCTCGTCCAGGTCCTGGGCGAGAACGGGCGGCACGCCCGGACCGCGATCGGTGTCGCCGGGTTGCCGCGCCACAGCCCGGTGGAGGTCCAGCTGGTCTGCACCGCTTCACAGCCAACCGAAGGAGGCGAACCGTGAACCGGCTCCACCGAGCGCTCGGCGGTCTCCTCGGCCGGATCGACACCCCGGCGCCGATCGTGCTCGCCGACGTCGTGCAGGACAACATCGACCGCATGCAGGGCTTCGCCGCCCAGCACGGTCTGGACGTCCGGCCGCACGTCAAAACCCACAAGTGCACGGAAATCGGCCGGCTCCAGATCGCCGCGGGCGCCGTCGGGATCACCGCCGGGAACGTCGGCGAAGCCGAAGTCTTCGCCGCCGCCGGGTTCGACGACATCTTCCTCGCCTACCCCGTCTGGCCCGCCGGGACGAAGGCTGCCCGGATCCGCCGGCTCGCCGAAACGACCAGGCTGCGGATCGGCGTCGACAACCCCGCGGCGATCGACGCCCTCGCCGACGCGATGGGCGGCGAACCGGAGCGGCTGCAGGTCGTGGTCGAAATCGACTGCGGCGCCCGCCGCTCCGGGGCACCCGCCGAGCTCGCCGGCGACCTCGCGCTCGCCGCCCGCAAGCGCGGTCTCGTGCCGGTGGGCGTCTTCACCTACCCGGGCCATGGCAGCGCGGGCCCGGACGCCAGCCGGCGCGCCGCGCGCGACCAGGAGGCCGCGCTCGTCGCCGCGGTGGGGAGTTTCGGCGCGGCCGGGATCACCGCCGGGGTCGTCAGCGCCGGATCCACGCCCACCGTGGCGTTCTCGACCGCCGACGTGATCACCGAAATCCGTCCCGGCGAGTACGTCTTCGGCGACTTGAACAACCGCCGGCTCGGCGCCTGCACCGACGAGGAGATCGCGCTGTTCGTCGCGGCCACCGTGGTCAGCGACTGGATCCCGGACCAGGTCATCCTCGACACCGGCACGAAAGCCCTCGGCCGCGAAGGCAACCCCGGAATCGGCTTCGGTGCCGTCGCCGGCACGAAGGCCGTGCTGGCCAAGCTCAACGAGTACCACGGTTTCCTCGCCCTGCCGGACGGCGCCGACCGCCCGGCGGTCGGCAGCGTCGTCCCGGTGGTGCCGAACCACGTCTGCCCGGTGGTGGTCAACTTCGAGGAGCTGATCGTCACCGACAGCACGGGTGCTTCGCTGCGGCGCTGGCCGGTCGACGCCCGCGGCTTCCTCTCCTGACCGGCTCACCCTGCGAAGGAGTGTCCCCATGAGACTCGAAAAGGCCACCGCCCTGGTGACCGGCGCCGGCAGCGGAATCGGCGAGGCGGTGTGCGCGCGTTTCCGCCGCGAGGGCGCCCAGCTGCTGCTCACCGGCCGCCGGGAGCGGCTCACCGGCACCCGGCCCGCCGAGCTGTACGTTCCCGGAGACCTCAACGACGAGGCGTTCGTCGAGCACCTGGCCCACCGGGCCGCGGAGTCCTTCGGCACCGTGGACGTCGTCGTCCTCAACCACGGCCTGCAGGCCAGCAGCCCGCTCACCGAAATGACCTATGACGACGCGAAGAACGTCCTGCACAGCAATCTGCTCAGTGCGTTCCTGGTGCTGAAGCACTTCGCACCACTGATGCCCCCGTCGGGCGGCTCGTTCGTCTGCGTGGGTTCGCGGCTCGGCATCGTCGGCAAACCCGGGGAAGTCCTGTACTCCGCCGCCAAGGGCGGCCTGATCATGCTCGCCAAGGGCGCGGCGATCGAATGGGCCCCGCGCGGCATCCGCGTCAACGTCGTCGCGCCGGGCCTGACCGCCACCCCGGTCATCGAAGCCTCGTTCCAGCGCCGGCCCGACCCCGACGCCTACCGCCGCGAACGCGAAACCCAGATCCCCCTCCGACGCCTCGCCACGCCGGAAGAGATCGCCGACGCGGTCCTCTTCCTCGCCTCGCCGGAGTCGTCCTACATCACGGGTGCGGTCCTGCCCGTCGACGGCGGCTACACCGCCTTCTGACGCCGACGGCGAGATCTTCAGCACATTGAATGAAAACGGTTTTCATGTAGCGTACGCGGCAGACCGCTCACGAGAACCCGAGGATCATGAACGCCTACCGCCGCCTGCTGGTCACCTGCCTGCTCGTTCCGTTCGCCTCAGGGTGTTTCGCCTCCGCAGGCGGAGCTGCGGACGGGGGACGGCTGCGGGTGGCTCTGGCCTTCCCGCCGTCCCAGAACTTCTCGCCGTACGGGCAGGACAGCTACCTCCTGTCCCGGCTGGGTGTCACGGAAGGCCTGACCCGGCTGGCCGCGGACGGCACCGCGGCGCCGGCGCTCGCCGGCTCCTGGCGAGCCGACGACGGCGGTCGCGGGTGGTCATTCACGCTGCGGGAGGCGAAGTTCCAGAACGGTGCCCCCGTCACCGCGGCCGCCGTGGTGACTGCCCTGACCCGTGCCGCGCAGGTCAAGCCGGTGCCGCCGGCGCTGGCCGGGATGCGGCTGACCGCGGTTGCCGTGAACGGCAGGCAGGTGCGCGTCGGGACCGAAGCCCCCGACCCCGTGCTTCCCCTTCGGCTGTCCAACCCTGCCCTCGCGGTGTTCTCCCCGAAGGCGTACGAAAACCCAAGTACCGTCAACCCACTGGGCAATGCGACCGGACCGTTCGTGCTCAGGGAGATCACCGGCACCACAGCGGCCACTTTGGACCGGTTCGACGGCTACTGGGGCGGCCCCGCCCGGTCGCCGGACATCGACGTGAAGTTCGTCGCCGACGGCACCGCCCGCGTCAGCGCCTGGTAGGCCTCGTCAGTGCTCAGCACGTCGAGGACCAGCCGCTGTGCCCCGTCGAGCGCGGTCAGGCTGAGCAGGTCGTCACGACTGGTGATCAACACCAGGCACCCCGGGCTACCGGGGAGCAGTGGGCGGATCTGGCCAGCGACCGCGGCGTTGTCCAGTACGATCAGCGCCCGCTTGTCCGAGAGCACAGACCGGTAGCAGGCGCCCTGTTCCGCCACGGTGAGCGGGATCGCCGACTGTGCTACGCCGAGCGCACGCAGGAATATAGGCAGCACATCGGCGGGGGTCATCGGCGGTTCCGATGAATAGCCGTTGAGGTTGACGTATAAGTGTCCGTCCGGGTACCGGTGCCCGACTCGGCGGGTCCAGCGAAGCGCCAGCACAGTCTTCCCCACGCCACCCGCGCCGGAGATCACCACAGCCTGATGGCCTGACCCGAGAAGCGCGTCGAGCCGATCGAGGTAGTCCTCACGCCCCGCGAAACCCACGGCACCCGCCGGAACCTGGCGAGGTGTGAGGACCGGCGACAAATGCGGCGATTCGCTGACCAGCAGGGGCGTCGCCGCACCCAACGCCCCCAGCAAGGCGTGCCGCTCGCCTGCCGAAAGCCCGAGCGCATCCGCCAACTGCACCAGAGAGGCAAGCTGGGGATTACGCCGCGTTCCGGTTTCGATCCCCCGAATGGTCCGCACCGACACCCCCGACCGCTCCGCCAGCCCCTCCCGCAACCGCAGCCGCCTCACCACCGAGCCGTTCTCATCCGCCACCCTTATCCCCCTCGAAGAATCCCGGGATCTCCCTCCCAGTCGACCGTGGCGCACAACCGGCCACAGGTGGCCGGTCCGTGACCTGGTAACCGCACCGGAGCAACGACAGGATGGGATCCGAGGTCGCGGAAGTGAGAATGAAGTAGAAAAAATGATTGGAGTACGAGGATGATGGTCCGCAAGATTCTCGCATCCTTGAGCATTGCAACTATGCTGACAGCTGCGGCATTTTCGACCCCGGCGGCTACTGGGGCGACGCCTGCCGATGCGGTGCAAGTGCAGCCCACACCCGGACAGTTGGCGAAGGACACGAAAAGCGTCAACCAGGTATTTACCATGTACAGCGCCCCCGTCGCCGGTACCTATGTCGTAGGAAACATCAGCGGCAGTGATCAGGTCCAGAAATACGAGTGCATTGGCGGATGGCTTCACATTCGCACAGCATTCGGCGTGGGTGGCGATCATTTTCAAAATACGGTCGCCTGGGTCCAGATCGGCTGCTAGTACCAGAACGATCAGTACTTCTTCGGAGTCGACGGCGCACCGCCCGTGGACAAACAGAACGGATATTTGCTTCACCTACCTCGATCCGTGAATCGCTGACGATGGGCGTGCCGCCAACTCCGCGGCGCGCCCATCGAGCCGGTCTGAACGAGCACAGCTCATGCACATCGCCCGTGCTCAGGCCGTGCTCGCTGCCGAGCCGGCGCTGGCGGAGGAGCTCTGCATCACCGCAGTGAACCTCGACGCCGACACGGCGCTGGCCGCTACGGTGGGGGCTTTGGCACATCGCCTCACGCCGATGGGGGGGCAGCTCGGGCGTCCAGCAGGCCGATTCGCGACCACCAGGCGCCCGCCGGAACCAATCCGAAAGTTTGGACTCTCGCGAACTTCCGTCGCGTGAGCGAACTGGCCTACCGAGAGCTCCTCAGCCGCTGGTGACCTCTATCCAGGCGGGCTTATCACGAGCGTATGCGCAGCAATCAGTGACGGGCGAAGCGGCCCGTCGTCTGGCGGAGAGGCGGTATTCGCTTGTGCTTGCTGGTCAGCAACGCCAGTAGCTGCGATCGCGGGAGTGCCCGTTAGCCGGGAGTGGCGTCGACGGCGGGGCGGTGGAGGGGGTTGGCGGTTGAGGGGCCGGCTCGCCGGCGAGCGGGCGGAGGGTGTCGAGTTGCTGTTGCACGCGCTGGATGTCCGGGGCGCGGTGTTGGCCTTGGTAGAGCTGGAGTGCTTGCCGCCACGCGGCGCGGGCCTCGTCGTGCTGGCCGAGGGCGGTGTGGGGGTGTCCGAGGTTGTCGAGGGTGTTGGCGGTTTCGTAGCTGTGGCCAAGACCGCGGAACAGCGTTAGCGCTCGCTGGTAGTGCTCGATGGCCTGCCGGTGGTGGCCGGTGTGGTGAGCGATGTACCCGAGGCGATCGTGGGCGACGCCCTCGAGTTCGGGATGCTCGTTTTCGATCAAGCGCAAGGCTTGCCGGCAATGCGTGCCGGCGGTGTCGTAGTCCTCAAGCATGAGGTGGCACCAGCAGACGGTGATGTGTGCGCTGGCTTCCAGCAGCGGCGGTCCGATGGTGCGGAACAGCGCCAGCGCCTTCGTGGAGTGCTGCAGGCCGCGTCGGCTGTCTCCCCAGCCGTTCCACTCCCAGCTCAGCATCAGGTGGACGTGGCCCTGGTCGGCGAGGCTGCCGTTGTCCTCGGCCAGGTCGAGTGCGACGTGGTAGTGACGAATGGCTTCCTCGTGCAGTTTCATCTGGGTGTAAACGCGTCCGAGGTGCCAGTGCACGCCGGTGCGCACCGCCGGATCGTCGAGTTGGTTGGCGGCGTCCAGCGCGGCTCGCCACGCGGCGAGTTCGTGCTGGTGATCCCCCGAACGGAGGTGGAAGGTACTCAGGGCCGCGGCCAGCGGCCACACCGTGTGGTGCCAGCCCAGCGTAGTGGCGGTGTGCTGGGCGGCCATGACGTTGCGGTGTTCGGTGTTCAGCCAGTCCATCGCCGTGGCCGCGTCCGGCAACCGGGGGTGGGCCTCGGCCGCGACGGTGGGCAGGTCGCGCTGCAGGAGTGGCAGGTTCGGCTCCAGTAACCGCCCCGCGGCGTGAGCGGTGTGGAGGTAGAAGTCGACCACGCGCCGCACAGCGGCTTCCCGCGCCTCCTGCGGGATCTCGCGCTCGGCGGCGCTGGCGGCGTAGCCGCGAATGAGGTCGTGCAGCAGGTAGCGGCCGCGCTCGCGGCGGGTGAGCAGCGACGCGTCTTCCAGCTGCCGCAGGATCTTCCGCGCTTGCGCTCGGGGCAGGTCAGCGAGGTGTGTGACGGCGTGCAAGCCGATGTCGGCGCCGGGTGCGATGCCTAGTAGCGCGAACACGCTGCGCTGCTCGAGGGTCAGGGAGCGCAGCGACCAGGAGAGGACTTCGGGGAGGCTAGCTGTGGGGTCGGCGTCGTCCAGTGCGTCCAAGCCGGCATCGCGCAGTTCGGTGACGAACTCGCCGACGGGGACGTCGGAGTTGATCTGCGCGCGGCTGGCCGCCACGGACAACGCCAATGGGTAGTTCCCGCACGAACGGATCAGTGCGGCGATTGCCTCCGGATCGGTTAGCAGCCGTTCCCTACCGAGACGGTGTGCGAGCAGTGTGTGAGCGTCGTCCTCCTCCAGGATTCCCAGGCGCACGTGTTGGGCGCCGTAACGGTGCGATAACGCGCTCAAAATCCGCCGGCTGGTGACCAGCACAGTGCCCCCGGCTGTTCCCGGCAGCAGCGGCGTCACCTGATCGGCAGTGGCGGCGTTGTCCAGGACGATCAGCATCCGCCTGCCGGCGACCCGGCTGCGGTACAGCGCGGAGAGCTCATCCAAACCACCGGCCATCTCCGCGGGGTCCACGCCTAGCGCCGAGAGGAACCGGCGGACCACGGCCAGCGGGTCCACCGGATCACCGTCGGGGCTGAACCCCCGAAGATCGACGAACAGCTGCCCGTCCGGGAACCAGTCCAGGTGATCGTGTGCCCACCGCAGCGCCAGCCACGTCTTGCCGATACCCCCAGCCCCCGCAATCACGGTGATCACGGCGCCCCGGCCGTCACCGACAGCGCCATCCGCGGCCCCGTCCACGGCCGCCAGCTCCTTAACTCGCCCGGCGAACCCGCGCGGCCCGGCAGGCAGCTGACGGGGCACGGACTGCGCGAAGACCGACGGCGCCGCACCCAGCGCCCCCAGCAAATCGTGACGGTCGTCCGGCGAAAGCTCGAGTGCATCCGCCAACTGCACCAACGAAGCAAGCTGCGGATTACGCCGCGTTCCGGTTTCGATCCCCCGAATGGTCCGCACCGACACCCCCGACCGCTCCGCCAAGCCCTCCTGCGTCAACCCGGCCCGCAACCGCAGCCGCCGCACCACCGAGCCAGTCTCGTCCGCCACCCTCATCCCCTCAAAAGAACCCGGGGTATCCCTCCCACTCAACGGTAGCGCACAACCGGCCATAGGTTGCCGGTCTGCGACCTGGCCTCGGCGAGCGACCGAAGCACATCATGAGATCTTGACGGAAATCGCAAAATTCGTCGAATGCCCCAGATGTGTTGAAGCAAACCTTCCCGAGAGGCGAATGAACACTGCCCCAAGGCCGGCGTCCATTGTCCGGTCTTGGTTGTCCGGTGTCACGTCGTCGGCGCCGGACAACTCGAATGCCGTACAGCTGAGACAGCCCAAACCGGTGGAGCTAGAGGAGAATCGATGAACCGCAAAGTGCTCATCGCGGTTGGGTCCGCAGCCGTGGGCCTGGTGTGCTTGTTCGCAGGGGATGTCGTCGGGGGACCGGCCAAGGCCGTCTGCCGGTCCGGCTGCGCCGGGATCGGATACTCCACGACGAACCTGTCCGACGCCGACACGCTCCACGCCGCCGCTCCTCGAACGGTTCCCGACGCTGCGCCTGGGCGCTCCCGCGGACGAGATCGAGATGCGGACGAACAGCTTGGTGTACGGCGTCACCGCCCTTCCGGTGGCCTGGTGACGCACCCGCGACTTCCCCAGGAGTGACAGCATGAGCAAGGAATTCGGAGGACGAGGCGTGGTCGTCACCGGCGCCGGGTCCGGTAGCGGACGCGCCGCCGCGCTGCAGTTCGCGAGCCGGGGAGCGGGGTTCTCATCGCGGACATCAACCCGGTCGGCGCCGAGGCCGTCGCCAAGCAGATCGAGGCGAGCGGCGGTACCGCCGCACGGTCGTCGGCGAATGGGAACGGGTCATCCGGATCAACCTCACCGCCCGTTCCTGCTCACCCGCGCCGCCCTGCCCCACCTGCTCGCCCGCGGCAACGGCGCCATCGTCAACTCGATGACGGCGGCGCGTCCATCGTGGGCCGCTACCGGGAGAACGTGGGCCGTCTCGCCCCGGCGGAGGAAGTCGCTGCGGTCATCGTGTTCCTCGCCTCCGACGCGGCGAGCAGCATCAGCGGCGCCGTGCTCCCTGTCGACAACGGGTCGTCCGCCGTCTGACCCGCGCATCGCCCGGCGCAGCCGGATGCCTTGCCGATCTCTTCGCTTGCCGGTGATGGCCGCCTGTTATGGGTGCTAAAGTCGGAACTAGCACGTGCAAGCTGCCAGTTGTCCGGCGAAACGGGGTAAGGGTGGGGACGAAGGCGGGCAAGCGGGTGACCGCCGCCGACGTCGCGCGGTCGCTCGGTCTTTCCCGGGCGACCGTGGGCTTCGTGCTCAACGGGACGTCCGAGCAACGGATCTCCGAGGCCACCAAGGAACGCGTCCTGGCCGAGGCGGCCCGCCTGGGCTACCGGCCGCACACCGCGGCCCAGGCGCTGCGCCGCGGCAGCAGCAAGCTGGTCCTGCTGGTCGTCCCCGACTGGCCGGTGGAGTTCAGCATCAGCAAATGCGTCGAAGAAGCCTCCCACGCCCTGGAGGAGGCCGGTTACTCGCTCGTCACCCAGACCCGGCACCCCGCGGGCACCGCGCGTCCGCTCTGGGAGCTCCTCGACCCGGAGGTGGTCGTCGGGTTCACGCCGTTCACGCCGGACGAACTGGCGGCGATGCGCGGGTGCGGCATCACCAAGATCATCCCCGGGTCCTCGTCGAGCCCTCAGCAGCCCGATCCGCTCGGTCTTCGGGACGGCCCGCGCCTGCAGGTCGAGCACCTGCACGGACGCGGTCACACACGCCTCGGCTTCGCCGCGACGGCCGACCCTCGTCTGGCCGATCTGGTCGAGTCCCGACTGCGGATGGCCGAGGAAACGGCCGCCGGCCTGCCGCCCCTGGTGGTCCGGCACGTCGACGACCACGCCGACGCCGCCGGGCAAGCAGTACACGACTGGCTGGACGCGGGCGTGACCGGCGTCGTCGCCTACAACGACGAAAGTGCCGCCCGGGTGATCCGGGCCGCGGTGCGCGCGGGGCGCCGCGTTCCGGCCGATCTCGCCGTCATCGGGCACGACGACAACCCTTACACCGAGCTGTTCGTCCCCTCGATCTCGAGCATCCGGATCGACTACGCCGGCCTCGGACGGCACTTGGCCGCCCTCGCTCTGCACGAAGCCACCGGGCAACCCCTGCCGGCCGGCAACGTCGATGCCGCGGCGACCGTGGTGGCCCGGGAATCCACTGAGATCGTCGACCGCCTGCGCGAGTAGTCGACCGGTCCGGTCAACCGTCGGCGCCGACCGTCTTGGAACGGTTCAACAGCCAGTCGGTGACGACACGGATGCCGAGCCCGAAATGAGGCCGCTGCGGCCGATTCAGAAAGCCATGCCGAGACCCGGGAACCCTCGCGTGGACGATATCGACACCCGCAGCGGCCAGCTCGGCCGCGAAAGCCTCACCGGACGCCCCCAGCGCGTCACGATCGGCGTCGAGAACGAGAGTCGGCGGAAACCCGCCCAACTCGCCGCCGCCCGGGAAAGCGTGCCGGTCCTGCAGAGCTTCCGCAGTGCCGGCGTAGTTCCGGTTCATCTTGTCGACGACGCCCGGCATGAACTGCCCGAGCCGGTGCCGCCCGCGGATCCGGGACGCCAGGCGTCCCGACAGGGCCGGGAGCGACGCGTGGAACGTCCCATAGACCAGCACCAGCCCGGCCGGCCCCGGCTGCCCTTCGTCCCACAGGCGGAGTGTCGCGGCCGCCGCCAAGCACGCACCGGCGCTCGCCCCGCCCAGAACGGTCCCAGCCCCCGCCGACCGCGCCTGGACCCAGGTGAACACGTCGATGACGTCGTCGAGCGGGATCGGAAACCGGATCCCCGGCAGCCGGCCGGACGGCAGCCGGCGCACCCAGCTGAACGGCGGGACACGGCGGTAGTCGACACTCACCACTTCGCGACCGGTCCGCGCGACGGCCATCGCGACCGCGTGCGCCTCGGGCACGTCCAGGTCGCCCCAGGCGAAGGCGCCACCGTGCGCCCACACGAGCGGAGCGACGCTTTCCACCGCGCCACCGGGCGGCGTGTAGATGCGCACCGGAACCACGCCGTGCCGTCCTCGGACTTCGGCGTCTTCGATGTTCAGGATCAGCTCCACTTCGAACTCCGCTGCAACGTTTCATACCGGAATGCTTGCACGTGCTAGCTCCGGCAGATTAGCATCACCGGTCAGCGCTTGCTAGCACGTGATACCACGTCTGACCTGAGCTTTCGGACAACGGAGTCTTCCATGATCGACAGTCAACCGTCTGCTGTCCCGCCTCCGGCGCCGGCGGCTGCGCCCGCTCCGGCACTGCCCAAGGTCTCCGCTCGCTACATCTGGCTGATGGCCCTGGCCCAGTTCGGCGTGTTCCTGGCCTTCATCACCCCGCTCGGGATCTCGCTCTCGGTGAAGCTGGCCCAAGTCGCGCCCGGGCACGAGGAGTACCTCGGCTACATCACCGGCGGGGGCGCCGCCACGGTCCTGCTGTTCGGCCCGCTCCTGGGCGTGCTCAGCGACCGGACGAGGAGCCGGTTGGGGCGCCGCCGTCCGTTCATGGTCGGCGGGATGCTGCTCGGCGTCGTGTCGCTGGTGGTCATGGCCACGGCGCCGAGCGCGTTCGTGCTCGGGCTCGGCTGGGTGCTGGCCCAGCTGGGCTGGGGGCAGGTCCTGGGTGCGTTGACCAACTCGCAGGCCGATCGGCTTCCCGAGGAACAGCGCGGCAAGGTCGCCGGGCTCGTCGGCTTCGCCACCCTCATCGCCCCGGTGGGCGGTGTCGTGCTGGCCAGCCAGTTCGTCGGCGACGCCCTGCTGCTGTTCCTGGTCCCCGGCTCGGTCGGGGTCGTGCTGGTGACCCTCTTCGTCTGCCTGATCCACGAGCAGGACAGCCGCACGCTGCCGCGGAGCGCCCCCCTCACCGCGCGGAGCCTGGTCGGCAAGTACACGTTCAAGCCGCGCCGGTACCCGGACTACTCGTGGAACTGGCTCAGCCGCTTCCTGTTCTACTTCGGGCTGACGCTCAACACGACGTTCGTCGCGTTCTTCCTCGCCGCACGCCTGGGGATCAGTGTGGCGGAGGTGGCCGGTACCGTCGCCGTTCTCTCCGGGCTCGGCGTGCTGGCCACGTCCGCGGGCGCGCTGGGCGGCGGGTTCCTCTCCGACAAGCTCCGCCGCCGGCGCGTGTTCGTCCTCGTCGCGGGTGCGATCTTCGCCCTCGGCGCGGTGGTCATGGCCTTCGCGTCCAGCGTGCCCCTGCTGTTCGCGGGATCGCTGACGACCTCGGTCGGGCTGGGCATGTTCTCCGCCGTCGACCAGGCGCTCGCCCTCGACGTCCTCCCCGAACGCGAGACCGAGGCCGGCCGTTTCATGGGCATCATGGGCTTCGCCACTTCGATCCCGCAGTCCGTCGCTCCGCTGATCGCGCCGGTGTTCCTGACCATCGGGGCCACGGCCACCGGCAAGAACTACACCCTGCTGTTCATCGTCGCCGCCGCCTGTACCGTCCTCAGTGGACTGGCTGTGCTGCGCGTCAAGTCCGTCCGATAGAGGAGATTCGCCGTGTCCCCCACCTGGCAGGCCAGGTTCATCACGCCCGCGTCCGCAGCCGGAGCGCCGGCGTCGTACTTCCGGCGCGAGTTCACCGTCGAGGGCTCGCCTCGCCGCGCGACCCTGCACGTCACCGCGATCGGGCTGGTCGAGCCGCACCTGAATGGCGGGCGGGTGGGCGACGAGGTGCTGGCCCCCGGCTGGACCTCCTACCGGCATCACCTCGCGGTCAGCTCCTACGACGTGACCGACCGGATCGTTCCCGGCGCGAACGCCGTCGGTGCGATCGTCGGCGAAGGGTGGGCGCTCGGACGACTCGGCTGGGAGAACAAGCGCCACCACTACGCCGACCGGCCGGCGTTGTTCCTGCAACTCGAACTCGAGTACGCCGACCGCACCGAGACGATCGGCACGGACACCTCGTTCACCACCGGCACCGGAGCCGTCCTGGCGAACAGCCTCTACGACGGCGAGGAGTACGACGCCCGGCTGGAACCCCTCGCCTGGAACCAGCCGGAGTTCGGTGACTCGTGGGAGCCGGTGGAGCTGTTCGACTGGGACCTCTCGGCCCTCGTGACCCCCACTGCTCCCCCGATCCGGCGAATCGAAGGACTAAAGCCCGTCTCGATCACGCAGAGCCCGAGCGGGAAGACGATCGTCGACTTCGGACAGAACATCTCCGGCTGGGTCCGGTTGAGCGTTCTCGGCGAGCCGGGGCAGACGATCACGATCCGCCACGCCGAGGTGCTCACCGACGGCGAGCTGCACACCGAAAACCTGCGCACCGCCGCGGCGACCGACCGGTACACCCTCCGCGGCGGCGACCGCGAGACGTGGGAGCCGAAGTTCACCTTCCACGGCTTCCGCTACGCCGAAGTGGACGGCTACCCGGGCACCGTCACCGCCGACGACCTCACCGCGGTCGTGGTGCACAGCGACATGACCCGGACGGGGTGGTTCGAGTGCTCGAACCCACTGCTGAACCAGCTGCACGCCAATGTCGTCTGGTCCATGCGGGACAACTTCGTCGGCGTCCCCACCGACTGCCCGCAACGGGACGAACGCCTGGGCTGGACCGGTGACATCAACGCGTTCGCCCCCACGGCGGCCTTCCTCTACGACGTGCGCGGTGTCCTCGGCTCCTGGCTGGCCGACCTCGCCGCCGAGCAGCGCGAAAAGGGGTACGTGCCCTGGGTCGTCCCGGACGTGCTGTCCACCCCGTCGCCGCCGACCGCGTTGTGGAGCGACGTCGCGATCAGCCTCCCCTGGACGCTCTACACCGAGTACGGGGACCCGGACATCCTCCGGCAGAACTACGACTCGATGGCGGCGTTAACCCGGGACGTCGAGACCCGGTTGGCCGATACAGGCCTGTGGAGCAGCGGCTACCAGTTCGGCGACTGGCTCGACCCGGACGCACCGATGGACAACCCGGCGGGCGGCAAGACCGACCGGCACCTCGTCGCGTCGGCGTTCCTGTACCGCACCACCACACAGCTGGCACAGACCGCGGCTCTGCTCGGCAAGGCCGAGGATGCCGAGCACTTCGCGGCCTTGGCCGATCGCGTGCGGGCGGCGTTCCGGCACGAGTACGTCACCCCGTCCGGTCGGCTGGCGAACGAGTCGGCGACCGCGTTGGCCCTCGCGATCTGCTTCGACATCCTCGACCCAGCCCAGGAAACCAAGGCAGGCGACCAGCTGGCCGCATTGGTGGCCAAGGCCGGCTACCGGATCTCCACCGGCTTCGCGGGAACCCCGTTCGTCGCCGAGGCCCTCAGCCGCACCGGCCATCTCGACGCGGCCTACCTCCTCCTGCTGGAAACCGGGTGCCCCTCGTTCCTCTACCCGGTCACCATGGGCGCGACGACGATCTGGGAACGCTGGGACTCGATCCGCCCGGACGGCACGATCAACCCGTCCGGGATGACTTCCCTCAACCACTACGCCCTGGGCGCCGTCGCCGACTGGCTGCACCGGGTCGTGGGCGGCCTCTCCCCCGCCGAACCCGGCTACCGCAGGATGCACATCGCCCCACGCCCGGGCGGCGACCTCACCCACGCCACCGTCACCCACGACACGGTCCACGGCCGCGCTACCGTCGCCTGGCGCATCGACGAAGGGCAGCTGCACCTGGACGTCACCATCCCGGACGGCACCGAGGCGACCGTGGTCCTGCCGCAGCACCCGGACGAGCTCGTCGTCCAGGTCACCGGCGGAGACCACTCCTGGCACTACGACATCGCCGACCGGACTCCTGATCAGTACACAATGGACACTCCCCTTCGGACGCTCTCCCAGGACCCGAAGGTGTGGCGGGCGATCACGGAAGTCTTCGCGAAGCACTTCCCCGGTATTCCCCTCGACGGGTCCGCACCCGAAGCCGCGAGCATCTCCCTCAACGTCGTCCTCGACCACGTACCCGGCGCCTCGAACGAACTGAAGAACGATTTGGTGGCCGCCGTCGGCGGTCAGGAAGGAACCCTCTGATGCCCGATCCCGCAGACCTCACCCTGGAGCAGAAGGCTTCGCTGCTGTCCGGCAAGGACTTCTCGGCCACCAAGGCGATCGCCGGCGTCCCGTCGATCACCATGGCCGACGGACCGCACGGCCTGCGGCTCCAGGACGCCGACGCCGACCACCTCGGCGTCCACGACAGCCGGCCCGCCACCTGCTTCCCGACCGCGGCCGCCGTCGGGTCGAGCTGGGACCCCGGCGTCGCCGCCGAACTCGGCGCGGCCATCGGCCGCGAAGCGCGGGCCGCCGGGCTGACGGTCAACCTCGGGCCCGGCGTGAACATCAAGCGGTCACCGCTGTGCGGCCGCAACTTCGAGTACTACTCCGAAGACCCGCTGCTCAGCGGCACACTCGGCGCGGCACACGTGCAAGGCCTGCAAGGCGAAGGCGTCGGCGCGTCGATCAAGCACTTCGCCGCCAACAACCAGGAAACCGACCGTATGCGCATCAGCGCGGACGTCGACGAACGCACCCTGCGCGAGGTCTACTTCCCGGCCTTCGAGAAGGTCGTGACCGAGGCCCACCCGGCCACCGTGATGTGCTCCTACAACCGGCTCAACGGCGTCTACGCCTCCCAGAACCGGTGGCTGCTCACCGAGGTACTGCGCGACGAGTGGGGCTTCGACGGCCTGGTCGTCTCCGACTGGGGCGCCGTCAACGACCGGGTCGCCGCCCTCGAAGCCGGTCTTGACCTCGAAATGCCCGGCACCGGCGGCGCGAGCGACGCCGAGATCGTGGCGGCGGTGCACCGCGGCGAACTCGACGAATCGGTGGTGGACCGCAGCGTGGGGCGGGTGCTCGCCCTCACCGAGCGGGTCGCGCCCGCGACCGGGACCCTCGACGTCGAAGCCCACCACGCCCTGGCGAAACGGCTCGCCACCGAGTGCGCGGTCCTGCTGAAGAACGAGCGGAACACGCTGCCCATCGCCCCCGAAGCCCGGGTCGCCGTCGTCGGCGAGTTCGCCGTGGAGGCACGGTTCCAGGGCGGCGGCAGCTCGCACGTCAACGCGACCCGCGTCGACACCGCACTCGACGCGATCCGCGCCCTGGGCGCCTCCGTCAGCCACGCACGCGGGCTCGACGACAACGCCGTGGAGATCGCCCGCGAAGCCGACGTCACCGTGGTGTTCGCCGGGCTGAAGGAGATCGACGAGTCCGAAGGATACGACCGCGACACCATCACCCTGCCGGCCGGGCAGATCGACCTCATCCGCCGCGTCGTCGCGGTCAGCTCCCGCACCGTCGTGGTGCTGTCCCACGGCGGAGTCGTCTCCCTGGAAGGCTGGCACGACGACGTCGACGCGATCCTCGACGGCTGGCTGCTCGGCCAGGCGAGCGGCGGCGCCCTCGCCGACCTGCTCTACGGCATCGCCAACCCGTCCGGGCACCTGGCCGAGACGATCCCGCTGCGGCTTCAGGACAACCCCAGCTACCTCAACTTCCCCGGCGAGCAGGGGCACGTCCGCTACGGCGAAGGCGTGATGGTCGGCTACCGCTACTACGAAACCGCCGAGGTCGGCGTGCGGTACCCGTTCGGCCACGGCCTCTCGTACACCACTTTCGAGACGAACGACCTCTCCGTGACCGTCACCGGCGACGACACCGCGACGGTCTCGGTCACCGTGACCAACACCGGGCCCATTGCCGGGAAACACGTCGTCCAGGTCTACGTCGCCACCGA
This sequence comes from Amycolatopsis sp. NPDC005003, assembly GCF_053600695.1. Taxonomy (NCBI): domain Bacteria; kingdom Bacillati; phylum Actinomycetota; class Actinomycetes; order Pseudonocardiales; family Pseudonocardiaceae; genus Amycolatopsis; species Amycolatopsis sp. NPDC005003. The sequence continues at coordinate 107,905 of NZ_JBSGAI010000006.1, read as the reverse complement.
CGCCGGACCGGTCCGGCGGCCCGCCCGTGAACTGCGCGCGTTCACCAAGGTTGCCCTCGAACCCGGCGAATCCCGGACGGTCGACCTCGCCCTCGGCCGCCGTGCCTTCGCCTACTACGACGTCGAACTCGGCCGGTGGGTGGTCGCCCCCGGCGAATACACAGTCCAAATCGGACACAGTGCCGCCGACATCGTCGCCGAGACGCCGATCACCCTCGCCGGCGAGGTCGTCAAGCGGGTGCTGAGCCTCGACTCGCCGGTGCAGGAGTGGTTCGGCCACCCCGTCGTCGGACCACTCATCACCCGCAAGATCACCGATTCGATGAGCTCGGAGCAGACGAAACAAGCCGAAGGAATGTCGGACTCGATGCGCATGATCGCCTCGCTGCCCATGAAGCAGTTCACCCACTTCCTGACCTCCGGCGGCGTGCACTTGCCGGACGACGCCCTCACCGAACTGATCGAACTCAGCAAGAACTGACTCCCGGAAAGGAACCCGGACGAATGCAGCGATTCACCGGCAAACGCGTCCTGATCACCGGCGGTGCCTCCGGAATCGGCCAGGCGACGGTCCTGCGGCTCCTGGCCGAAGGCGCGCATGTCGTCGCGGCCGACGTCGCCGAAAGCGGCCTCAAGGAGACGGCGGACCGCGCCGACAGCGAGCGGCTCACCAGCCGCGTGCTGGACATCTCGGACGAGTCTGCCGTCAAGACCGTCGTCGCCGAGAGCGTGGCCGGACTCGGCGGACTGGACGTCCTCGTCAACGCCGCCGGCATCCTCCGCGGCGCCCACACCCACGAGTGCGAGCTCGAGACCTGGAACCGGATCATCGGCGTCAACCTGACCGGCACGTTCCTGGTCACCCGCGCCGCCCTGCCGGCGCTGCTGGAAACCGGGCACGGCGTGGTCGTCAACTTCAGCTCGACGTCCGCCACCTTCGCCCACCCGTACATGGCGGCCTACTCCGCCAGCAAGGGCGGCATCCAGTCCTTCACCCACTCCATCGCGCCGGAGTACTCCAAGCAGGGCCTGCGCGCGGTCTGCGTCGCCCCCGGCAGCATCCGCAGCGGCATCACCGAAACGACAGTCCAGCACCTGCCCGAAGACGTCGACTGGCAGCTGTTCCTCAAGCTCCAGCCCGCCATCGGCGAAGGCTTCGCCCCGCCGGAGTCCGTCGCCGGAGTCATCGCCATGCTCGCCTCCGAGGACGGCTCGTTCATCACCGGCACCGAGATCCGCGTCGACGGGGGAACCCACCAGTGATCGCCCCCACCCACCTGCGCGTCGAGCACCTCGAGAACCCGCTGGGCACCAGCCTGGCCCGGCCCCGGCTGTCCTGGTGGCTCCCCGCCGGCTCCACGACGCAGTCGGCCTACCAGGTCCGGACCGGCGACCGGGACTCCGGACGGATCGACGGCGACGAGCAGGTCCTGGTCCGCTGGGCCGGTCCGCTTCCTGGGCCGGCCCAGCGGGTGACCTGGCAGGTCAAAGTGTGGACCGACCAGGGCGAGAGCGCGTGGTCCGAGCCCGCCTTCTGGGAGACCGGGCTCGGCACCGAGGAGTGGACGGCCTCCTGGATCGAACCGTCCGAAGAGGACCTGCCCGAGCCGGGCCACCGGCCCGGGCACCTGTTCCGGCGCGACTTCACGGTCTCCCAGCCCGTGAGCGCCCGGCTGTACGCCACCGCGCACGGCATCTACGAGGCCTTCCTCAACGGCGAGCGGGTCGGCGACCTCGAACTGACGCCCGGCTTCACCGCGTACCGGGACGTGCTGCACGTCCAGACCTACGACGTCACCGACCTGCTCCAGGCCGGAGAGAACACGATCGGTGTCATCGTGTCCGACGGCTGGTTCCGCGGCCGCACCGGCGCGATGCGCCTCGCCAACTCCTTCGGCGACCGCACGGCTCTGCTGTGCCAGCTGCGTCTCCGGCACGAGGACGGCTCCACGACGGTGCTGGGCACCGACTCCACCTGGACGACCACCCCGGCGTGGTTCACGGCGGACCTCATGGACGGCCAGACCGTGGACCTGCGCCAGGCAATGCCCGGCTGGTCCGCGCCCAGGTACGCCGATGCCGCCTGGTCGAAAGCCGTGGCCGCCGCCGGCGGGCTCTACGACGACTTCGCCCGGCTCACCTCTTCACCCGCACCGCCGGTCCGGCGCATCGAGGAATTGTCCCCCGTTTCGATCGCCCACCTGCCGTCCGGACGGCAGGTCGTCGACCTGGGCCAGAACATCAACGGCCGGCTCCGGGTGCAGGTGCCACCGGGCGATCATCTCGTCCTCAGGCACGGCGAAGCGCTCCGCCCGGACGGCGACGTGACCGTCGACCACCTGCGCGGCGTCGACTGGCAGACCCACGAGCCGCTGTCCGCGGGCCAGGTCGACCAGGTGATTTCCGGCGGCCGGACGGACGAGGTTTTCGAGCCCCGGCACACCACGCACGGGTTCCAGTACGTCAGCGTCGAAGGCGCGTCCCGCCCGCTCACCGCGAGCGACGTCCGCGGGGTCGTCGTGCACACCGACCTGCGCCGCACCGGGTGGTTCCGGTGCAGCGACGACCGAATCAATCGGCTGCACGAAGCCGCGGTGTGGAGCTTCCGCGACAACGCCTGCGACATCCCCACCGACTGCCCGCAACGCGAACGCGCGGGCTGGACCGGCGACTGGATGCTCTACGTGCCGACCGCCGCGTTCCTCTACGACGTCGCGGGCTTCTCGGTGAAGTGGCTGCGCGACCTGGCGGTCGACCAGTGGGACGACGGCTGCCTCACCAACTTCGCGCCCGACCCGGGCGGCCGGACGGTCCAGCACCTGCCCGCGGAAATCCTGGACCAGTTCGCCGGATCCTCGGGATGGGGCGACGCCTCGGTCATCGTGCCGTGGGAGCTGTACCTGACCTACGCCGACCTCGACGTCCTCGAAGAGTTCCGGCCGATGATGGCCCGCTGGGTCGACTTCGCCGCCGAACGGGCCCGCACCCGCCGCCACCCCAGCCGGACGGCGGCTCCGGCACCCCACGAGGAATTCCTCTGGGACGGCGGCTTCCACTGGGGCGAATGGTGCGAACCCGACGTCGACGAAGAGGCCTTCCGCACCGCCGACCACGGCGCAGTCGCCACCGCGTACCTGTACCGCTCGGCGTCCCTGCTGTCCCGCATCTCCGCCATGACCGGCCACCAGCCGGACGCCGACCGCTACGGACGCCTCGCTTCCCGCGCGCTCGATGCCTGGCGAACGGAGTTCATCGCCGACGACGGCTCGCTCTCCCCCGCCACCCAAGCGACCTATGTGCGCGCGCTCGCCTTCGGGCTGGTGCCGGAGGACTTGCGTGCCGCCACCGCGGACCGGCTCGTCAGGCTGATCCGCGACGCGGGCACCCACGTGGGCACCGGCTTCCTGGCGACGCCGTACCTGCTGCCCGTCCTCGCCGACACCGGGCACCTCGACGTGGCCTACGAGCTGCTGTTCCAGGACACCTCACCGTCGTGGCTGACCATGATCGACCGCGGCGCGACGACGATCTGGGAACACTGGGACGGCATCGACACCCGCGGCGTCCCGCACGCCTCCCTCAACCACTACAGCAAGGGCGCGGTCGTGTCCTTCCTGCACCGGCACACCGCGGGCATCCGGCTGCGCGAGGACGCGCCCGGCTACCGGCACTTCGATGTCCGGCCCGAGCCCGGTGGCGGCCTCACCTGGGCCGAAGCCGAGTTCGACTCGGCGCATGGGCGCATCGCGTCGAGCTGGCGCATCGAAGACGGCCGATTCCACCTGGCCGTCACGGTCCCGCCGGGGACCACCGCGACCGTGACCCTGCCCGACGGCCGCAGCTTCACCGCGGGCCCCGGCACCCACGAGGATAGTTGCGCTGCTGCGCCCCACCAGTAGAACGGAGTCGCACCACCGATGCCCAGCAAGACGTTCGACCAGATGGTCGGCTGGTTCCGCAACAACGAGCCGGTCGACCTCGCCACCGAGAACAGGACACCGAACCGCCATGGCATCGGCGGCTATCTGGACGACAGAGACGTGGCGAGGAGAGTCTATGACGCGCTGATCGCCCCTGACGGCGGCTCAGCAGCACAGCAAGGATGCGTGCATAAGCTGTTCACAGACGTCACGAACTGCCTCCATCCTCCTGGCTCCTCCGCCGAGGCCCGTGGCGCACGGCGTTCGGCGGCCAGCAATGTGCTGGAAGGTCACCGCCCGAGCGGCGCGAGCGTGCTGCAGGGCGGCGCCGGGATCTCCGAGCAGTTGTTCGACGGACAGGCGATGGTTCAGCAGGTTTGCCCCGGCTCGCGTCGCGTCGACTCCCACGAGCTTCGCAGTGGTGGCCGCAGCGTCAGCCAGCAGGTCACGAGCCCGGACACTGGCGAGTGCTCGGGCCGCGGAGTAACTGCCGCTGCACAGGAGGCTGGCGTGCAGCAGAAGGTGGCGCGGGTCGCGGCCGTCGAGGGCGAGCCGGTCGGCAGCCTGGAGGAAGAGGTTCTGGGGCTCGGTCGCGGTCGCCGGCGCGGCGACATACGCCGGGGAGCATGCGTTCCGCCTCCGCGAGCAGGAGGGGCTGACCGGCTTCTCCGCAGCCCGGACGGCACGGACGACACTGACCCACTCCAGCCACCAGTGTGTAGGCCTGGGCCTGCGCGCCGCAATCTTGGGCGGCTTCGGCAGCCCGCACCACGGCTTCTGGCCGATGTGCCCGGTCGCGACACCTTCGCGGCTTTCCGGTCCGAACGTCGATGCGGGAATTTGCCGGACCTCGGCCAGCCGCCGGAGTGTCATCACGTTCTCCATCTGGAGCCAGCGAGCACACCCGGCCCACTCGAATGAGTGAATCGACGGTGATTCGGTAATCAATCCCTGGATCTTGGCGACTGTCAGAGAACCAGCTGTTCGAGGTTGACGAATCCAGGGCTCGAAGGAGCCATCATGTCCGAACGCCACCGGGAGGTGGTCATACCCGGCGAGCTGATGGCGATGGACCTGTCGGCTCCGTATGAGTTCTCCTGGTCCGGCAACGGCGCCGCCGGCTGCGTCCAGATCCCGTTCCCGGAGCTCGGTCTGCCGGTCGACGTCATCCGCGGCGCCACCGGCAACCTGCGCGCCAGCCCGCTCAACCAGCTCTTCACCGACCACGTCAACCACCTGGTCTCCGACGCCGACCGCCTCAGCGCCGATTCGGGGGCCGCCGCTCTCGGCGCCGCGACCATCGAGCTGGCCCGCGCTGCTCATCTCGGCCGCGCGCCCCGGCCGGCACTCCGCCGCGGTCCTGCACCAGACGCTGCTCACCCGGGTGCGCGCCTACGTGCGCAGGCACCTCACCGAACCCACCCTCCGCCCGGCGACGCACAACGTCTCCCTGCGCTACCTGTACAAGACCTGCGCCCAGGCGGGCTTCAGTCTCGAACAGTGAATCATCAGCGAACGGCTCCAAGGCGCCCGCGAGGACCTCATCCGGCCGAACAGCCGGGGCCACACCATCGCGATGATCGCCCGCCGGTGGGGTCAGCGACCCGACCCACTTCACCCGGCGTTTCCGCGTGGCGTACGGCATCACCCCCGGCGAATGGCGACACACCGGAACGGCATCGGACCTTGGTGACTGAATCCGACCACCGGGCTTCACTGCGACGTCGACGTCGTGATGACGGCTCAGCACCGGGAGCGCTCGATCGCCGCAGGCCGAGCTGCAGCGGTCACGACATGGCACGTTCTCGCGGACCCGCTGCTTACAGCCCCGAGCCTCGGTGAGTGCTGACAGGGAGGCCTCAGAGGGGCGAGGCAGGCCCGGAGCCGGGGAGGAACCTGGAGATTCCTGTCGCACGATCGAATACGTGCACTGCACCAGCACATCGTGGGGAGTGCTGCTGCTGACGCGCTCCCGTTGGAGCGATTTGGACGTGCAACGTCAGCTCGTGTGCGAGCTCGAAGCGGGTACGACCAGCACGCCATCTCTTCGAGCTGCGCATGGCGTCAGCCCGTGGCGAGCTGATCGAGCCTCGGCGTTGCGCGGCAGGCAACCTCGGAAGTCCCGTCAGACCAGCTGACACGAGGATTTGCGGTAGTCGCGGGCTCATCTGTCACGGATCGCGATTGCTCGCCGATCAAGGTGAACGTCAGGGACATCCACGTGAACTGCGGGTGGGGCGATGACACGGTCAGCTTTGTTGATCTCTACCCGGTTGTACCTGGATGCCCGGTAAACGTCGAGGGCGGGCCGCCGCACACCCAATCGTGACGCCGTTACGCATCCGCTCAGCCTGCTTGTGCACATATCTGCTGCCGTAACCAGGTGACGATGCCTCGGCCCGGGACAGCTGGCCCAACCGGTGACGGTTACCTGGCCCGGCGCAGCTTGCGCGGGCTTGCCTTGTCGATCGTGAAGGTCGCACACGGGTTGCCGTAGACGACGTAGGCCAGCCAGGTGTCTTCCCCTCCCTGTCTCGCGGCCGCGCGGGCGGCTCTTGTCGCCTGTGACAAGGTCTGCCCCTTCAGCAGCGACTCGTACAGCGTCGTCGTGAACATCCCGGCCGGCGCGTCGCCGACCGACCACAGGCTGCTGATGAATGCACCGGCCCCCGCCTCCAGAAACGATTTGGCGAACCCGCCGAGACCGGTGAGCTGGTTGCCGAGCTGGCCCACCTGGCAGGCGTTGAACACGACCAGCGGTCCCGGCCTCTTCTTCGCGCGCAACTTGGCATACGAGCGCACCAAGCTCGCGTCGAGGTACTCCGGGTAGTACTGACCGCTCCGGATTTCACCGGTGAGCATGATCCGGGCCTCGGTGATGTTCGTGCCGTCCGCGGCGCCGTGGCCCGCGAAGTGGAGGACGTCGAACGAGCCCTGTTGTCCGAGGAGGTTCAACACTGTCCGGAGCTTCGCCTCCACCTCTTTCGCGCCAAGCGCGTTCCTCAGGTAGTCACCCTCGGCGAGCGCAGCCGGGAGCTGGAACTCAGGCAGCGGGTAGGGGGGTGTCAGGTAGCGTGCTTTGCCCTTGCGGCAGTGCAACCGGTGGCCCGGCCAGCTCCCGTGTAGCCACCTGACCAGCCCGAACTCGGCGAGGAACCACGTCCGCTCCGCCGGAAGGGCGACTCCGTTCTTCAGGTGCACGAGCTCCCAGGGGATGAACGGTTCGGTCGAGACGACGAGGACGTTGTTCAGCTCCTCCCGCCGGTCCCACAGCAGCCGACGCAGCTCCGCTGGAAAGAGCTCGTCGAAGAGGTCGCCGCCGATGGCTGCAAGTTCCCTGGCGAAGAGCTCCGAGTCCTCCGCGCTGGCGACCCAACGCCTTTCGATGCGGGCGTAGAGGTTTTGCACATACGTATCGCGGTCAACCTTGAGCGGAGCCGACGTATACGTCTCCAGGATTCCCAGGTCCTGGGCCGCGAGCTCGTACTGGAACAACGTCTCGGCCCCGCGCTGGATCTCGGTGATCCGCAGCCACTGCTGGACGCAGGTCTCGGGCGCGACCGCGGCGACCGTGGCTTCGGCGGAGGTGGCCCCGGTGGCTTCGGCCCGCCGCTCCGCCCCGGCGAACGTCGGGGTAAGCCGCAGCGTCACCAGCGCGATCGGCCCCTGCCGGGCGATGATCCAGATTTCCCCTTGACCCTCGTGTACCGGTTTCACGTCGAAGTACAGTTCTGCGGGCTCGCCCAGCGGGGGCACGTCGATTTCGACCCGGTCGGCACCGACCACGACCGCGTGCGCCTTGGCGATGGCCTGCACGACGATCGGGCGATCCGGCTCTGCAGCGCTTCCTTGGGAGACGCTCATCCCTCCGGACGCCGCCACCAGCGCTTCCCGGGAGACCGTGCACCGGACCGTGGCCACCGTGCCGACCTCGACCACACCGGCCATGGTGGCCAGGAAGTGTGCGGTCACCCCAGGCGGCGACGCCGGCTTCCGCGGCGGTTCGGGCAGCTCAGCCGGTGGCTGCTCGAGCAGGCTCTCCACCGAAGGCGGCGGCACGGGTTCCGGCACGACCGCCACGGGCTCGCCCGCGTCCAGCAGGACGACGCGGTCCGACGACGGCACGCCGACGGCGAGTGCTGCCGCATGGGTCCACAGCGACGGTCCTCGCAACTGCGAGCTGTCCGTCGCGGCGAGACGAAGGCGTTGCAGCACGGGCGCGGTCCGGGTGCGCGGCCCCAGCGTCCCCAGCCGCGAATTCAGCTCGTCCGGTGTCAGGGCGTAGAACTCCTTCGACGGCTCGTCCCGGACGACGACGAATCCCGGCTCCATTGCCGCGACTTCCGCCCGGACCACGCCGGCGGGTGCGTCGGCGTCGACGATCACGATGTCCGGTTCCGCCGCGACCGGCAGGTCCGGGCCGACCGTGGCCCCGACCGGCACCACCGCGGCCGCCGGCCCACTCAGCCCCAGCCAGTTCGCCAACGCCGTGCACACTTCCGGCCGGGTGAAGTACACCGTGTGGTAGACGTGCGCATTGCCGCCGAGATCGCACCGGTCCTTGACGAACCCGCCCACGGCGAGGTCGATCGCCGCCATCGAATCGGTGTCGACGACCAGGTCGTTGCTCTCGCCCATCAACCGGTCCACGAGGCCGTCCGCGAGCGCCGTCAGCAACCGCACTGGGAGCTGCTTCGGCTCGGTGCCGCCGACGTCGGGTTCGAAGTCCGACGTCACGACGTAACACTGCACGTCCGCCGGCGAAGGCTGGCCCGGCTGCGTCTGGTTGAGCGTCGTGACGAAAGGTCCGCCCGGGCGCATCGCCGCGAGTCCGGGCACCCCGATTTCGCCTTCGCCTTCTTCGGTCGCGTAGGAGACGAGGTATTTCACGAAGGCACCGAGTCCCTGCACCAGGCCGCGGATCACCTGGGCCGGCGCAGCGGCGTGCGGCACCAGCGCCAGCACCCTCGACGCGGCCGCGACCAGGTTGGTGTAGAGATCGACCAGCGTCCGCCAGTTGCCGGGGCTGGCCAGTTCGGTGCCGCCGTTGGTGCCGCCCACGAAGATCATGCGCCGTACCTGCGCCGCGAAGTTCTCCTGCGGCAGGACCTCTTCGGTGAAACTGCGGGCGACGAGCGCTCCCCGGCTGTGGCAGACCACGTCGATCTCGAGCGGCTGGGCGAGCTCCGCGGACTTCAGGGCTCGCAGCAGGTCGCGGGCGTTCGCCCCGGGGTCGGCGCTGAGGGTCACGTGGTCGTAGCCGAGAACGGCGTCGTATTCGCGGGCGGCAGCGGTCAGCAGCGCCCGGCCCCAGTCGAAAGCGCCGAGTGCCCCGAAAGCGCCCACCGTGCTGGAGAAGGTTCCGTGCACGAACAACAGGATGCGGGCAGGCCGGTTCTTCGGCAGTTTGACCGCTCCGAGGCCGTCGATCCTGTGCCAGGTCTCCGTATCCGGCGACGGCATGGTCAGCAATCCGGGTTCAATGTGCGCTTCGAGGTGGTGCATCACCATACCGGCGACCTTGCGAGCGACGAACTTGAGCACAAAAGCGCGTGCGCCCGCGAAAAGCAGGTCGCCGAGAAAACCGCGGGTCTGCGCGGCGGCGGACGGACGTGCTCCGAACTCCAGCGCGAACGCGATGCGCCGGCCGGGCGACGGGGCGGGACCACCCGCTCTTCGCCGGACGGCGGGCTCCGTCACCTCGCGTTCGACCGGGTGGTGCCACGAGTAGAGACCGTCCTGTTCCAGCAGGACGACCGCGTCTTCGTCAGCGCCGACGGTCAGCTCCAGCCGAGTCGTCGCCCGTCGTCTCCGTGCGCCGGGCACGACTTCGAGATCCACGGGCTGCTCGACGAGCGCGAGCCCCTGCTCCGACAACGCTGCGACGAGATCATCGGAGCCGGCCGACACCGGAATCGGCCCATCGGGAAGATCGACCTTTCGCGTGGCATCATCCGCCACGGCTTCGTCGCGCACGCGGATTCCCGCCGGAAGGGTGAAGCGCAGTTCGCCGGACGACCATGATGTGGGCATTTCTACCCCTTTCCGCCGCGCGCGTGGCAGATTTTTTCCCCGCCCCGATGCGGGTTCATGCGAAGAGTCGCCTCGGCTTTCAGCCGTGCTACGGAATCGAATGTTGCGTTTGAGCATCGATGACCGCTGACCTCGGCAGGACGCCCGCCCCAGGTCGACGAGTCCGCCGGTCAGCTCACGCGAAGTTTGCGTTCGTACGGATACGTATGCCGGTTCACCGTCCGTCAATACATTTCCGAACCATTCCAACGGGCTTCCGCTCCGTGGACAGCAGGTGTCGACCAGGTCACGATTGCGTACATACCCAGCCCTTTCTGGATCCCCTACAGACTGAGTGGATATGCCCCGAAGGCCGGGTGGCGCCGCTGGCGAACGACGCACGCCGGCCTCGCCACGACGACCGACGGCATCGATTTCACCCATCCACTCATCGGCTCAACCGTTTACCACGACGTCGGACCGGTTGAGCGGCCTGCCACCGTCACCGCGCTCCCCGGCCCCACTCCGGCCGTCACCGCGCAGTGATGGCCGGTCGGGAAGACGTCGGCGAGCGTGACCAGGGACGGCAGCAGCTCCGAGTCCTCCCCGACGGGGAGCTTGACCAGCGTTCCCTGCGCGAAGGGCACTCGCACGACCTCGCCCTGACCGCCATCCGCGCCCGCGGCGCCGAAGAAGCCGCCGTGCGGGAACGAAGTCTGCAGCCCGGCCCGGCAGTACTCGCACGTGTTGTCGGCGTAGGCGAACGGCGCGACCACGACGTCACCCGCCGCCAACCCGGCCACTTCCGACCCGGTCTCCTCGACCACGCCGAGGAACTCGTGGCCGATGCGGTCACCTTCCTCGGTGGCCGGCCGCGAGCCGTAGGGCCACAGGTCACTGCCGCAGATGCAGGCCCGCAGCACCCGCACCACCGCGTCGGTGGGCTCCACCAGCTTCGGGTCGGGCACGTTCTCGACCCGGACGTCACCGGCACCGTAGATCAAAGTCGCTCGCACAACGCGAGAGTTCCATCCGCGACGGCGGCCGTGGAGGGGAGAAAATCCTCCCCCTCAGCCGGCGAGCTTTCCACGCGGCTCGCTGTGAAGCTGGCTTCCGAACCCCGAAGTCCAGTCTACAAAGGATCTACGCATGCCCGAATCCCCCGATATCACCTTGGTTCGCCGGCTGTATGAATCGCACGCCGACTCGACCGTGATGGAAGAGATCATGGCCCCGGACCTCGAGTGGGACATCACCCCGGGCTTTCCGTACGGTGGGGTCTACCACGGGTTCGGCAGCATGATGAACGACTTCTTCGGCGCACTCCTCCCGCACTTCAAGTCCTTCGGGGCGCAGGCCGAGCAGTACTACGCCGATGGTAACGGCCACGTGTTCGTCTTCGGTCACTACCACGGGGTGACCAAGGACAGGGTGACCGCCGACGCCCGGTTCATCCACCTGTGGACGGTCCGGGACGGCAAGCTCGCCCGGCTGCTGCAGGCCGCCGACAGCCACGTCCTGCAGCAGGCACTGACCGGGGCGGGCACCCGATGACGGCCCTCGCCCGGGTCGAAGCTGCGGTTCACCGCAGAGCCCGGAAGAAGTCGATGATGTCGCGGGCGAGCAGTTCGGGTTCCTCGTGGGCGGCGAAGTGGCCGCCGCGGGGCATCTTCGTGTACCTCGTCACGTTGTACGTGCGCTCGGCCCAGCTGCGCGGTGGTTGGGTGAGGTCGGCCGGGAACAGGGCGACGGCGGTCGGCACGTCGACCCGCTCGACCTTGCGGGTCAGGTTCTCGCTGTACTCGTAGTACGGCCGGAACGAGGTCGAGATGGTGTTGGTGAACCAGTAGAGCGACGCCTGCGTCAGCAGGAAGTCGTCGTTGAACCGCGAGGACACGTCGCCTCCGCAGTCGCTCCACGCGCGGTACTTCTCGAGGATCCAGGCGAGCAGCCCGGCCGGCGAGTCGGCCAGGCCGTAGGCCAAGGTGAGCGGCCGGGTGCTCTGCTGGTGCTGGTAGCCCCCTTCCCGCGCCGACCAGGTCGCGACCGAGCCCAGGTAGGCGCGCTCCTGCGCGGTGAGGCTCTCGTCGTCGTGGGCGATCGGAGCGGCGACGGCCAGCAGGTGAATACCGACCAGGGCTTCGGAGTGGGCTTCGGCCAGCCGGGAGGTGATGCCCGCGCCCAGGTCTCCGCCGTGCGCCGCGTACCGGGTGAAGCCCAGTTCTTCCCGCATCAGCAGGTGCCACAGTTCGTGGGTCTGCACGGGATCCGTGAGCGAAGGACGTTGCGGGGAGAAGCCGAAGCCGGGCAGCGACGGGACGATGACGGTGAACGAGTCCGCCGCGGAACCGCCGTGCTTCGACGGTGTCGCCAGCCGCCGCGCGAAGCTGGTCAGCTCCAGGAACGAGCTGGGCCACCCGTTGGTCAGGACGATCGGCAAGGCGTCCGGGGTTTCGCCGTCGAAACGCAGGTAGTGCACCGGTGTGCCGACGATGTCCGCGAAGTGGTGCGGCAGGGCGTTGATGGCGGCCTCGTGCGCGCGCCAGTCGTAACCGGACGCCCAGTAGGCAACCAGTCGCTGCAGCTCACCGGGGTCGGTCCCGGCAGACCAACCGGCCACCGGCCACGGAGCCGGCCACCGGGTACCGGCCAGCCGGGTCCGCAGCTCGCCGAGTTCGGCATCGGTGACCGCGAGCACGGGCCTGTCGGACATGGTTTTCTCCCTGCTTTCCCGGAACACCATCCTCGCCGGACAGTACGACACAAGCACGGCAGCGGCGGCCGACGGTGTGGCCTTCCTGCACGTCTACGCCGGGCGTCACCCGGACGACCCGCAGCTCGCGGAGCTGATCGGTGAGCTGTCCGTGCGCAGTGACGTCTCCGCCGCATGTGGGCCGGCCACGATGTCCTCGCCCACGCTGCCCGACGAGGCCCGCGACTCAACCGGCTGACGTCAGACCCGGATGCTCACCTCGGTGGGATGTGCTGCTGGACGTGCGGCATCTGCCGCACCGGCGGGACCTGCCGAGGCGTCTGGCCGGGCCGGGGGATCTCCGCGGGCTCGCGCCGGTTCTGCCGATGGTCCGGGCCAGGGCCGGGCACGCGGCGACCGGGCTGGGACTCCGGCCAGGGCTTCGGATCCGGAACCTCGGGCGGCTGCGGACGCGGACTGTCGACGTGGGTTCGCACGTCCCATTTCGTGGCTGCCTTGCACACCTCCCGGAACGCCGCCCGCACCTGCGCGATCTCGGGGTCCGACTTCGTGTGCACGAGATGCAGCTTGATGTCCACCGGCTGGACGCGCAGCTCTCGGCTCCCGTACCCGCCGTGCGGCGGAGCGCCCGGCCGGCGCTGCTCCTCCGCCACGCCGACGTCCGCCTTCACCATGCGGGTGAGTTCCGCCCGCACCTTGACCCAGTCGAGTTTGCCGTGTTCGTCGCGGTACGTTTTGTCCAGGTCCAGCGTGTGGGTGCGTTGGATGGGTGGCAGCTCCACCCGGTGGCTGATCTCGGTGGGGCGCACCATCGCGGTTTCCGGGTGCGGCCCCACCCAGTGGGACTCGAACTGCGCCTTCCACTGCGCCATGTTCGTCGACAGGGTCGGTCCCGGCGGCTGGTCCCCGCCGCGGTGCGGAGTGTCCGCGTTGCGGGGCCCGGGGACCTCGTTGATCTTGACGGGCCCGTCACCGGACCGGTGGGTGCCGGCTGCCTTGTCGCCGGGCTGCTTGGATCCCGTGTCGCCCTTGGGACCGATGTCGGGGGGCTTGCCGCCCGGCGGCCCGGGCGGGGCGTGATTGTCCTTGCCGTCCGGCTGCGCGGTCCGGTTCGCCGGGCGGGAGGTGTCGTGCTGCGGCTTCTGCGCGTCCGGCGGCACCGGCGGCTTGTCGGGGGGCTTCGGTGTCTTCGCCTTGTCGGCGGCCCCGGAGCCGAATTCGCCACTCATGTCTCGTCCCCTATCGGTAGCACGTGCGACCACACCCACTCCATGTCACCGGTGAACCACCCCTGGGCCCTGGCCACCGCGTACCGCCACGTGTCGCCGGCGCCGGCCTGGACGCCGAGCGCCGACTCGAGCGCGGACGGTCTGCTGGTGCCGTACGTGACGGCGTCCCGGCCCGCCTTGTCGCGAAGGAGTTCGGTGTGCCAACGGTCCACGGCGGCGTGCTGCTCGGCGCGCGTCGAGCCCGGGATCGGCTGGCGGTAGAAGCGTTCCCACGCCTCGCTGTACTCGTGCCGCGGCGCGTCACCGTCGTCCTTGAGCACGTGCAGCACCTTGGCCCACTTGTACGTCTCGGCGAGGAACTCCCCGCCGTCTTCGGCGCAGCTGCCGGGCATGCCGTGCCAGAGTGCGTTGACCTGAACGGCATTGCAGTGCGCCGCGAACACCCACGACCGCATGGCCGGTTGCAGCTGGGCCGAGCGGGTCCGCACCGCGCGCTCGGCCGCGTGCGACAACGCGCAATCCAGCGTACGAACCGTTGCCGCCCCGAGCAGGATGTCCCGGAAACGCTTGTCCAGCACCGGAACCGGGGCGTTCACCAGGTGGGCGAGCACGGTCAGCTCGGTCCACACGGTCAGCACCGGGTAGCGCGCCAGCAGTTGCCCACCGCGCGCGATGTCGCTCAGCCGGCACGCGGCGGCCTGGCATTCGCTGCCACAGGTGGCGCTGCGCACCGTGCGGATCAGGTCGGTGACCGGGGCGGGCCGGGCCGCCACCTCCTCCGCCTGACGGCCGTCCGGGACGCGCACCAGCAGCGGCCGGTCCATGCCGTCGGTGAAGACCGCGGCCTCCCGTGGTTCCAGCGACACCACGTTCCGGGACTGGCCGTTGTCGAGGTTCATCGTGGCGCCGACGCTCTTGCGGTCGTCCTCGGCGGGCAGCCGGTGCACCACCTTCACGGCGGTGTTCTTGATGACGTCCGGGATGAGCTTGCCGGGGATCTGTTCCACCACGACAAGCCCCTCGCCGTACGCGCGGACCTCGGCCAGCAGCGACGCGAACGTCTCGACGGCACGCCCGGCGGCGCTGTCGGTGTCTTCGCCGGGATTGCGCAGCAGGCGGTGCGCCTCTTCGATCACGGTGAGGTGGTGCAGCGGGACCTGCGTTTTCCCGCCGTGCCGCAGCTTGAGGTGCTCGGTCAGCTGCAACAGCACCGCGCCCATCAGGAAGGCCTTGTCGGTGTTGTCACCGACGTCCTCGATCTCCAGCACCACATTGCGGCGCATCAGCTTGTCGAAGTCCAGCGGGTGCGCGTCGTCGAGGAACCGCCCGATCACGCCCTGCCCGAGGCTGCGCATCCGCACCTTGACGAAACCCTGCATGTTGGCGGCGATCTCGGGGCCGTAGCCGATCTCGTCCACCACGATCCCCGCGACCCGCTGCAGATCGGTGAGGGTGGGGTAGCGCGGCTCGGCGTCGGCGTGGACCGCCTCGCCGAGCGTGACGTCCCAGCCGAGCTCCTCGTATGACCGGGTCAGCGCCGTGGTGAGGATCTGCGGGAACGGCTCGTCCGCGTCGAAGGTGGCCAGGAACAGCGCCCGCACCAGGTCGAGGTGGGTCTGCAGGGAGAACACGTGCTCGTTGCCGTCGGCGTCGGCGTCGGCGAAACGGGCCGGCGCCAGCGGATTGAAGCCGACCGGCGGGTCGTCCGCCTTGCCGGGTTGCAGCACGACGACGTCGGAGCCCAGCGGGGCCAGCCGGTTGGCCATCCGTCCGTACTCGGCCTTGGCGGGCTCGACGACGAGCCACGGCAGCCCGGCGCGGGTGGCCTCGGTCAGCAGATGCCGTACGGTGAAGGACTTGCCGCTACCGGTCGCGCCGCAGACGAAGGTGTGCCGGTTGAGCGAGTCCCGCCCGGCCGTCAGCGGCCCGACCTCGGCGCGGGCCGCGTCCAGCACGCCACCCAGCAGCAGGCCCCCGCTCGCCGGCGCGTCCGGCGTGACGTCGAAGCGCCGCGGCTCGACGACCCGGATGCCCGGCAGTTCCCGTCGCGGCGGGCGGGTCAGCCGCACCAGCAGCTCGGTACCCGCCAGGACGCCGCTTTGCTGCGCCGCGCCGGCCAGGCTCGTCGCGCGGCCGCTCGGCGTGAGCACGTACGGCTGGTTGTCCAGATCCGCCGCCGCACAGAGCAATGCGGCGACGTTCTCCGTGACGGCCTCGTCGCGTCCGCCGACCAGTACCCGGATCCGCCAGGCGTTGCCGAGCAGCGCGCGGCTGAGTTCCCGGTACCGGGACTGCTTGCGTTCCAGGCTGATCCGGTTCGCCTCGCCCACCTCGGTGCGGGACAGCGGCAGGATCTCCCGGACGAGCCGGTCGAGTTCGGGCTGGACCTCGTGGGCCCGCGCCGGTTCGGCCAGCACCACCCAGGCGAAGGGCTGCCGCAGGTGCGCCACGTACTGCTCGAAGGAGCCGCGGCGGTCCCGGGGCCTGGCGTGCTTGGGATCCGACGGGGCCCACAGCGCGTCCGGATGGCCGGTGCACTCCACCCAGCAACCGAACTGGTCCAGCGGCGTGGCCTGCCCCCGGCCCAGCGGGGTGGCCAGCGCACCGGGCGGGAACAGCACCTCGCCCCGTCCCCCACCCACGGCCGGCGTGAAATCGGGCTTGCCGCCGACCAGGAACCGCAGGCGATCGGCGGCCGGCGGCCGCATCCAGGCCGACAGCACGGCGGGCGCGTGGTGGCCGTTCGCCACGAGGCCGGCGTGGGCCCCGGCGAGCGCGACGCCCAACGCCGCGATCGGGTCGTCGGCGGGTACGTCACGGTCGCCGCGCTCGCCGTCCTCCTCCCGGCGGTCGTCGGGTGGCGCCGGCACCTCGGTCAGCTCGTGCAGGTCGAACTCCGACCAGTTCAGCACCGTGACCACCTCACGGCGCCGGGATCGCGGAGACCCGGTCCCGCAGGCAGATGCCGGGATTGGCGTCGGCCGTGATCACCCGCCGGCCGTGGCCGGAGTTGTCCACCAGGACGAACAAGGTCTCCGGCATGCCGAGGAGCTGCGCCGGCTCGACGGTGAACTCGTAGACGCGGCCGGTTCCGGTGGAGGTGCTGACGTTGTCGGCGGACGACCAGGTGCGGGTGCCGGTCCAGGTGTGCCCGCGCGACTCGGACAACCCGGTGGGCCGGCCGGCGGTGCCGGACCGCCGCTGCTTGTTCTGGCCGCTCTGCCCGGTGTTCGCGGCGAAGCTGTCGCCGCCGCCGTCGGTGAACGTGCTGCCCACCTGCCGGGTGATCTGGTTGACCACGAACTTGTGGCCCTTGCCGATGAACTCGGCGGCGATGGTGGCGTCGCGGTGGTTGTACATCTTCATGATGCAGACGACGCCGCCCGTGCCGGCGGACTTCTCCAGGTCGCCCTGCGGCTGGTCGATCATCAGGATCAGCCGTACGCCGGCGTGCCGGGCGTGCTCCGACAGCACCCGCACGGTCGTGGCGCCGAGCTGGTCGGCCCCGGCGACGACCAGTAGCCCGCCCGGCCAGACCCGGGCGTCCATGGCCCGCTGCGCCAGCTGCACGAGCAGCCGGTCCACCAGTTCCTTGCGGTCGTGACGGCCGCCGTCCGTGGCGACCAGCGACACGGCATCATTTGTCCACAGTGGACGACCGGTCGGAGTTGCCGCCACCACGTCGTGCAGCATGTCCAGCTGACGGGCGAGCAGGCGCAACTGCCGCGCCGCCCACTCGTTCTGGTCGACGTCCACGATGTGCGCGGCGAGTCTGTCCAGCTCCGGCGGGGAAAGCTCGCCGGTGCCCTGGCACAGCACCCGCACGCCCGCGGCCAGCCGGGCGAACGTCACCGGCCCGTCCAGGGCGTCGAGCACCATCCGCAGCATGTCGACGGCCAGCGCGCGTTCCTCGCGGTGGTCGCCGTCCGGACGGCTGGTCGCCGCGTAGCCGACGCACTCGGCGATGTCCCGCGCGGACAGCCCGGCGAACAGGTTCAGCCCGGCCGTGTCGGCGCCGGTCAGCTGCACCGATCCGACGCTCATGCCGGCGGCGCGAGCCACCCCGGCCAGCGACTCGCCGACCTCCTGGCCGGTGAAGTCCAGCACGGTGATCCGCCGGCCCGCGGCCAGCAGCGACGAACCGAAGGTCACCAGCAGGCTGGCCCAGCCGTGCCGGTGCGGGTCGCCCCCGAACACGTCGACCCGGGTCGGTTCGGACGCCGGCAGCACGGGATACCACTGCGGGCCGTTCGCGGCGGCCGCGGCCGCCCGGGCGGCCGCGGCGGCGGCCGCGGCGTGCTGCCGCACGATCTGCTCCCACGCCGCCACGGCCTGCCGGTAGCGGGCCTGCTCGGAGCCGCACAACTGGCGGTAGGGCCGCTCGAAGTTGCGGATGTTGCGGCTGGCGAACTGAACGCCGGCCACCGCGCGGATCACGCTCAGCGCCAGCAGCCCGGCGATCACCAGCAGCACCACGATGTACACCTGGTGCGCCGAGCTGCCGTACCGGCTGACCTGGCGTTCGATCACCAGCTGGTAGGCGGTGAACGCGAACGCGGCGACCACCAGCAGCGCCAGCCTCCAGATCACCCTGGTGACGGCTTTCGACCGGGCCGCGACCAGCCCGCTGGTGTCCGGCCGGGCCGGCTCCGTCCAGACCGGCCGGGCGGGCGGCGCGGGCAGCTCCGCGGTCTGCGCCGGCACGGGCGACGCGGCCTGCCAGCCCCACCGGGCCGGCGGCGCGAACAGCCGCGGGGCGAGCTGGCTCGCCCAGCCGGCGGTCGTCGTGTACCCGGACGAACGTCGCTCACCCTGCCCCGCGGCCATCCGATAGGTCCCGCTCACATCGTCCTCCCCCGGCTCAGTGGCGCCGCTCGAACCAGGTGCTGACCTGGTCGAGCAGGTGCGGCTCGGCGGCGCTGAGGACCATCAGGAAGATCCCCGCCGCGATGGCGATGATCACCAGCGGGAAGACGAGCACGAGCAGCCCCCGGACCACCCCGACCGGGCCCCGCCGACGGCGCTGGGCGTGGTAGGCGGAGTTGCGGGCGAAGGTGGAGCGGTCGTGCTGAACCTGCTGCTGGTAGTTCTGCTGGGCCTGGCGGCTTCCGGGCGTGGTCATGGCGGCTCCCCTGTGACGGCTGACGGTGATTCGGATGCGCGAAGCGGCCGGTTGATACAAACAGCGTCGTGAGCCGCCACGTCGGTGTCCCGAGCAGTCGGCTACTGGCTGGTCTGTGCGCGCGAAAGCGAATGGGCGGGATTTCCTTGAGATGGCCCTGCCCATACGTCTGGGTCAGTACTGGAGTTTGGCGCTGCCTCAGCACACAACACCGAATCCCGCCAGAGTTCCCCGGGCCGACTCACTAAACCCGGGCGGTCCCCGGGGGCCTGACCCAGTGTGTCGACCGGGGTCTTTCACGGGCGCGAATCGCACGAACGGGTTGCCATGCTGGTGCACATCCGGAGAGCGAGGGGCATACCGCCTCCCGTACCTGGATTTGTTCGTGCCGGAATCCGAGGGAAAGGCCGTGCATGAGATGACCACGCTCGAGCAGCAAACGAGCCACGCGATCCGACCGTTCACCGTGTCCTTCCGCAAAGGGGCGCTCGACGACCTGCGCCACCGGCTGGCGGCGACGCGCTGGCCGAGCCGGGAGCTCGTGGGCGATCGCTCCCAGGGGGTGCAGCTGGCGACGCTCCGGGCGCTGGCCCAGTACTGGGCGAACGGGTACGACCTCGGCCGGGTGCAGTCCCGGCTGAACGCGCTGCCGCAGTTCACCACCGAAATCGACGGGGTGAGCGTCCATTTCGTCCACGTGAAATCGAAGCACGCGGATGCGCTGCCGCTGATCATGACGCACGGCTGGCCCGGCTCGGTCATCGAGCTGATCGACTCGATCGGCCCGCTGACCGATCCGACCGCGCACGGTGGCACCGCGGCGGACGCATTCCACCTCGTGCTGCCGTCGCTGCCCGGCTACGGCTTCTCGAGCGAGCCCGCCGAGGTCGGGTGGGATCTCGTGCGCACGGCCCGGGCGTGGGCGGAGCTGATGAGCCGGCTCGGCTATGGCCGGTATGTGGCCCAGGGTGGCGACGTCGGCGCCGGGGTAACCGACGCGATGGGCCGGCTGGGCCCGGCGGGTCTGGCCGGCATCCACACGAATCTGCTGGTGCCCGCGCTCAACGACCCGTCGTCGCTGCCGGACGACACCGAGGAGGAACGCGCGGCGCTCGCCGCGATCAAGGTTTTCCAGACCACCGGGAACGGCTACTTCGTGGAGATGGCCACCCGGCCGGAGACGATCGGCTACGCGTTGCTGGATTCGCCGGTCGCGCTCGCCGGGTGGATGATCGACCACGACACGGACGCCTACTACAAGATCGCCGGCGCGTTCGTCGACGGCAAGCCGTCGGGGGGTCTCACGCGGGATCACCTCCTCGACGACATCACGACCTACTGGCTGACCGGCACCGGGGCGTCCACGGCCCGGTCGTACTGGGAGGCGTACGGGCCGGACGCACCGGCCGCGGGCCGCCCGCCGCTGCCGGATCCCCGCGTTCCGGTCGGTTTCAGCACCTTCCCCGGGGAGATCTGGCGGACGCCACGCAGCTGGGCCGAGAAGGCCTATCCGACGCTCAGCTACTTCGGGGTCGCGGCCCGCGGCGGCCATTTCGCCGCCTGGGAGGAGCCCGAGCTGTTCGCGGACCAGGTGCGGGCCGCGTTCCGGCCACTGCGCTAGGACACGGCAAACGCCCTAACTCCGACGAATCCAGAAGTGGAGAGACCATGACTCCGTCCACGTCCAGACCCACTCGACGGCAAGTGCTCCAGGCAGGCGTCGCGGCCGGCCTCACCGTCGCCGCGTCCACTGTGCTCGGGCAGACGCCGGCCGGCGCCGCGCCGCCCACCGACCCGAACGGGGTCCGCCCGTTCCGGGTCGCGGTCCGGCGCGAACAGCTGGCGGAGTTGCACCGCCGCATCGAAGCAACCCGCTGGCCGACCCGCGAGCTCGTCTCCGACCGCTCGCAAGGCGTGCAGCTGGCGACCGCTCAGGCGCTCGCCCGGTTCTGGACGACCGGCTACGACTGGCGGCGGTTCGAGGCGAAGCTCAACGCGCTGCCCCAGTTCAAGACGCAGATCGACGGCGTCGACATCCACTTCGTCCACGTACGCTCCCGGCACCGCGGCGCACTGCCGCTCATCATGACCCACGGCTGGCCGGGCTCGATCGTCGAGCTGCTCGAGACCGTCGGTCCGCTGACGGATCCGACCGCGCACGGCGGCACGGCGGCGGACGCCTTCCACCTCGTCCTCCCGTCGATCCCCGGCTACGGCTTCTCCGGCAAACCGGACGAAATCGGCTGGGACCACAACCGGACGGCGCGAGCCTGGGCGGAGCTCATGCACCGCCTCGGCTACCCCCGCTGGGTCGCTCAGGGCGGAGATGTCGGCGCCGCCGTGACCGATGGCATCGGCCGCCTGGCTCCGGCCGGATTGCTCGGCATCCACGTGAACCTGCTGACGCCGGCCTTGGGCAGCACCGCCGACCTGCCGAAGAACACCGATGAGGAGAAGGCCGCGGCCACCGCACTCCAGATCTTCTCGACGAGCGGCCGGGGGTACATCGTCGAGCAGTCGACGCGGCCGCAGACAATCGGCTACGCACTTCTCGATTCGCCCGTCGCCCTGGCGGCCTGGATGCTCGATCACGACACGGACAGCTATCGCAAGATCTCCCGCGCCTTCCTCGGCGGACCGCCGTCGGGCGGCCTGACCCGGGAGCACGTCCTCGACAACGTGTCGGTCTACTGGCTGACCGGGACCGGCGAGTCGGCCGCCCGGCTGTACTGGGAGAGAGCGCTCACCGCCGGCCAGAACTCCCCGGCGGTGAGCGTGCCGGTCGCGTTCAGCGCCTTCCCCGGCGAGATCTTCCAGGCTCCCCGTAGCTGGGCCGAGGCCGTCTACCCGACCCTCGGCTACTACCACCGGCCCACGCGGGGCGGACACTTCGCGGCTTGGGAGGAACCCGGACTGTTCACCCAGGAGCTTCGTGCCGCCTTCCGCCCGCTTCGATGACCGGACGCTGGATCGCAGATGAGCTCGACCCACGGGCTCAGGCCGGCAGGACGTCCCGGAGTTTCCGGCGGGAGTCGATGCCCAGCTTCGCGAAGATCCTGCGGAGGTGCCATTCGACGGTGCGCGGGGAGAGGTAGAGCCGCTCGCCGACCTCACGGTTGGAGTAGCCGTCGCGGACCAGCAACGCGATCTGCCGCTCCTGGGCGGTGAGCTCGACCTCCGGCGCCCGGGCGGCCGTGCGTTTGCGCACGGTTTCCCCGGTGGCCAGAAGCTCGCGGCGGGCGCGTTCGGCGAACGCTTCCATCCCGATGGCGACCAGCATTTCGTACGCGGTCCGCAGCTGCTCGCGGGCCCGGACGCGCTGTCTGCGGCGGCGCAGCCACTCGCCGTACACCAGATGGGCCCGCGCCGCCTCCGGCTGCAGGCGGGTGCGGTCGAGTCGCTCGACGGCCTCGCGGTAGAGGTCCTCGGCCTCCGGTCCGTCGGTGACCAGTGCCTGGGTCCGGGCCTCGACGCCGCGGGCGAAGTCGGTGTCGAACGAGCGCGTCGTCTCGGTCAGCCGGTCGAGCGCCTCCCGGGCGACCTCCGGCTCGCCGGCGCGGCCGGCCGCCTCCACCAGCTCGGGCAGCAGCCAGGTGGAGATCCCCGGCTCGGAGACGTAGGTGGTGGCCAGTGCCGCACGCATCGCCTCGGGATAGCGCCCGAGTCCGTTGTAGAGCACGGCGGCCGCCCACCGCGCGGCCGTGTTGCCCATGCCGAGGCCCGCAGCGGTCGAGGCGCGAATCGTGGCTGCGATCAGCTCGGCGGCCTCCGGCTCCCGGCCGCGCAGCGAGAGCAGCCGCAGTTCGCCGTACGGTGGCAGTGGGTTGCCCGTCGCGGCGGCGACGGCATCGGCCTCGGCGATGGAGGCGGCGGTCGCCTCGAAGTCACCGGTCCAGGAGCTGGCGAAGCTGGACGTGGTGAGCAGGAAGGGCAGTTCGCGCAGCGCGTGGGCGTCGCGCGCCACGCGTAGCCACCGGTCGCAGAGTTCGCGCATCCCTTCGTCGTCCCAGACGGCGGCGATGCCCCCGGTCGCCACCCAGCCCCACCGCAACACCTGCTCCGCGGGCAGGTTCACGAGCGCCGCCGCCGCCCGCCGCAGGGTGTCCGCGGCGGCTGCCGTGCCGTCGGTGACCAGTTGGGCGTAGCCGTCGAGCAGCAGGTCCAGCGGGCCGGGGTCGGCCGGCGGCGGGAGGAGCCGGACGGCCTGCGACACCTCGAGCAACGAGGCCGGATCGGTGAAGGTGACAGCGATGCCCCACGCGGTCAGGTAGGTCTCGCGTGCGGCTTGCGGTGCCACCGGCTCCAGCTGCCGCGCGGCCTCGATCGTCCGTGCGGTGGCGTTGGCGCCGTCGAGGGTGGCGAAGGCAACCTGACCGCGCAGCACCGCCGCCTGTCCCCGCTGCAAGGCGTCGAGCGGGTAGACGCCGACGGCGCTCAGGAGCCGGCCGGCGTCCTCCACGTCGCCGGCCTGGAAACTCGCCTCGGCCGCCGAGAGCATGCGGTCGGTGCGCCGGGCCGGGTCGGCGGTCAGGACGACGGACCGGTGCAGGAACGCGGCCGCCGCGGCCATTCCGCCGCGTGCCTGCGCCCGGGCGGCGGACCGTTCCAGTTCCGCGGCGACGGCCTCGTCGGGCCCAGCGGCCGCCGAGGCGAGGTGCCAGGCACGCCGGTCGGGGGCGGACCGCGGATCCGTGACCTCGGCCAGGGCCAGGTGTGCGGCTCGCCGGTCGGCGGGCGACGCCGCGCGATAGATCGCCGATCGCACCAGCGGATGGCGGAAGGTCACCCGGTCGTCGATGGTCAGCAGGCCGTCGATGCCGCTCATCGCGGAGGGCACGCCGAGCCGCTCCGCGGCGTGCCGGACCAGGTCGGGGTCGCCGACCGGTTCCACGGCGGCGACCAGGAGCAGCAGCCGTGTCCGCTGCGGAAGTGAGCCGATCCGGTTGAGGAAGCTCTCCTCGATCCGGCCGGGCAGCGTGTCGGCGCTCAGCAGGCCGAGGCCGCCGGCCATCTGGCTTGCGGTCAGGCCGCGCGGCAGCTCGATGAGGGCGAGCGGGTTGCCGTGCGTCTCCGCGACGATGCGATCGCGGATGCCGCGGTCCAGGGGCGCGGCGGCGACCGAGTCGAGCAGTGTGCGCGCGTCGGTGTGGCGCAGCCCGGTGATCTCCATCATCGGGAGGCCGGTCAGCTCGGGGCCGGGCACCCTGGACGCGATCACCAGGGCGATCGACTCGGCCAGCAGCCGGCGGGAGACGAAGCCCAGGACCTGGGCCGAGGACCGATCGAGCCATTGCGCGTCGTCGATGACGCAGAGCAGCGGCTGATCCTCGGAGGCGCCGGACAGGAGGTCGAGGATCGCCAGGCCGACCAGGAACGGGTCCGGCCGGGCACCGTCGCGCAAGCGGAACACCGTCTCGAGTGCGGCACGCCGGGGTGCCGGCAGGTCCTTCAGCCGGGCCAGCAGCGGCAGGCAGAACTGGTGCAGGGCGGCGAAGTCCAGCTCCATGTCGGACTCGATGCCGACGGTGCGTAGCTTGCGAAACCCGCTCGCGGCGCTCTCCGCGTAGTGCAGAAGCGCGGATTTACCGATCCCGGGCGCCCCGCGGAGCACGAGCACGCGGCTTTCCCCGGCGTGGACGGCGGCGATCATCTCGTCCAAAGCGGCGCGTTCCGCCACTCGATCCACCAGGCCGGGCCCGGTCACGCGAACCGCCTCTGCCCCATGACTGTCTCCCAGGCCGCTGACCAGGACCGACGTGACGTCGTACGGCACCAGTCTCGCTCGGTGCCGTCGCCCTGTCCAACAAGCACGAGCCGGGTCGAACGTCGCTACCATCACTCGAAGCCGCTCGCAGCAGGTGAGCGGCTCAGCGAGGCCAGTCAAATGCCGCATCGGACACCTGTTAGGACACCATGTCCCGCAAGGTCGGAAGTGCCGCGCCGGAACTCCTCGGTCGCACGCGCGAATGTCAGGCCCTCGACCGCCTGGTGACCACTGCGCTGGGCGGCACGAGCCAGGTGCTGGTCCTGCGCGGCGACGCGGGTGTGGGCAAGAGCGCGCTGCTGGGGTACCTGTCCGGCAAGGTCGACGGCTGGCACATCGCGTCGGCGGTCGGGGTCGAGTCATTGATGGAGCTCGCCTACAGCGGCCTCTACCAACTCTGTGCGCCGATGCTCGACCACATCGAGCGCCTGCCCGCGCCGCAGCGCGACGCGCTGGCGACCGTGTTCGGACTCAGCGCCGGCCCGCCACCGGACCGGTTCCTGGTCGGGCTGGCCACGTTGACGCTGTTCGCCGAGGTGGCCGAGGACCGGCCGCTGATCTGCATCGTCGACGACGCCCAGTGGCTGGACCAGGCCTCGGCGCAGATCCTCGCGTTCGTCGCCCGGCGGCTCTTGGCCGAGCGGATCGCGATCGTGTGCGTCGCGCGCCGGGGAACCGGCGATCAGGTCCTGACCGGGTTGCCGGAGTTGCCGGTCGGCGGGCTGGATGACCGTGATTCGCGAGCGCTGCTGCTGAGCACCATCCGGGGCCCGGTGGACATCGACCTGTCCCACCGGATCATCGCGGAGAGTCGAGGCAATCCGCTCGCGCTCATCGAGCTTCCCCGTGCCTGGAAGGACGGCGATCTCGCGGGTGGCTTCGGGTTGCCGGACAGCCAGCCGATCAACGACAAGATCGAGGAGAGCTATGCCCGGCGGGCCTCCGCACTGCCCGCCGACACCCGGCTGCTCGTCCTCACCGCGGCGGCGGAATCCGTCGGCGACACCGGGCTGTTGCACCGCGCGGCCGCTGCGCTCGCCGTCGACATCGCGGCGCTCGCCCCGGCGGCCGACGCCGGTCTGATCAGGCTCGACGGCCGGGTGCAGTTCACGCACCCGCTCGCCCGCTCGGCCGTCTACCGGTCCGCCGCGCCGGAGGACCGGCGCCGCGTGCATGGCGTCCTGGCCGGCGTCACGGACGCCACCACCGATCCGGATCGCCGGGCTTGGCACCGTGCCGGCGCAGCCTCGGGACCGGACGAACAGGTCGCCACCGAGCTCGAACAGGCCGCGGAACGCGCCCGGGCACGCGGCGGTCTCGCCGCGGTGGCGGCGCTGCTTCAGCGGGCGGTGGGGCTCGGCGGCGACCCGGCGCGGCGCACCGAACGCGCATTGGTCGCGGCTCGGGCGAGTTTGGACGCGGGCAGGTTCGACGCGGCGCGACGCATCCTGTCGGTCGCCGAGATCGGGACGCTGGACGAGTACCAGCACGCGCAGGTGGACATCCTCCACGGACAGCTCGCCATGTTCACCACGATGACCGGCGACGCCGCCGCGTCGCTGCTCAAGGCGGCGCAACGACTCGAACCGGTCGACGCCGGTCTCGCCCGGGAGACGTACCTCGACGCGTGGTCCGCCGCGTTCGTCGCCGGCCACGGCTCCGCCGGTGACGACCGCCTCGCTGTGTCCCGGGCGGCCCGAGCCGCCCCTTACCCGGACGAGGCCGCCCGGCCGGTGGATCTGCTGCTGGACAGCCTCGCCACACTGACGATCGACGGGCCGCGAGCCGCCGCGCCACAGCTTCAGCAGGCGGTGGCCGCCTTCACCGACGAGGCGTGCCCGCACGAACAGATCATCCGATGGAACTGGTTGGCGGCATTGGCGGCGTGGACGATCTGGGACGACGAGAGTGTCCACACCCTTCGCGCGCGCACGCTGAAGATCTCGCGCGACAGCGGGGCACTCGCCCGGCTTCAGGTCGAGCTCGGTGTCTTCGCGCAAGCCGGAGTGCGGTGCGGTGACTTCGCCGACGTCGCGCAAGCGATCGCGGAAATCGATGCGGCCGCGGACGGCGCCAAACCCATCACCGGGTCGTACGTGTCGATGAGGCTCGCCGCCTCCCGCGGCCGGGAGGCCGAGGCTCGGGCGGTGATCGAGGCCGTCCTGACCGAGGCCGCGGCGGCCGGGCAGGGAACGGTGACCGAGCGCTGCGACTTCTCCCGGGCCGTTCTGTGCAACGGGCTCGGCCAGTACGAAGAAGCGCTGGTCGCCGCGCGCTCGGCCGTCGACTACCACCCCCGGATGTATCTGTCGGCCTGGGCCGCGGTGGAGCTGCTCGAAGCCGCGACCCGAACCGGCCGGACGGCAGTCGCGGAGGACGCCCTCCACCACGTGCTCGACGCCACGGCCCACCTGCCCAACGACGCGGCACAGGGCATCGCCGCCCGGTCACGGGCACTGATGGCGACCGGCGAGCGGGCCGACGGCCTGTACCGGGACGCCATCGCACGGCTCGGCCGAAGCCTGCTGCGACCCGAGCTGGCCCGCGCACACCTGCTCTACGGTGAGTGGCTGCGCCGCGAGGGCCGGCAGCTCGATGCGCGTCGGCACCTGCACGACGCTCATGAGCAGTTCGCCGCGATCGGGATGGAGGCGTTCGCGGAACGCGCCCGCGCCGAGCTGGCGGCGACCGGCGAGACCGCGCGCAAACGGACCGACGACACCCGCACCCAGCTGACGGCGCAGGAACTGCAGATCGCCCGGATGGCGCGCGACGGGCTCTCCAACCCGGAGATCGGTGCCCGGCTCTTCCTCAGCCCGCGTACCGTCGAGTGGCATCTGCGCAAGGTGTTCGGAGTCCTCGGCATCAGCTCCCGCCGGCAGCTTCGTACCAGCCTGCCGGAGCTGGACACGGGACTCGTGGAGGAATAGTCCGCCCTCACGCGATGAGGTGCTGGCCGCCGTCGACGTCGTAGGTCGCGCCGGCGAGTGCCGTGTTGGTCATCAGCTGCAGGGCAAGGGCCGCCACGTCCGCCGGTCCGACGACGCGGCGGATCGGCAGCGTCGCCCGAAGCTGGTCCCGGCGATGGTCGAGCTCGTCGCCGAGCAGGCTGGCCGACAGCGGGGTGTCGACGAACCCGGCGGCGATCGCGTTGACCCGGACCGGAGCGAGTTCGAGCGCGGCGTTCGCCGCGATGGCGGGCAACGCGGCGGCCGCGATGGCCGCCAGGCTCAGCCCGACGCCGGGACGCCGGGCATGGGTGCCGGTGATGAAGGTCAGCGATCCGCCGGGACGGACCCGGATCGCGCATTCCCGGGCAACGCGCAGGGACCCGAGCAGGTGCTCGTCGAGCACCCCCAGCGCCCGGTCGAAGTCCAGCTCGGCGATCGGCGAGTAGAACGGGCCGCCTCCGGAGACCAGGACGTGGTCGACCGGCACCGGCAGCTCGGCGAAGAACCTCCGCAGCGCCGCGGCGTCGCCCAGGTCCAGCGTCGCGGTCGACGCGCCGAGCTCGTCGCTCGCGGCACCGAGCCGCTCCTGGTTCCGGCCGGTGAGGACGAGCTTCGCCTCGGCCGCGTGTGCCTGGCGGGCGGTCTCCAGGCCGATGCCGGAGGTTCCCCCGATGACGACGACGGTGCTTCCCGACAAACTGTCCATTGTGTCCTCCTCAGGGGGCCGTCGCCGGTTCCGGCACGGCACAGGAGTGAAGGCGCGGACCGGACACAGCGCCCGGCCCGGCGGTACGACGGCTGGGGACGAACACCGCCGCGAGGACCGCGGCGACCACGCTCACGCCGGCCATGACGAGCATCGCGGACCGGTAGCGCGCGGCCACGGGCCCGGCCAGGTCGGTCGCGCCGCCGGCGCCGAGCAGCGCGGGGACGAGCGCGATCAGGATGACGCCGCCGACCCGGGACGCGGCGTCGTTGACGGCCGACGCCTCGCCGAGGTCGGGGTCGTCGACGGCGGCGAGCACCCCCGCGGTGAGCGGGGCGACGGTCAGCCCGATCCCGAGGCCCCAGAGGATCGCGCCGGGCAGGATCGCCTCGAAGTACGTCTCGCCCGGCTGGGCCGCCGACAACCAGCCGAACCCGCAGGCCACCACCAGGATGCCGGCCGCCATCGGCCACCGCGTCCCGACCCGGGCGACCAGGCCGCCGACGAACGGGGACACGACCAGGAACACCGCCGACTCGGGAATGAGCGCGGCGCCGGCCGCGGTGGCGCTGTACCCGAGCCGCAGCTGGCACTGCAGGACGACCAGGTAGCTGGCGGCGGCCAGGGCGCCGTAGAACAGCAGCGTCGCGGCGTTGATCGCGTCGAACGGCCGTGACCGGAACAGGGCCGTCCGCAGCATCGGCCGGCGCGTGTGCCGCTCGACCGGGACCAGCACCACCAAGCAGGCCAGCCCGAGCACACCGGAGCACAGGACCGGCCAGGTCGTCCACCCCGATCCCGGGCCCGCGGTGAGGGCGTAGATGACGCCGCCCAGGCCCACCACGGCGAGCAAGGCACCGACGGCGTCCACCGACAGCGGCCGCCGGTCGCCGGTGCCCGGCGGGACGTGGCGCAGCACCCACCCGGCGGCGGCGACGAGCGGCAGGTTGAGCAGGAAGACCCAGCGCCACGAGGCGTGGTCGATCAGCCACCCGCCGCCGTACGGGCCGACCGTGGTGCCGAGAGTGGCGATCCCGGCCCAGATGCCGATGCCCCGCGCCCGGTCGGGCGCCCGCAACGTGCCGTTCAGCAGAGCGAGGCTGCTGGGCACGACCAGCGCGCCGCCCACGCCCTGCACCAGCCGGGCCGCGATCAGCGTGGCCGGCGTCGGCGCGACCGCACAGCACAGCGAGGCGACGAGCATCACCAGCAGCCCGATCACCAGGATGCGGCGCCGTCCGAAGTGGTCGGCGAGCGCGCCGGCGACCAGCAGCAGCGAGGCGACGGTGACCAGGTAGCCGGTCAGCACCCACTGCAGTTCGCTGATGCTCGCGTGCAGGTCGCGCCCGATCGCCGGCACGGCCACGTTGATCATGTACGCGTCCAGGAAACCGACCAGGGAAGCGAGCACGGTCGCGGCGACGAGTGCGGCCCCGGCCGGGCTGCGCAGCGCCACCAGCGCCGGTCCGGTCGTGCCCGTGGCCGGCTCGGCGGTCATGGCGTCGCTCCCGCGGTCACCGGGTCACTGGGGTGCGCTGTCAGCGGCATCGTTTCGACGTCGAGCCAGTCGCCCAGCGGGAGGGACCGCAGGATCTCCCGCAGCCGCGTGGCCCCGGTGGCCTGCCAGAGCCCGAGGTTGCGGCCCTCGCCGGGCAGCTTCCACAGGCGGACCAGGTACCCGTCGGCGGCCAGCTCATGAGCACGGCCGGCCTCGCGGGCGAACCTCTCGTCGACGGCCTCCTGGCTCGTCCCGGCCGGAACGCCGACGACCAGCGTGACCAGGTACTCCTCGTCGCCCGCCGCGAACGGCACCTTGCCGGGACCGGGATCGTTGGGGTGCGCGCCCAGCGCGGTGACCTCGTCGGTCCGCCAGACGCGCAACGGCATCGAGGCGAGCACCCGTTCGAGGTCGCCGGCGTCGTCGGCGGCGAACAGCCCGATCGTGCGCCATTCGCCCGGCTCCAGCGGGGGACGCCACAGCCGCAGCACCCGCCCCTGGGCGGCGAGGTCGCGGGTGTGCGCGGCCTCCCGTGCCCGGATGTCGGCCACCTCGTGCGCCGGTGTTCCGTCCGGCACCCGGGTGGTCATGGTGACCAGGTACTCCATCTCCAGCCTCCTCGTCGGTCGGCCCGTCCAGGGTGCGGCCGGCCGGTGGCCGCTCGCGCCCGTGACTCCCACTGGCCGGCGGGACCAGTGAGAGTCACGGGCGCGAGCCGGCGGCGGGCCGGACGAAACTCGGCACGTCGGATTCCCCACGAGCGCAGGAGGCGCCGTCATGGACATGAAGCTCGAGGTCGTCGTGGTCCCGGTCGCCGACGTCGACCGCGCGAAGGCCTTCTACACGGCGCTGGGGTGGCGGCTCGACGCCGACGTCGCCACCGACGAGAACTTCCGCGTGGTGCAGGTGACCCCGCCCGGGTCGCCGGCGTCGGT
Organism: Amycolatopsis sp. NPDC005003; assembly: GCF_053600695.1. Lineage (NCBI taxonomy): Bacteria > Bacillati > Actinomycetota > Actinomycetes > Pseudonocardiales > Pseudonocardiaceae > Amycolatopsis > Amycolatopsis sp. NPDC005003. Next base: position 77,055 of record NZ_JBSGAI010000006.1, on the reverse strand, counting down.
CATCTTCGGCACCTCGGTCACGGCCCAGGCGCCGGGCACGGCCCAGGGCCTGCACCTGGTCGTCGACGACGTCGAAGCCGCGCGCGACGAGCTGAAGCGGCTCGGCGCCGATCCGAGCGAGGTGTTCCACGACGCCGGCGGCGTCTTCCACCACGCCGGGACCGACGCCCGGGTGCCCGGCCCGGATCCGCGGCGCGCCAGCTACGGCTCTTTCCTGTCGTTCGACGATCCGGACGGCAATGGCTGGGTCCTGCAGGAGATCACCACCCGGCTCCCGGGGCGGGTCGATCCGGCGGTCACCACGTTCGCCTCGGCCGCGGACCTCGCGGGCGCGCTGCGCCGGGCCGCCGCGGCGCACGGCGAGCACGAGGCACGCACCGGCGCGGCGGACCCGGACTGGCCGGACTGGTACGCGGAGCACATGGTGCGTGAACAGTCCGGAGCGGAACTGCCCACCTGACCGCGGGACCCTTCCGGCCGGCCTGCTCGAGCGCCGTCCCCGACACGAAAGGAGGAGAGGCTCATGTCCGAGAAGTCGCTGGCGGGAGCCGTCGCGCTGGTCACCGGCGCCAGCAGCGGGATCGGCGCCGCGACGGCACGCCACCTCGCCCGCGAGGGCGCGGTGGTCGCGCTGGTGGCGCGTCGCCGCGACCGCCTCGACCAGGTCGTGACCGACATCGCCGGGCTCGGCGGCCACGCGGTCGCCGTCACGGCCGACATCACCGAGCCCGAACGCGCCTACGAGGCGGTGCAGGCCACGCTGGAGCGGTTCGGGCGGCTCGACGTCCTGGTCAACAACGCCGGGATCATGCTGCTCGGCTCGGCGCTGCAGACCACCGTCGAGGATTGGGACCGGATGGTCTCCCTCAACGTCGCGGCGCTGCTGCACGTCACGCACGCCGCGGTTCCGTACCTGATCGACGCGGCATCGACGTCGCCGCGGCGGGTGGCGGATCTGGTGAACGTCGGCTCGACGGCCGGGCGGGTCGCGCGGCCGGGCAGCAGCGGCTACACCCTGACCAAGTTCGGCCTCACCGGGTTCACCGAATCGCTCCGCCAGGAACTGCTCGGCGAGAGCGTGCGGGTCAGCGTGGTGGAGCCCGGCACCGTGGACACGGAACTGGTGGACCACCTCGGCGACGCCGTCCGGGACGCGGCCCGCCGGCAGGTCGGCGGGATCGAAGCGTTGCGGGCGGAGGACATCGCGGACGCGATCGGCTACATCGTCACGCGGGACCGGCGCGTGGCCGTCAACGAAATGCTGGTCCGGGCCGGCGAGCAGACCTGGTAGGCGGGAGTCGGAAGATGAACAGCGGTTACGACGTCATCGTGCTCGGCGGCGGGTCGCCGGGCGAGCACTGCGCCGGCGCTCTCGCCGAGGGCGGCCTGCGCGTCGCGCTGGTCGAGCGGGAACTCGTCGGCGGGGAATGTTCCTACTGGGCGTGCATTCCGTCGAAGACGCTGCTGCGCCCGGGCGAAGCAGTACGCGGAGCACTCGATGCCGAGTCCACCGCCGAGGTCGATGCCGAGCGGGCCCTCGCCTGGCGCGACTTCATGGTGTCGGACTACTCCGACGCGGGCCAGGAGCGATGGCTGGCGGGCAACGGCATCGACCTGCTGCGCGGCACCGGCCGGCTGGCCGGACCGGGTGTCGTCGAGGTGGCCGGCACCCGGTACACGGCCACCCACGTCGTCGTCGCCACCGGCGCTTCGCCGATCATCCCGGACATCCCGGGTCTGCCGGAACTGGCGGGCCTGTGGACCAACCGCGAGGCCACCGCGATGAAATCGGTACCGCGCCGGCTGATCGTGCTCGGCGGCGGGCCTGTCGGCGTCGAGCTGGCCCAGGCGGTCCGGCGGCTGGGCGGCGAGGTGGTCCTCACCGCCCACGGCGGGCGCGTCCTGCCGCGTGAACCCGCCCCGCTGGGCCAGGCGCTCGGCGAAGTCCTGCGCCGCGACGGGATCGAGCTCGTGCTCGGCCCGAAGGCGGTCAAGGCCCGGCGCGAGGGCGACGACTACGTCCTGACCCTCGACGACGGGCAGGAACTGCGTGGCGACAAGCTCCTCGTCGCCACCGGGCGCCGTCCGCGAGTGCACGATCTCGGACTCGAGACGGTCGGTGTGGCGGCGGGTGACAACGGCATCCCGGTCGACGGGCGGCTGCGTGCCGCCGAGAACCTCTGGGTCGTCGGCGACGCCACCGGCCTGGAAATGCTCACCCATGTGGGCAAGTACCAGGGCGAAGTGGTCGCGGACAACATTCTCGGCACACCACGGGAAGCCGATTACACGGCCGTGCCCCGTGTGGTGTTCACCGACCCGCAGGCGGCGTCGGTGGGCGCGGGCACGGCACGGTTCAGCGCCACTGCCCGGATCTCCGAGGTGGCCAAGACCGCGACCTACACCCGGGCCTACGCCGAGGCCAACGGCTTCCTGACGCTGCTCAGCGACGGCGAAGCGCTCACCGGCGCCTACGCCCTCGGCCCGGAGGCCGGGGAATGGCTGCAACAGGCGACCCTGGCCATCCGCGCCCGGATCCCGCTCGACGTCCTGCGCGACACCATCCAGCCGTTCCCGACGTTCTCCGAAATCTACGTCGCCGCGCTCAAAGGCCTGCACGAGCAGATCGGCGCGGCCCGGCAACCGGCCGCCAAGGGGTCTCCTGAGGCGAAGGAAGGATCTCCATGATCATCAAGCGGATCTTCGCCAAAGTCGTGGGCGCCGGAGCAGTCGCGTCTTCACTGGCCGGCGTGCCCCCGACGGTCGCCACGCCGGAACCGGGCAGAACCCGCACTCGGCCGCGATCCCGGCGGACCGGCTGATGCAGATCCTCGATTAGCGTGCCCGGCAAGAAGGTCGCCGTCATCACCGGCGCGTCACAGGGTATCGGTGCCGCCCTGGTGGCGGCGTACCGCAAGCTCGGCTACGCCGTCGTCGCGACGTCGCGGAGCATCGCGCCCGGAGCGGACCCGGACGTCCTCGCCGTCCGTGGCGACGTCGTGGACCCCGCCACGGCCGAGCGCGTGGCCGCCGCCGCGATCGAGCGGTTCGGCCGCATCGACACCCTGGTCAACAACGCCGGCATCTTCATCGCCAAGCCGTTCACCGAGTACACCCGGGACGACTACGAGGCCGTCACCGGCGTCAACCTGACCGGGTTCTTCCGCATCACCCAGCTGGCGGTCGAACAGATGCTCCGCCAAGGCAGTGGTCACCTCGTGCAGATCAGCAGCAGCCTGGCCGACCACGCCGACGCCTCGGTCAATGCGGTGCTGACGTCGCTGACCAAAGGCGGCCTGCAGTCCGCCACCAAGGCGCTGGCCATCGAGTACGCGGCCCGCGGCATCCGCAGCAACGCGGTCGCGCTGGGCGTCATCGAGACCTCGGATCCGGCCGCGTACGAGGATTCTCTCGCCCGGCGGCACCCGCTGGGGCGAATGGGCGAGGTCGCCGACGTCGTCGACGCGATCGTCTACCTCGAGAACGCCGCGTTCGTCACCGGCGAAATCCTGCACGTGGACGGGGGCCAGAGTGCCGGCCATTGAGCGCCTACGCCGATATCGGGAGGCCGCATCCTTCGCGGTCGCCGACCTCAACGCGGGAGCGTGCGCATTCGTCATGGGCACCGGAATCGTGTCCACCGCCCTGAACATCAACGGCGCCCACATCGCCTCCGTCGCACTGGTGGTGGTGGCCCTGGCCGGTTTCGCAGTGCTGGTGCCGGCCTATGGGTGGCGCCTGGTGCGCTGGCGACAGCGATTCGCCGCGGACTTCTTCGGGCCACGAGCATTCGCGTTCCTGACCATCGCCATCGCCGCCGACGTCCTGGCCGCCCGCCTCGTATCGGACGGCCAGGTCGCCGCTGCTCGGGCGTTCCTGGCGTTGGGAACGCTCGGGTGGCTGCTGCTGGGCTACGGCATTCCCCTCGGCCTGATCGCCACCACGAGCCGGCGGCCCTCGATCGACCAGGTGAACGGCACCTGGTTCCTCTGGGCGGTGAGCTCCGAGTCGGTGGCCGTCGCGGCAGCCGCCCTGAGCCGCCAGACCACGGACCACCTGCTGCCGGTACTGGCCACGGCGTGCTGGGCCATCGGACTGATGCAGTACCTGCTGACCGCCGGGATCGTCCTGGCCAGGCTGCTCGCGCGGCCAGTGGTGCCGGAGAACCTCATGACCTCGGCCTGGATCTTCATGGGCGCGGCGGCGATCACGGTGCTCGCCGGGGCGAGGCTCCTCGAACTGTCACCGGACGATGTGCTGCTGCCGCGCTCGGTCATCGTCGGCTGGTCCGTTGTCCTGTGGGCGTTTTCGAGCTGGCTGGTTCCGATGCTGCTGGCTCTGGGGATATGGCGGCACGTGCTGCGACGTGTCCCGCTGCGGTACGACTTCGGCTGGTGGAACCTGGTCTTCCCGATCGGGATGTACGGTGTCACCACCCACGAACTGGGACGCACAACCGCGACATCATGGCTGACCGCGCTGGGCCGCGGGGAAATCTGGGTCGGTGCCGCGGTCTGGGTAGTGGTGATCACCGCCATGGTGGCCGGTGCGCTCCGGCCGCACCTGACGGTGAGGGGTCACGAGCCGGCCGAAGTCGGTTCCAGCCAGCGCGCCCGGACATCCGCGGACTGAAGGAGATGACCACCATGGCCCGCCTGGTGTCACTGAACGTCGGACTGCCCCGGGACGTGCCCTGGCAGGGCCGGACCGTCCACACGGGCATCTTCAAGTACCCGGTCGAAGGCCGCCGCATGGTGCGGCGGCTCAACGTCGACGGCGACGGCCAGGGCGACCTGGGCGGCCACGGCGGCGAGAACCGCGCGGTGCTCGTCTACCAGCGTCAGTCCTACGAACACTGGCGGCGGTTCCTCGGCCGCGACGACCTCGAGGACGGCCGGTTCGGCGAAAACTTCACCGTCGACGGCCTGCCCGACGACGAAGTGCACATCGGCGACCGGTACCGCATCGGCGAAGCCGAGTTCGAGGTCACCCAGCCGCGCGTCACGTGCTTCCGCGTCGGCATGCGCCTCGGCGAGCCGCGGATGCCGTCCCTGCTGGTGGCGCACCACCGGCCCGGCTTCTACCTGCGGGTCGTCACCGAAGGCCACGTCCAGGCGGGCGACGAGATCGTCCGCACCCGGGTCGGCCGGCACGAACTGAGCGTCGCGGACATCGACGCGCTCCTCTACCTGCCCGGCCGCGACCGGGACACGCTGCGCAAGGCTCTCGACATCCCGGCGCTCAGTCCCGGCTGGCAGGGGTCGTTCCGGGACCTGCTGGCCGCGGAAGAACCACCGGCGCCTCGCGGCTGGAGCGGCTTCCGGCCCCTGCGCGTCACCCGGGTGGTACCCGAGAGCACGACCGTGGCCTCCCTCCACCTGGCCGCCGAGGACGGCGCGCCGCTCCCCCGGCCCGAGCCGGGCCAGTACCTCACCCTGCGGGTGCCCGGGGCCGGCGACCCGGCGCCGGTCCGCAGCTACTCGCTGTCGGCCACGCCTTCGGACCGCGAGTACCGCATCAGCGTCAAACGGGACGGGGTCGTCAGCAGTTACCTCCACACGCAGCTGGCCGCCGGCGCGGTCGTGGACGTCGCGGCACCCCGGGGCGACTTCGTGCTGACCGAAGACGACCGTCCCGTGGTCCTCGTCTCGGCAGGCATCGGCGTGACTCCCGTCCTCGCCATGCTGCACGCGCTCGCCGCGAACCGGACTTCACGGGAGGTCTGGTGGCTGCACACCACCCGGACCGCCGCCGACCACGCGTTCGCCGGCGAAGCACACCAACTGCTGGCGAGCCTTCCGCACGGCCACGAGCACATCCACTACACCGCGGAACACGGCCGGCTGACCCGCGAAACGCTGTCGGAACTGCCGGTCGACAGCACCGTCTACCTGTGCGGACCGGACGCCTTCATGACGGCCGTGCGGGAATCCCTGGTTTCCTCGGGTTTCGACCCGGCACACATCCACAGTGAACTGTTCGGCGGAGTGTCCGCGATCAACCCGGGCCTCACCGGCGTCGTCCGCAAGACCCCGCACCTCCCGGCCGGCGCGGCCGGACCAGGACCCGCGGTCACGTTCGCGCGGAGCGGGCTCACCGTGCCGTGGAGCGACCGCTACCCCAGCCTGCTCGAGTTCGCCGAGGCATGCGACGTACCGACACGCTGGTCGTGCCGCACCGGCGTCTGCCACACCTGCGTGACCCCGCTGCTGTCCGGCCACGTGCGCTACGATCCCGACCCGCTCGAACCGCCGGCGCCGGACCAAGCGCTCGTCTGCTGCGCCCAGCCACAGGACGACGTCGTCCTGGACCTGTGACGACCGGATCGGTCGTCTTTCGCGGGCGACCCCACCTGCCCGTGGCACCACGCCGAGGACCGCGACTTTCAGCTGGACTGCCTGTCAGGTTTGCCAGCAGGGGGCCGGATTTCTAAGATCTCGGCATCGCGAGCCGGAGTGCTCGATCGTCTGGGAGTTCGGAGGTTCCACCGATGGCGCGTGCCGGCCGGCGAAGAGCCAGCAGCGGGCTTGACCGTCGAGGAGGTGCTGCCGAAGGCCGGGGTTGGGTCCCTCCGATCGAGACAGTCGAGCTGCCGGTGATCCCCGGGGAGCCGGGGAGCCCGGACGAGCGCCGCGCGCGGCTGGAACGGCAGGCCTCGGAGGCGGCCGAGGCGCAGTTGCGCGCGGGCGCGCGGATCCGCTGGGCATTCGTGGTCGCGGGCGCGGCAGTGGTGGTGACGAGCATCGCCGTGCTGACGTCGATGTCCGGCCCGGCGCAGTCGCCGCGCGAGGCGGCGGTGTGGTCGGTGCCGCTCGAGCCGGCCACCCTGCTGCCGTCGAGTGCCATCCCGGCTCAGGCCGCCGCGCCCACGACCTCGGCCACGCCGCCGCCCACGACGTCGGCCACGACCTCGGCCACGCCGACACACTCGCCGACCCGCCGCAGCGTCACCCCACCACCACCGCCACCATCAGCTGCCCCGGTCACCGCCACCCCGCACTGCCCGACCGCCGAAACGGCGACGCTCAACGACGACGCGACCGGCATCGTCTACAGCGGACCGTGGTACACCGCCGGCAAGCGCGGCCTGGGCGACTTCCACGACGACGTGCACGCCACGATGGCGGACGGCAGCCAGGTCGCCTACGCCTTCACCGGGACCGGCATCGCGCTCTTCAGCGAGACCTACTCCGACGAAGGCCGGATGGACATCTACCTGGACGAAGTCTTCCAGCGCACCGTCGACACCACGAGCCAGGTCCGGCACGCCCAGCAGAGCGTGTTCAGCGCCTGCGGCCTGTCGCCGGGCCGCCACACCATCCGGGCCGTCAAACGCAGCGGCACGTACATGCTGCTGGACCGCTTCGACGTCACCCCGTGAGCCGCCGGGCTCGCACGGTCCACCCGACAATCACCAGCTCCGGGCTCACCGCACGGACGCAAACCCCACCGAAGTCCCTTCCACCACGAGGGTCGCCCGGATCCGGGGGTGACTTGACCACCGGGTGACTCGGCCGGTGGGCGCTTCCCGCCAGCTGCGTTCCGGCTCCTGCTGCAGCGGCTTCCGCCGCACCCGCAAGGCATCGAACTCGCCCTCGGGCCAGGCCGGTGCTACGCCGCTCAGCGTGAGCGTGGGTTGAAGTCCACGCCCTCGTCGTTGAGCCGGTGCCGCACCACGAACGCTTCCACCGCGTCGGTCGGCCAAACCGAGCCCTGCTGCCGCAGCGCTTCCAGATACTGCTGGTTTTGCGGCGCGTCGGTCAGGATGAGGTTCCGGTTCTGTTTGGCGAGCCAGGGATTATCCGAAAGCCGGACCCGGTGCTCGAGGTTGAGCGGCTCGAACGCCTGCGTGCCGTCGGCGCGAACGACCTTGATCCGCATCGTGCCCGTGGCACCGGCTCGGGCGTCACCGGCGGCGACGAGCTGGCTCTCGATCGCCCGCAGAGCAGGGTCGGCCCGAAGCCGGCCCATCACCTTCCGCTGCAGGCCACCGAAGTCCTTTCGAGCGATGACGCGGGCCTCGCGGAGGATGCCGTTGGCCCGGGCGCGTTGGGGCGGGGTCAGTTCGGGAGCATTGCCGGCTTCGGCTCGCAGCGCGTCGAACTCGGCACCGAGCTGGGCCAGCCGTGCCCGGCCGGGGGTGGACCGCTCCGCGGCCACGGTCTGCTCGACGACGGCCGGCAACCGCTCGTTCGCGAGCTGCTCGTAGCGAGCGACCAGTTCGGGATTCGCGACCCGGACGTTGCGGGTTTGCGGGGTCGACGTCACCGCACCTTCGGGGGTGGACCGCCCGGCGAGGGCATGACCGACCAGACCGGCGATCCCGCCGACGATCAGGTTGACCACGACGTTGCGCAGCAGCTGCTCCATGGTGGCTTGGCCGCGGACGACGCGGACGCCGTCGGTGATCGCGCCCTGCACCATGTTGCCCGCCGACCCCGCGACCACGGAGCCTACGGCCTTCGCCAGGGTCTCTTCGGCGACATTGGCGAACAAGCCGTTGGCGACCAGGGATCTGGTCAGCGCCGGCGCCAGGAACGGTGTCAGTTTGGCGGCGACCGCACCGCCCGCGGCCCCACCTGCGGCGCCCACCACCGTGTCGATGGTGACGTCCTTGACGTCCGTCCAGCCGACCTCGTCCCCGTAGACGACCTTGGCGCCGACACCGGCGGCGCTGGACAGCAACGCGGTCCCCCCGCCCATGATCGCTCCGCTGGAGACCACGCCGAGGCCAAGGCCACCAGCGGCGGCGGGGGCGGCGAGCACCGCGCCGCCGGCAACCGCGAAGATCGTGAAGCACGCTGTCTCGGTCACCTGGAGCGCAGCGATCACGGTCGCGCCGGTACCGATCTGGCGTTCCCGGTACTCCTGGATCGCCCGGTACGCGGCATCCGCTTTCTCCTGCGCGGTCCGGGTCGCGCTCTCGGTCGCAGCCAGATCGTCGCCGTCGGCGAGCCGCTTCAGGTTCTGCAAGGCGGCTTCGCCGGCGGTGATGATCGGAGCGACCTCGTCGAGATTGATACCGGTGTGGACCGCTTCCAGCACCCACGCCACCACGGAGTGGTCGTCGTTGAGCTCCTTCATGGCGTCGTAGTAGCCACGGGCACTGGTCACGCGGGACTCGATCGGACGAAGCACCTCGGTCCGGAACGTCCGCCGGAGTCCGGTCAGGAAGCCCGCCCACTGGCTCTCCGGAATCGCGTACTGCCGCCCCTGATAGGTCAGGACGTGCAAGGGCTCGGCACACACCGCTTGCTCCGCTGACGGCGGCACGCCGGCGTCGGCCTGCTCGTCCGTGGTGGCCGTACAGACGCCGCCGACGGTGCGGTCGTCCCGCTGGACAGCGATGTCACGCTGGACCGCCACCTCCCCGGCGGCGGCCGGCACCGTCTCTCCTTCACCGTCTCCGACCTGGCACGGGCACTCCCCGGCCGGAGTCGTGCCGCATCGTTGCACCGCTGCCAGCTGCCGCACGGCCCGATTCCCCGCGGCGCGTTGCAACTGCAGGATCGTCAGTGCCACCGGATTGAATCCGCGTTCTCGGGAAGACGTGCCCGGAGCCAAGCGCGGCGCATTTCGAACGGCTTCGCGCCGATCCGGCTCCCGATGGTCGTACTTCATTGGGCGCTCCCTTGGGCTTCGACATCTGGTGTAGGACACATGACCCCAGCCTGGGAACCGACCAGCCTGCGGACGTTCGGGCAGGTTTCGCAGCCCGAAGGGGTAGCCTTCGGGGCACAACGCCCTCTTCTGCCGCTGACCGGCTGACCATCGGATGCGCGCTCACGCCGGCTTGGCTCGGCAACCTCTCGGCGACTGGGCACCATCGGTCGGTGGCAACGCACTACACGACGCACCCTCGCGAGGCTGGCGGAAAGCGTCGGTCGACCGATGCCTCCTCGAATGTGAAGCCCGGGTCGACCCAGTAGTCGGAGTGGCCGACAATACCGTTGTCCAGCCTGATATTCACGATTTCCGGTGATGCGTTTCTCTCCCCGGAAAGGTTCGGCGCCGTGTCGTCCGAATCTTCGCTCGGAGTGGGCAGTGCCGTGGCGATGGGGTCGCTGTCGCGCCAGTAGTTCGTCCAGTCGACCACATTGGAACGAACCTTGACGAAGAGGTCTTCGCTGAAATGCAACGGGAAGTACGAGCCGTAAAGGGAGGCCAGGGGCGAACCGCAGGTGACCAGGTGAATGGGCAGCGGAGCTTTCGACTTGGCCGCAAGCCAGGCGCACAGGACGCTGCCCTGGCTGTGCCCAGCCAGTACGACGTTCTCACGTTCTCCGGCGGCGGCTTGCGACGTATGCCGGGCGACGACCTGCCGGATTCCCGTGACGATGTCCTCGCGGTAGGACTGACCGGCCAGTGGGTGGGTGGTGACCGGCCAGAAGCCGAGAATGTCCGCAATCATGCCGAACACCTTGCGAACGGTGGGTGACCGGCGCCCGAGGAGGAGGAATGCCAGCGTCGCCGCTGCCAGGAGATGGGTCACGGTGATCGCCGCCGAGTACCACCAGCCCAGGGCACGGTCAGGATGGAACACCCAGTAGTGCAGCGCCAGAGCCTCTCCGATGAACAGGGCGAACGCGGCCGCGAGCGTCCACGGCAGCACCTTGGGCAGATGCAGCACCAGCCAACGTGTAGAGAGCTTTGCGCCGCGCATCCTGTGCACCAGCAACACCAACGCGAGAGCCAGTGCCAGCGCCACGACGGCTGCGAACCCATACGTGGCCACAATGTCGGGCAGGAAAACCGGCACTCGGCTCTCGTCGAACACGAGGAGCACCCGCTCGCACGGAGGGAGCGTTGACTGTCCGATGGGCGCCGGCAGGTCGCAGCGGGCCATCGGCCGTCCGGCAAGCGACTGCACCGCCGGGTACCGGTGGAAGTAGGCGAGCACCCAATCCACGCCAAGTCGAAGCAGGGACCCGGTGACGTGGATCCACAGAAGACTCATGGCTATGACGAGCGAAGCTCCCGAGCCCGGCGACACCTTCAACCGCCGAACGGATTTCGGATGGCCGGCGGCCGACAGACACCAGGCCACGCCCGCGAACAAAAGCATCAGCACACTGGAGCCTATGACGACGGTGGTCACGAAATCCCAGTCGGCCGGCACCCCGCAGACGTCACGGACGGGCTCGCAGGCGTCCGGCAGGATGTCCGGAGCCACCACCCGAGCAGCCGGCCGCCAAAACACCAACGCCACGGAATAGCTCAGCACAACGGCGACGTGGGAGTGACCGATCAATTTGTTGTAGTCCGAGTCACGACGCCCCAGGCTTCGGATGCGAGCGCACATAAGGATAACTACCACGACAGCAGCCACCATGAGAGTCCACCGTGTGACCGACGCGGTCACCTGCCACGGAAGCCGTTTGACGACCGTCTCCAGAATGGCGAGAGCCCAGGTCGTGACCGCGATTGTCAGCACGAACCCGCTCAGGATCACGACCGCACCGAACACCCGCCGCCGCGCCGTGCCCACAGGGCCCATCTCGCCGGCGACGTTGAGCAGCGTGAACGGCAGCGCGAGGTACCAGAGGAAGCCGGCCTTGCGCCGGCTGGTGCGCGACCAGTTCACCAGCCGCACCGCATGGTCGGGCAGCTTGTGAGTCTTGAACTCCTCGACCGAACTCCCCGGGTTGTCATTCACCGGCGGAAGGGATCCCAGCGCGCTGGACGGCGCGTGGTCTCCGATTCCATGGACCCGTATTTCCACGGTCGCCATGGGGGCCTCCTTCCGCTCGGCGGACCACACTTCAGTGTCGGGAAGTAGCAGTCGGTAACAAGAGTCGTCCGAATGCGCACCCCTGTTACAGCGATCGGGTGTATCCGCCGCGTCACAGGGTCGAGCAAGAGTTAGCTTTCCCCGGCTGGGTTCCTGTCGCGATCGGCCGGATTGCCCACCTGCACAGCCGCAGGGCCGATCCCGCGAGTTGCGTTCCAGCTCCCGCAGTAAGCATGTCGGGTAGCAGAACCGGCTCCACACACGGAAAGTCCTTATCGCGGGGTTTGGGTTCCCTTCCCGAAGGATGCGGCCCGGTACCGCCCTTTGTCTGAGGAAGCACCATCAGCGCCGCACGGGACCCGGGTCCTGGCACAATGGACTTGTGTCTGATGCTCCGTTGCCAGGTTCCGACGCGGGCTCCCCACCACGGCCGATCCCCGCTACGTCCCGGACTACGACGCCACGCCCGACGACTACCTGACACTGCTCGACGAACACGGGATCGCGGGCGCCCTGCTCGTCCAGCCCTGCTTTCTCGGCGCGGACAACCGGTTCCTGCTGGCCTGCCTGCGCCGCCACCCCGACCGCTTCCGCGCGGTGGTCGTCCTGAACGGTCCCCACGACCTGGCGCCGCTCTCGATCGACGGCGTCGGCGGGATACGCCTCAACCTCATCGGCCGGGCCGTTCCCGAGCTCACCGCCCCCGCCTGGCGGCACCTGGGTGCCGAACTCGCCCGCCGTGGCCAGCACCTCGAGGTCCAAGCCCGCGACGAGCAGTGGACAGCGTTGGCTCCCGCGCTCCGGCACTGGCCGTCCCCGGTCGTGTTCGACCACCTCGGACTCTCCTCGCCGAAGCCGGACCCCACCGGCTGCTCTGGGGCAGCGACTGGCCCTGGACCCCCACGAGCACGACCGAACCTATTCCGCGTGCCTCACCTGGCTGGAAGACCACGTCGACCGGCGAACTCCGCACGCCGTCGTCGCCCACAACGCGGCCAGGCTCCTGCGCTGGTCGCCGGCACCGCTCCCCGCCGCGACGCGCCACGCCGGGTCCTGAGCAAGGTGCTCGGGCCCGCGCACTGCGGCACCCGCGCGGGCGATGGATGACCGCCACACACCCGCAGCAGTCGTGCGGGCTACGCCGGGTTCTCGGCGACGGCGAGGTAGTCCGTGTAGATCTGCGGTGAGCCCGAGAACGAGGCCAGCTGCTTCCACTCCTCGTACATCTGCTTGGTGTCGCGGTGGGCGGCCGCAAACGCCGCGGCCTCGCCGGTGGCGATGTCGCGCTCGGGGTAGAAGACGTCCAGCGCCTCCAGGCCCGCGATCTCCATCATCATCACGTACTGGTCGAGGCGGTTGCCCCGCTCGCCCTTGAGCACGTGGAACCGCCAGTCCGGGTAGTCGTCGATCCGGTGGTGGTTCTCGGCGATGAAGCGGTCGAACACCTCCTCGGTCACCCCGGCGCGCAACGCCAGGTTGTGGATCCCGATGACCCGGGCGACGGGCTCCTCCCCCGGGCGGTCGCGGTAGCGGGGGCCGGGCGTGACCGTGCTCCGCGGATTGTCGGCCAGCAGCCGGTAGTCGGTGAACAACGTCGGCAGCTCGGCGAACGTGCCCAGCCGCCGCCACCGCGCCAGCACCTCCTCCGCCTCCGGGTGCCGCGCCCAGAACTGCCGGGCGAGCTCGGTCTGCTCACCGCGGGCCGTGACGTAGCGGTCGCGCTGCTCGGCGCTGTCGATTTCGTACAACATCAGGTACTGCCCGGTCCGCTCTCCGCGCAACCCGCGCAGCAGAGTCCACCGCCACCCCGGGTACAAGGGCAGGTGAACGCCTTCGCCACGCACGAAGGTCTCGAATTCTTCCGGGGTGACACCGGCCTCGGTGTCGATGGCGATGTACTGGAAGGTGAACACCGACGAGCGTCCCATTGCGTCCAATCCTCGGGCCGGGAAAGGGCTCGCGCGTCCGACAAGCACGACTCCCCTGCACCACATCCTGCCCGCTCCGGAGCGACGGCGCCCGCGAGCCGGTACCCGAAAGTCACCACCGTGTCCCGGTCGAGGCGAGTACTCAGCCGGCCCGCCGCACGCCGTCGAAGATCGCGAGGGCGTTCCGGATGCCCTGTTCCAGTAGCTCGTCGGCCAGCTGCCGGTCGGTGAGGGCGCGGGAAAGCTGCATCGTCCCGACCATCATCGCGTAGACGCTGAGCGTCGTGGTCCGGGCCGACTGCGGGTCCTCCGGCGCGAGGCGGGCGGCCATGTCGTCCATGATGCCCAGCACACCCTCGGTATACGCCTGCTTCGTCGATTCCGCGCAGCGGCCGATCTCGTCCAGCAGCGCGGCGGACGGGCAGCCCTCGCCCGGGTTGTCGCGGTGTTCGGGCGAAAGGTAGGAGCGCACGATCTGCTCGACTCCCGCCTGTCCCGGCGCCACCGCGGCGAGCTGCTCACGCTGGTCGGCCAGCTGATCCGTGACGGCCGTCGCGACCAGGTCCTCCTTGGACTCGAAGTGAGCGTAGAACGCGCCGTTGGTCAGCCCGGCATCCTTCATGAGCGTGGCGACGCCGGAGCCGTCGATGCCGTCACGCTTGAGCCGGCGACCGGCCGTCTCGACGATCCGGCGTCTCGTCTCCAGCTTGTGCTCTTTCGCGTATCGCACCACTTCGCACGCTCCTCGATGCTCCCGTTGCCAGTACGACCGTACGCTAAAATTCGGCGCTTTCGGACACGACGACGACCTTGCCCGCCTTCGTGCGCCCTTGCTCGACGTGGGCCAGCGCCTCGAGCGTCTCGGAGAACGGGAACGTCCGGTCGATGACCGGGCGGAGTACGCCCTTGTCGTAGAGGACACCGAGGTCGCGAAGCTGGGAACCGTCGGCTCGCATGAAGAAGAACTCGTACCGCACCCCCAGGGCCTTGGCCTGCTTGCGCACCTTGCGGCTGAGGAAGTTCATGGCCGCGCCCAAGAAGAACGGGGCGCCGAGCTGCCGGGCGAACCCGGCGTCCGGCGGGCCGGCGACGCCGATCGCGAGGCCGCCGGGCTTCAGCACGGTCAGCGACTTCTCCAGGTTCGCCCCACCCAGGGCATCCAGCACCAGGTCGTAGCCGGACAGCACCGTCGAGAAGTCTTCCCGGGTGTAGTCGACCACGACGTCGGCGCCGAGACCACGGACCAGGTCGATCGTCGGCGTGCTCACGGTGGTCGCCACCGAGGCCCCGAGGTGCTTGGCGAGCTGGATGACCGTCGAGCCGAGGCCGCCCGCGCCCGCGTGGACCAGCACCTTCTGCCCCGGCCGCACGTTCGCCCGCTCGACGAGGATCTGCCAGGCGGCCAGCGCCACCAGCGGCACCGCGGCCGCCTCGTGCAGCGTCAGCGACTCCGGCCTGGGCGCGACGTCGTCCTGGTCGATCGCGATGTATTCCGCGAACCCGCCGATCCGCAGATCACGCGGACGGGCGTAGATCTCGTCGCCGACCCGGAAACCCCGCACGGCCGGACCGACCTCCGTCACGACGCCGGCCACGTCGTGGCCCAGCACGAACGGCGTCTGGTACTTCAGGAGCTGCTTGAACTCCCCGTTGCGCACCATCTTGTCGAGGGGGTTGACGCTCGTGGCGTGCACCCGGACGAGGACGTCGCGGACCCCGACCGCGGGCACGGGTACCTCCGCGGCGCGCACGGTGTCCTTGCCGTACTTCTCGACGACGAATGCCTTCATCTCAGCCCCCGCACGCCGCGCGCGTCAAGACGAGCCGCCTACCTGCTAAGTCTCGTTTCATGACGGACAATGTAACTTCGTTACAGTCGGGCAGCAACCTTCCACCAGGCCGCCACCTATGTAATTACGGTCATAATTCAATCCTCTTGCGACCCAGACCCAGCGCGGCTTATGGTCGTACGGTCATAATCCAAAGCGTTGGGAACCACGATGACCACCATCACGCGCTACCAGGACGCACCCACCAAGACCATCGACGTCAACGGCGTCACGTACGCCTACCGGCAGCTCGGCCCGGACGGCGGCACGCCGGTGATCTTCCTCAACCACCTGGCCGCGGTGCTGGACAACTGGGACCCTCGCGTCGTCGACGGCATCGCCGCACACCACCGGGTGATCACCTTCGACAACCGGGGAGTCGGCGCGTCCACCGGCACGACGCCGAAGAGCATCCAGGCGATGGCGGCCGACGCGGTCACCTTCATCCGGGCGCTGGGGCTGACCGAGGTCGACATCCTCGGCTTCTCCATGGGCGGCATGGTCGCCCAGGTGATCGCCCAGCAGGAGCCGCAGCTGATCCGCAGGCTGATCCTCGCCGGGACGGGCCCCGCCGGTGGCGAGGGCATCAAGAACGTCACCAAGCTGTCGCACCTGGACACCGTCCGCGGACTGTTCACGTTCCAGGACCCGAAGCAGTTCCTGTTCTTCACCAGGACCGCGAACGGGCGCCGCGCGGGCAAGGAGTTCCTGGCCCGGCTGAAGGAACGCACGAACGACCGGGACAAGGCGATCGCCCTCAAGTCCTACTTCGCGCAGCTCGCGGCCATCCACAAGTGGGGACTGGAGAAGCCGTCCGATCTCTCCGTCGTCAAGGTGCCCGTGCTCGTCGCCAACGGCGACAACGACAGGATGGTGCCGACGGAGAACTCGACCGACCTGGCCCGGCGCCTGCCGAACGCCGAGCTGGTGATCTACCCCGACGGCGGGCACGGCGGCATCTTCCAGTACCACGAGGAGTTCGTCCCCCAGGCCCTCGAATTCCTGGGGCGGTGACGTCCTAGGCGCTTGCCGCCACGCGGTTCAGCACCGCGTGGTGCGAGGCTTCGGCCCGCTCCCGCGTGTCGCCGAGCGCGACCGCGAAGTTGACCCCCAGCGGCAGCAGGACCTCGGTGACCGGATCGGCGAACTCGGCGAAGTGCTCGGCCAGCTCGAGCGTGACGTAGCCGTGCACGAAGCTCCACAGCTGCGCGGCGACCACCTCGGGGTCCTGGGCCTGCACCCGGCCGGTGTCCACCAGCCGGGCACAGGCCCGGGTGACGTGCCGGTGGGCGCCCCGGAACGCTGCCGAACGCCCGCTCCGCCGCGTCTCCGGCTCGGCGAGCGGCCGGTAGGTCGACCGCGTCGACAGACCGAACATCAGGTCGTAGAGGTGCGGGTTCTCCCGCGCGACCCGGCGGCAGGCCAGGGCCATCGCGAACAGGTCCGCCACCGGGTCGTCGGTCACCGGCAACTCGGCGAACACCCGGTCCAGTTCCCGGAACCCGTGATCGGCGACCGCGGCGACCAGCTCGGCGATCCCGCCGAAGTGGTGGTAGACCGTCGACGTCGTCAGCCCGATCGCGGACGCCACCGTCCGCGCCTTGATCGCGGCCGGCCCCTGCTCGGCCAGCAGGCCGATCGTGGCCTGCACCAGCCGCTCCGGCACCCCGCCCGCCGTCGCATCCCCTGACATGGTCCCCATCGTCGCACCCGATTCCGCCCCGCGGCCGACACCTCCGCGCCCGCGGCACTCGCCACGATACTGTAACCTCGTTACGATCTGCGTAACTTCGTTACATCGGGCGGGGGCCTCCCTGCCGAGTCGCCCGATCACGCAGGAGCGCGGCAGCCTGCACCGACCAGTCGTGGTGTTCCTGCTCGAACCGCCGACCGCGCAAGCACGTCAGATAGGGCCCGATCGGAGACCCGTGACGCAGGTAGGTCTCCTCGTCGAGATCCCCGCGCAACCGCCGCAGGATCTTGTCGAGGATCTCCACCTTGGCCGCGGCCGCCGCGGCTCGTTGCTCCAGTTGCGCGATCACCGGTGCCGCGTCGACGTGGTCGACGGCTTGGACCTTGACCAGCAGGTCGTCGCGGATGAACGACGGCTTGCCCGCGGCGGCGGCGAACTGCGCCAGTTCCGCGAGGCCGGCGTCGGTGACCACGAACAGCCGCTTGGTGGGACGGGTTCGCTGGACCACCTCCCGGCCGCTGATCAACCCGTCCTGCTCGAGCTTGGCCAGCTCCAGGTAGAGCTGCTGCGGCCGGGCGTACCAGAAATTGGCGACACCCACGTCGAACGCCTTGGCCAGCTCGTAGCCGCTGTACTCACCGGACAGCAACGCCGCGAGCACCGCATGCCGCAGACTCACCGGCCCATCTCCTCCTCGTCGACGTGGGGGCAAGCCCATCATAGGCATGGTTATGATTAGTCAACATTATGACTAGGAGGATGGCGTGACAGTCAGCGGCAAGTACCTGCGCTACGTCGCCTTGGGCGACAGCCAAACCGAAGGCGTCGGTGACGGTGACGACATCGTGGGCCTCCGGGGATGGGCCGACCGGCTCGCCGAACACCTCACCATCCACAACCCCGACCTCCAGTACGCCAACCTCGCCGTCCGCGGCCGCCGCGCGGGCGAAGTCCGGTCCGAGCAACTCGAGCCGGCTCTGGCCCTGCGCCCCGACCTGGCCACCGTCGTCGCCGGAGTCAACGACCTGCTCCGGCTCCGGGCCGAACCCGCCACGGTCGCCGGTCACCTGGAAGCGATGTTCGCCGCCCTCACCGGCTCCGGCGCCCGCGTGGCGACCCTGACCTTCCCCGACCTCACCAGGATCATCCCCCTCGCCCGCCCGGTCCGCTCCCGCATCCTCGACATCAACGACCGCATCCGCGCCGCAGCCGCCCGGCACGGCGTCGCCGTCGCGGAAATCGCCCGCCACCCCTCCGTCGCCGACCGCCGCTTCTGGAGCGAAGACCGGCTGCACTGCAGCCCCCTCGGACACCAACTGATCGCCGACGCGGTCGCGCACGCCCTGCAGCTGCCGGGCAGCAACGATTCCTGGAACCAACCTCCACCCCCGCTGCCCACCCCACTGTCAACGCCATGGCGCGCCACCGCCGAACTGCGTTGGGCAGCCACCTTTCTCCGCCCCTGGCTCGGCAGGCGCCTGCGCGGCCAGTCCTCCGGGGACCAGCGCACGGCCAAACACCCTCAGCTCCACCGCATCGAGGGACCGCGGAGTTGAGCCTCGGCGGCCAGCAACCTGTCCCCGGCTCCACTTGCCGACGAGCCGATCACGCCACGTGAGTCCGGGTCACGACGAAATCGAGGACCGCACCTGTCCGCTTCCGGTGGCAGGGTGGGGTGACACAGCCCGACAACGACCCGCGGAGAACTTCGATGAGCCGACACGTCCAGGTCACCTTCGACGCCCACGACCCACGCGCGCTCTCGGCGTTCTGGCGCGAGGTGCTGGACTACGTGCACCCGGCGCCGCCCGGCGTCGAGCTCCCCGAGGGCGCCGACCCCTTCGCCGCGTGGGACGAGTTCCTCGAGCGGGTCGGTGTGCCGGAAGAGCAGCGCAACAGCCGCTCCGCCGTCGAAGACCCCGACGGTCACGGGCCACGCCTGTTCTTCCAGCAGGTCCCGGAGGACAAGACCGCGAAAAACCGGGTCCACCTCGACGTCCGGGCCGCCCCGGGCCTGCAGGGCGACGAGCGGATGGCGGCGCTCGAAGCGGAGTGCGAACGGCTGCTCGCCCTCGGCGCGACCCGGGTCCGCCGCTTCGAACCGGAGCCGCCGCTCAGCGCCGGGTTCATCGTGATGGCCGACCCCGAAGGCAACGAGTTCTGCCTCGATTGACCGCGGCGCGGTAACCTGGCTTGTCGACCGTTTCGCGAAGCGCCCGGCGCCCGGCAAGCGCGCCACCTGGCAGTGCTGACGCCGACCACCCCGGAAGGCGAGCAATGACTGGAGCGGAAGAGTTTCCCAGTACCAGCCTCAGTTCCACGATCTACCTGCGCGCGGAACCTCTCCAGGTGTGGCACGCACTGACTGCTCCTGACGTGGTGCCGCTGTGGCGCTTCGGCATGTCGCTGCGGTCCGACTGGCAGCCGTGCTCCGTCGTGCGGAGCACGAATCCGCACGGCACGGGCGTCGTCCACACCGTGATACCGCCGTACCTCCTGACCTACAGCTGGAGCAAAGCCAGCGACACCGAAAGCAGCGGCGAGCACCTGTCCACGGTTTCCTTCGAGCTCGAGCCGGTCGGCGAGACCACCCAGCTGACGGTCCGGGCCAGCCACTTCGACCAGTACGGCACCTTCATCGACCTCGCCCAGCCCGAATGGCCGATGATGCTGTCCAGCCTGAAGAGCCTGCTGGAAACCGGCCGGCCCCTGCGGTATTCGCCCGCACCGGGCGACCACCCGCCCAGAGATCGCGCGCCGACAGGGGTCCCTTCGCCTCGTTCGGCGTGGGCCACCAAACTGACCAGGAAATGGTTGCACCGCCCGGAATCCGGGTGATCGACCCGGTCGCGAATGCACCGGACCGGAGAGCAGGGAATTGAGAGAGGAGATGCCGGCAGCCACCACGCGGGCTGACTCAAGCCTCCGTCAGCAGGCGATCGAGCGCATCCCGGTAGGACTTGAAACCGTCCCGATGGACGGCTGGGTGGTGTTCGGCGAGCTGCTGGGCGATGTCGACGGCTTCGCGCATTGCGGCCACAGCCTCCTCAAGTCGGCCCGTTTCACGTAGCCGGTTCGAGAGGTTGTTGAGGGCGGCGGCGAGGTTGGGCAGGTGGGCACCGGGGTACTGCTCGGCGAGCCGGCGGTAGGCCTCGACGGCTTCGCCGATCGCGGCCAAGGCCTCGTCGCGCCGCCCCAGGCGGCCGAGCCGGTTGGAGAGGTTGTTGAGACTGCCGGCGAGCTCGGGCAGGTGGGCATCCGGGTGCCGCTCGACCAGCCGGCGATAGACCTCGACGGCTTCGCGGCCGGCAGCGACCGCTTCGTCGTTCCGCCCGACATCACCCAGCCGGACCGAGAAAGCGTTGAGGCTCCTGGCCAGGCCGGGCAGGTGGGCGTCGGGGTGTTGCTCGACGAGCCTGCGGCGAATGTCGACGGCTTCCCGGACGGCAGCCAGCGCTTCGTCGATCCGGCCCAGATCACCCAGCAAGATCGAGAGGTTGGTCAGGCTCAACGCGAAGTCGGACAGGTGAAGGTCGGGGCGCTGCCCGGCCAGCCGGCGGCGGAGGTCGACCGCTTCCCGGAGGTGGGCCAGTGCCTCGTCGTGCCGGCCGAGACCGCACAGCGCGTTCGAAAGGTTGTTCAGGCTGCCGGCGAGGGTGGGGAGGTTGGCGTCGGGCTGCCGCTCGGTGAGCCTGCGGCGGATGTCGACGGCTTCTCGGATGGCGGTCAAGGCTTCGTGCCGCCGCCCCAGGTCGCCCAAGCCGAGCGAGAGGTTGTTGAGGGTGATGGCGAGGTCGGACAGGTGGCGGCCGGGGTCCTGCTCGGCGAGGCTGCGGCGGATGTCCGCCGCTTCGCGGACGGCAGCCAGTGCCTCCTCACGCCGGCCCAGATCGACCAGGCGGTTGGCGAGGTTGTTCAGGGCGGCCGCGAGGGCGGCGGCATCCTGTTGCGGGTCCCCGAAGGGTGACTGCCGTAGTTTGCCGACCCGGGCGTGGGCGATGGCGACCGCGATGTCGGCCAGTACTTGTGTCTCCTTCGGCACTTCCTCGGACAGCCGGTCGAGGACGGCGATGTCGGTGACCGGATCCGTGATGGCGCGGTCGATGGCTCGCAGGAGAGGCCGGGGCTGTTCGATGCGGGGCGCCGCACGCAAGGCCGGCACGAGCAGCCCGTGGTGGCGATCACAGAGCGCGGCGAGCGCGTCACCGGCGTGCGGGCCGAGTGCCGGGTGCGCGGCGGCTCGGGTGGCCACGGTCAGCAACCGCTCGGCTTCGGCCTCGTCGGCGTGGGCGGCGAGGTGCTCGATGATGCCGGACCGGGCGGTGTTCACCAGCAGACGGCCGATGAGGCGTTCGGCGAGCCGGTCGGGAGCGAGCCCGGCGAAACCGTGGTCTTCGCCGGGATAGAGGTGCAGAAGCCAGTCACGGACGGCGTTCCGCCGGTCACGAGGGAGGTCGGCGACCGCCGGGGCACGAGCGAGGACCGCGGCGAGTTCGTCGGTGGTGGACGGGCCGAGCAGGGCCGTGGCGGCGACGACGTCTTCCAGCGTCGCCGGGCTCAGCCCGAGTTCGTGGGCCTGCGCGGTGGCGGCCCAGTAGCGGCGTTCGTGGGTCAGCAGCCGGTCTTCCGGCCCCGGGCGCCGCGGGTCGTCCTCGTGCGCCGCGGCGGTGTCGAGCAGATCGGCCAGCGCGGTCATCTGGACTGCCAGCACCGTGTTCCCGCTGGTGTCCGGCTCAGCTCGGGCGACGAGGGCAGCCGCCGCCTCCAGCCACGACGCCGGAGCTTGCCCGGGCACCCTGCCGAGCGCGGCGGCGAACGCGGTCACCGCGCTGCGGTAGCTGCGCTGCCGGTCCCCGGCACCGTCGTCCAGCACCGTCAACGCCACCACTCGAGCGGCCTCGGCCAGATCCTGGCTCAGGTCGCCGCCCGCGGGAACGGTGTCGGTCCACCAGGCGCCGGCGGTGCGGGCCAGCAGCAGCACCTTCACCGGCACGCCCCCGGCACGTCGAGACAGCACCTCGACGAGCGCGGCCAGCTGGCCGGTCCGGCTCTCGGCGTAGTCCAGCACCAGCAACGTCGGTACCCGGACTTCGGCCAGCACCTCCAACGAGCTCGCCCGGGCATCGAGCCAGAGCACAGCCCAGCCATCGGAGGCGAGTCGACGGCCGAACTGGTGTGCCAGCCGGGTCTTGCCCTGCCCGCCCGGGCCGTGCAGCAGCCACAGCCCCACCCCCGGCGACCGGGCCCACTCGGCACCATCGGCCAGCACGCCTTCCCGGCCGTGGAACGGGACCACCGCACGCCGCGCGGGCAGCAACCCCGCCGGAGACGACACCGACCCTCCAGGCGCTGCCCTGGAGGGCGCGTCGGCCAGCGGCCACAGCTCGACCGCCTCGCAACTCGGCCCCGCATCACCGGTGTGCGGGGCGAGAACGGAGCTGAATCCCGGATCGCGCAGCAACAACGACACAGGTACCGCTTCCAACGCCGCGTGCGCCCGGCCCGCCGGGTCGGTACTGACGACGCCGACGACCAGGTCGCCGCAGAGCAAGGCCGCCCCCGACATCCCACCCCACGGCGACTCGCCTTCCGGCGGAAAACTCGTCAGCTGCAGCACATAACGTTCACCGACGAGCCGATCACCCGGGTTCAGCTTCCCCGGCACCTGCAGCACATCGATCGGGCGGCCCGGACGCTGCACCAGGTCCGGCACTCCCCACGCCTCGCACACCAATCCCGCGCGGTGCGTCACCGGGCGCCCCCAGACCACGCCACTGCCCTCGACCGGCTGCCAGCCGGGGTCACCGACCGAGACCAGCGCCGCGTCGTCTCGTCCCCCGGGACTGCCGCACCACACCACCGTGCCGGTGAACAGCCCGGGCCGGCCGGGGTGGAACACCGACACCGACGCGCCGGCTTCCGCCACGAGATGGGCGGCGGTGAGCACCAACCGCGGCGCCACCTCGTAGCCCGAGCCCGGACCACCCGGGCCGCCGATCGCGACGACCCTCTCCCACACCATCCCGAACCGCCCGTCAGCGTTCGGTCTGCCCGGACACCTCACCCGGCCCGGCCGGCCGGGCCGGGTCACCCGCGACCAGGAGATCGCCGCCGCCGGGCCGGCGTGGCGTGATCGTCAGCTTCACCTTGTGCGTCCGGCCCTTCGCCAGACCGCCCTCGGCATCCGCCGAGATCACCCACGCTTTGAAGCCGGTCTTCAGCTTGGCCTCACGGCGCAGCTCGACCGCGAACTCCAGCTCGATCGGCCCGACGACGAATTCGAACTCACCGTCGGCCCCGCGCGCCGCGGCCGCCAGCAACTCGTCCCGCACGGACGCCACCGCGTCCGCCAACTCAATCTCCATGACCCGACAGTCGCCGGCCGGGGACCAACCGCTACACCCCGCCGGACAGCGGTCTCTTCGGCGGCTTCCGGGCGAGACCATTGCCGCCGCACGGGGAAAGAGCTCCCACCAGCTCTCCGGCGCCTGATCACGGCTCCTTGCCGCCGGGGCTGGTGAGGTGGCGGCGGGCCATGGCCGCGAAGTGCTGTATCTCCGGCATGGTGCGGTGGCGGGTGTAGGCCAGCGCGACGACAACCGGCTCGGCGTCGTGGATTTCGACGGGCGTGACGTCGTCGCGGTGGTGGTAGCGGGCGACACCGGCGGGCAGGACGCAGAATCCTTCTCCGGCGGCGACGGCTTCCAGCCGTTCCTCGACGGCGACGAGGGGACGCCGGCGGGGTGCGCTGTCGCCGCGCCAGCCCGGCAGTGAACCGGGGTCGTCGACCAGCGGCATGGCGCGCAGGTCCTCCAGCGTCAGCGCGGTGGATCCGGCCAGCGGGGAAGCGGCCGGGACCACGGCCACCCGCGGCACCTCGAACAGTTCGACGTGCCGCAGTTCGCGGGATTCCAGCGGCAGCCACACGAAACTGACGTCCACCGTGCCGTCCAGCAGGTACGGCTCCTGCTCGACGATGGGCACGTAGCGGGCATCGACCGACACGTCCGGGTGGGCGGCGCGGAACTCGGCCAGCAGGTCGGTGAACGGCACCCCGGGCATGAAGCCGATGGTGAACTCATGGCCCAGCCGCGCGGCGGCACGCACCCGGCGTTCGAGGGCGACCGCGGAGGCCAGCAGCGGCACCGCGTCCTCCAGCAGCTGACGGCCGGCGCCGGTGAGGGCCGTGCCGCGGCGGTCGCGGGTGAACAACGTGACGCCGAGGGACTGCTCGAGCGCTTGGATCTGGCGGCTCAGGGCCGGCTGGGTGATGTGGAGCTCCGCGGCGGCTCGGACGTAGCTCTGGCTCTGGGCGACCGCGACGAAGTAGCCGAGCTTCCGGAGGTCGAGGGACATGCCGGGAGCCTATGCCAACCCCATGCCGGTCGAGGTGCCGTTCTCATGCCGGGAAGGCATGAGAACGGCGGAAAGAAGCATTGGCGGGACCGGCCGCCCCCGGGCCAACCTCTGAGGTACCTCCCACTCGGGAGAACGTCACCTCATCTCGATTCAAGGAGCTTTCGTGGGCATCTTCGGCCGCCACCCATCCCCGTCCGCCGACGGGGACAAGCCGACCATCGTGATCGTGCACGGCGCGTTCGCCGACGCCACGGCCTTCGGCGCCGTCGCCGCCGAACTGATCGGCGCGGGCTTCCCGGTCATGGCGGTGGCCAACCCGCTGCGCGACCTGCACACCGACGCCGCCTACGTCCGCTCGGTCCTGGACACCGTCGCCGGGCCGGTGGTCCTGGTCGGGCACTCCTACGCCGGGTCGGTCATCACCCAGGCCGCCGCGGGTGCCGGGAACGTCAAGGCGCTCGTCTACGTCGCCGCCTTCATCCCGCAGGCGGGCGAAAGCTCGGCGGAGCTCAACGGCAGATACCCCGGCTCGCTGCTGACCCCGGACAACCTCGTCCTGGTGCCGACCCCGGACGGCCGCACCGACCTGTACATCAAGCCGGAACGGTACGAAGAGGTCTACGCCGGTGGGCTGAACGCCGAGCAGGTCCGGATCGCCGCGTTCGCCCAGCGGCCCGTCACCAGCGAAGCCCTGGGCGGCGTGGTGTCGGACGTTCCCGCCGAGAACCTCCCGAGGTGGCAGGTCGTCGCCACCGAGGACAACGCGGTCCCCGCCGACCTGCAGCGGTTCCTGGCCGACCGGGCCGGCGCCAAGATCATCGAGGCCGACTGCGGCCACGACGTCGCCGCCGCCCGGCCCGAGCAGGTCGTCGAAGCCGTGCTCGCGGCGGCCGCCGCATGAGCGACGAACCCGTGGTGCCCGGCTGGATCCAGGACTACGTCGACGCCTGCAACCGGCACGACGCCGCGGCGGTGGTCGCGATGATGGCGGAAGACGTGCAGGTGGTCGACACCGCGTTCGGCGGCGAGTTCACCGGCCGCGAAGCGGTGCGCCAGCTCCTGCTCGGCATGGACGCGGGCCTGTCCAGCGACTACCGGTTCACCGTCCGCAAAGTCCTCACGTCGGATGCGGACTACGCGTTCGAATGGGTGCTGTCCGGAACCCACGACCGCGCCAACCCGGCACTCGGGCTGCCCGCCACCGGCAAGGCGTTCGCCGTCCCGGGGCTCACGATCGGCACCCGCCACGACGGCGCGATCACGCAGAACCGGGACTACTGGAACCTCGCCGGCTTCCTGACCCAGGTCGGGCTGATGCCCGCGCTCGCCCGGAGCGCCTGACCGCACCGCCCGCCCGGAGAGCGTGGTTCTTGGTACCGCGCTCTCCGGGCGCCGAAGCCCGCGGCGCGATGCCGCCGCGCCGAACCGAGAAAGCGAAATCGATGAAGCCGTTGTGGCGCCTCGTGAACGAAACGCTCATCGGAGCGGTGATCTCCGCTCTCACCTGCAAGCTGACCGACGGCCGCCGCCGGCTGGATCAGCCCGGTCGACCGGCCCGCCGACCGGCAACCGAACAGCCTTCCCGGTAGCGGAGATCAGTACCGCGGACGTAGGCGGTGGCCGGCGCGCCGGTCAGCCCAGCTTCTTGAGCACCTTGCGGGCCTCGGTCCGGACGTTGTAGACCTCGTTGTCGTCCCAAGTGGACGGAAGATCGGCCAGCAGGGCCCGGATCCGGGGCTTCGCCTCGGTGTGGTTCAGTTTGCCCAGAGCCCGGACGGCCATGTGCGCGACCGAAGGATCGTCCAGCAGGCTCATGGCCACCGCCGCCGCACGGTCGTCCTTCAGCTTCGGCAGCGCGCTGACCAGAGCCGTCCGGGCGCCGCCGTACTTCGCGTCCGTGATGAGGTCCAGGTACTCCTCGGCGACCGCGTGGTCGGCGAACTTGGCCAGGCCCAGGCCGATCACCCAGCGCAGGTTTTCCCGGTCGTACTCCGTGACCTCGTGCCCGGCCGCGGTGCGCAGCTCGGGCAGATCGCGGAACAGCTTGAGGAACACCGGCCGGGCCTGCTTCTTGGCGAAGGCGTAGGACAACGTCCGCACCAGCTCACCCATCAGCGGGAAGTAGTCGGTTCGGTCCAGCCACGCCACCAGCAGCGGCACCTGGGCCTGGTAGTCGAGCTTCTCCCCGTCGAGCCGCAGCTCGTCCAGGTGCGAGACCACCAGGACGGGCAACCCGGCCTCCGCGAGGGAGGCGAGCAGGCCGCTCGCCTCCGCCCGGTACTGCGGCAGGGCGGGGTCGTTCTTGAGCTCGGCGATCCGCTCGGCCTGGAACCCCGGATCGGCGGCGATGCGGTCGACCACCTCGCGGTGCGGCAGCCCCGCGGCGCCGGGGAAGTTCTCGAACGGCGCCGGAGGATTCGCGGGCAGCTCGTAATAGTCCAGGATCGCCCCGGCGACCTCATCCGGAGACGGACGCACCGACTTACCCCCATCGTCAGCTGACTTCACGCACGATGATATTGCCCTGGCCGACGTTCGGGCGGTCGGCCCGGGCTGCTCGCCGCCTACCGCCACCGGGGCGGTAACGCGAAGTGCCCGAAAAGCCCGGGATCGCTGAACAAGGTGATACGGCTGAGGTGCGATCGCGTCGTGGCCAGCACGACGATCGCGAAGGCGCGATGGGTCTGGTCGCTGTCGCGATGGTAGGCCGCCGCGCCGAGCCGGCCGTTGGCCCGCAGGGGAACCATCGCCCAGTCCCCGGGGTGGCCGATGGCCTGGGCGGTGATGAACGGCGCGCAGGTCGCCTTCCCGGAAAACCACGTGCTGGTTCCGGTCATCTCGAGCACGGCCTCCTCGGCCAGCAGGCGCTTGATGGCGGCGTGATCGGCTTGCTCGAACGCGGCCATGTACCGGTCGAGAACCCGGCGGGCCCCCTGATCGGTCGGCTCGGCCACGTCGGCCTCGTCGACGGCGGCTTCGGCCAGGCGAGCCCGGCCCCGCTGCAGCAGGCTCTTGGCCGCGGCCACCGACACGTCCAGGATCTCGGCGGCCGCGACCGCGGGCAGGTCGAGCGCCTCGGCGAGGATCACGGCGGCCCGCTGGCGCGGCGGCAGCACCTGCAACATCGCCACCAGGGCGAGGCGGACGCGGTGGCGGGCGGCCATCACCTCGGCGGGATCGGACAGGTCGTCGACGACCAGGCGGTCCGGGACCGGCTCCAGCCAGCTCACCCCGGCCGGCGCCGGCGCGGTCGCGGCGTAGGGATCGGTCGATGGTGGTCCCAGCCCGGACGGAAGGGGCCGCCGCCGGTCTCGGTGCAGTGCGCTGAGGCAGGCGTTGGTGGCGATCCGGTACATCCAGGTGCGCACCGACGACCGCCGCTCGAAGCGGTCGAAAGCCTGCCACGCCCGCAGGTAGGTCTCCTGGACGAGGTCTTCGGCGTCGCCGATCGAGCCGGTCATCCGGTAGCAGTGGGCGAACAGCTCCCTCCGGAAGGGCGCGGTCGCCGCGTCGAACTGGTCGGTCTTCGCGTCACGCATGGCCACACCGCATGCTGACTCGCCCTCCCGCCGAAAGGAATCGCGGTCCGGCCGATTCTTCGGCGACGGCGGCCGAGTCAACCTGTGGCATGACCGAACACACCTTCCTCGACCCTTTTCTGAGCGGCCGTCCCCGCGCGGCGGCGCGGCAGGTCGCCACCCGGATTCTCGCCGGGCCCCACCTGTCGATGCTCTCGACCGCCAACCCGGACGGCTCACCCCAGGCTTCGGTGATCTTCGTGAAGCCCGACGGCGACGACGTGCTGTTCAGCACGATCGCGGGCCGCCGCAAGACCCTCAACATGCAGCGGGATCCCCGGGTCAGCCTGCTGGTCCACGGCTTGGTCGCGGACGGAGCGGAGTTCACCTACGCCGCCATCACCGGCGTCGTCGAACTGACCGACGACCCGGACGGCGCCTTCCACCAGGTGATGTACGACCTGCACATGGGCGGCGCGACCCCGCCGCCCGAACCCGGCGCACACCGGTTGATCGTCCGGCTGCGGCCGACGCACATCTACGCCCCACCGGCCTACGATGCGGCCTCCGAGCAGCATTGAGCGTCGCTGAAGGGGCCCTTCTTCACCAGCGGCCGCGGATGCTGCGGGTCAGGGCTGGTCGTCGACGAGGACGGTCGCGTGCGTTTCGGGGACCCCCAGCAGCAACAGGCTGGTGATCGCCGCCGCCCGGGGGGTGTTCGGCTGGTCGCTGTCGGCGATGGCGAACACGACGCCGTAGGCGAGCTGGCTCAGCACGCCCGCCGGCAGGTGCCGTCCGAACACACCGCTGTCCTGGCCGCGTTTCACGAGGTCGGCGAGGAGTTCGTCGACCGGCCCGAGCAGCCCGTGGATCACCTCGCCGTATTCGCCACGGCGCAGCGCCAGCAGCACCCGGTACCGGTCCGCCACCGGCCAGACGCGGGCGACGAACTCGACCCACGCCGCATCCGCTTCCGCGCCGGCGGCGCTGACCTCGGTGAGCACGGCCGTCATCTCGGCGACGGCCCGTTCCGTGAGCGTCCGGATCAGGTCGAGGCGCGAGGGGAAATGGCCGTAGACCGTGCGCCGGACGACGCCGGCCGCGGAGGCGATGTCGCCCATGCCGGCGTCGGGGTTGTCGCCCAGCACGTCGAGGGCCACGTCGAGGATGCGGTCGCGCGTCTCCCTCATCGAGCGCGCGCGGGAGGACTCGGTGGCCACGGCACCATTGTTGCACACTGGTGTGCAATGACATAGATTGCACACCAGTGTGCAATGACTTGCGCTGCGCTTCGACGTTCAGGAGAAGAAGGCGATGACCACACCGACGCCGCCGGCCCCGACCCTCGTCCGCCCGTTCACCGTCGCGATCCCGGAGTCGGAGATCGACGACCTGAAGCAGCGACTGGCCGGCACTCGATGGCCGGATCCGGAAACCGTGGACGACTGGTCGCAAGGGGTCCGCGTGGCGAACGCCCGGTCCCTGGTCGGCTACTGGCAGCACGGCTACGACTGGCGGCGCTTCGAGTCCGAGCTCAACCGCCTCCCCCAGTTCCTGACCGAGATCGACGGCCTGGACATCCACTTCATCCACGTCAGATCCGGGCATCCCGGCGCGCTGCCGCTGATCCTCACGCACGGGTGGCCGGGCTCGATCGTCGAATTCCTGAAGCTGATCGGCCCGCTGACCGACCCGGTCTCCTTCGGCGGGGACGCCGCCGATGCCTTCGACGTCGTCGTCCCCTCGCTCCCCGGGTTCGGGTTCTCCCAGAAGCCCACGGAGACCGGGTGGACCGCATCGCGCATCGCCGGCGCGTGGGCGGAGCTGATGAAGCGGCTCGGCTACACCATGTGGGCCGCGCAAGGCGGCGACTGGGGTGCCGTCGTCACCACCGCCCTCGGGGCCATGCGCCCCGAGGGGCTCCTCGGCATTCACCTGAACACCCAGTACGCCTTTCCTGCTCGGATCCCCGACACCTTGTCACCCGAACAGCGCTACGCCGTGGAGACCCTCGCCCGCTACACCGGCGACCTCGGCGGCTCGAACCACCTGCAGGGCACGAAGCCGGAGACCGTCGGATTCGCACTGGCGGACTCTCCCGCCGGCCAGGCGGCCTGGATCTACGAGAAGTTCCAGTCCAAGACCGACAACCACGGGCTCGCCGAGGACGTCCTGAGCGTCGACGACATGCTCGACGCGATCTCCCTTTACTGGTTCACCAACAGCGCAGCGTCGTCCGCCCGCATCTACTGGGAGAACAGAACGGCCACGTTCGCCGGCCCGAAGCTGACGCTCCCGGTCGCGGTCACCGTCTTCCCGGCGGACATCCCGCGCCTGCCGCGAAGCTGGATCGAAGACACCTACCGCAATCTGATCCACTACGGCGAGGCCGACAAGGGCGGGCATTTCGCGGCACTGGAACAGCCCGAAATCCTGGTCCGCGAAATCCGCGCCGGCCTGCGTGCCCTTCGTTCGTGACGGCAACACGAAGCGGCGGTGCCACCCCGGGGACGGGGGTGGCACCGCCGCCGCCCTCGGTCAGCTTCCCGCGGGGCAGAAGGTGTCGTCCGGCCGCTTCCCGCTGACCAGGTACCCGGTCACGAGCGAGTTCCCGCACTCGCTGGGCGTGAACAGATAGGCCCCGTGCCCGCCCTGGTCGATCGTGATCATCCGGGCGCGCTCGCCGAACGCCGCGCGCAGCTTGCGGGCCCCGGACAACGGCGTGCCCGGGTCACGCTGGTTCTGCACCATCAGCACGTTCGCCGGGCCGTGGCCGGTGATCCGCACCCGCGGCTCGGCCGGCGGGGCCCAGTACGCGCACGCCGAGATGTTCGCGGTCGCCGCGCCGAGCAGCGGGTAGTGGACCCGGTCGACGGCCACGTCCAGCTGGTAGCTCGCGATCGAGCGCGGCCACGCCGAGTCGCCGCAGACCACCGCGAACCGGGACGCCAGCAGGTTTTCCACCCCGGTCACCGGTTCCGCCGGCGGCTTCGGGGCCCGGCCCTGCTCGAGCCCTTGCCAGTCCTGGGCCAGCTTCGTCAGGTCCGTCGAGTACAGGCCCTCGAACGTCAAGCCGCGGAAGACCGAGCCGTCGATGCTCTCGACCGGGGTCCGGTCCAGCCGCGCGGCCAGCTCGTGGAACTTGGCCGTCACCTGCGAAGGCGTGGTGCCGAGCCCGTACTCCGGGTGCTTCGCCGCGAACGCCGCGAAGTCGGGGAACCGGTCCTCCATGCCCCGCGCGAAGCCGCGCATCGCGTCGATGTCGTAGCCGCCCGGCCCGAGATTGCTGTCCAGCACGATCCGGTCGCTGCGCTCGGGGAACAGCGTCGTGTACACCGCGCCCAGGTACGTCCCGTAGGAGGCGCCCAGGAACGACACCTTCGGCTCGCCGAGCGCCGTGCGGATGCGGTCCATGTCCCGCGCGGTGTTCGCCGTCGTGACGTACGGCAGCATCGATCCGGTCTTCGACCCGGCGCACTGCCCGGCTTCCCGCTTCGCGATCGCGGCTTGCTTCACGACGTCGGCCGGGCCGTTCGCGTACGGCAGGTTGCCGACCGCGATCTGCTCCGGCGTCAGGTCGCACGTCACCGGGGTGCTGTGCGCGACCCCGCGCGGGTCGAACCCGATGATGTCGTAGGAGTCGAGCACGTCCTGCGGCATCCGCACGAGCTTCAGCAGCTGCGGGTAGTCCAGGCCACCGCCGCCGGGACCGCCCGGGTTGGTCAGCAGCACGCCCCGCCGTTTCGCCGGGTTCTTGCTCGGCAGGCGCGACACGGCGACGTCGATCGTCCGCCCGCCCGGCTCCCGGTAGTCCAGCGGGACTTTCAGGGTCGTGCACTGCAGGTCCGGCGTCGGGAACGCCCCGGCGGGACACGGTCCCCAGTCCAGGGTGTTCGGAGCGGCGGAGGCCGCGGGGACGGCGGTCGTCGCGCCGAGCACGGCGATCGCGGCCACCAGCAAGGTCTTGCGCATCGGAATTCCTTTCGTTCGCACCGCGCTCAGCGGCGCGGTTCCCAGCGGAAGAGCCGGGTCGCCAGCACGACCGCGACGAAGACCCAGGCCAGGGTCGGGGCGAGGAGGAGCAGCGAGTCGGCGGCCGGTTTCCCGCCGTTCCACGCGTCGAGCACCAGCTCGGCCGCCGAACCGCCGGGCAGCAGGCGCTTGAGCAGCGTGAGCTCGCCGGTGCCGGTGAGGCCGACCCAGCCGGCCACCGCGATCACGCCGACGCTGATCGGCAGCGTGGTCACCTGCGCGTGTTCCGGCGAGTTCGTCAGCCCGGCCGTGGCCAGGCCCAGCGCGAGCATCATCACCACGGTGGCCACGACGGCGGCGGCCAGCAGCAGCGGGTTCGCCGGCTTCCCGGTGACCACGGCCAGCACCGCGAGCAGCACGGCGATCTGGACCACCGCGATCGCGGTGACCGGCAGCAGCAGCCCGCCCAGGATGCCGGCGTCCCCGGCCGCGGTCGAGCGCAGCCGCTTGAGGAACAGGTTCTGGCGGCGGGCGGCCAGTGTCGTCACCGTCGTGGTGTAGAGGCCGATGCCCAGCACGAAGAACAAGGTCAGCGTGGCGATGTAGCCGAGGCTCCCCATTTCGGCGAAGACGTCGTGCCGGGCGATGAAGAACGCGCTGAGCGCGGCCGGCAGCACCAGGGCGGTGACCAGGACCAGGCGGTTGCGGAAGAGCTGGATCAGCTCGCCGCGGGCGATCGTCAACATGGTTCCCCCGTTCAGGAGTTTTCGATGGCGCGGAAGACGTCGTCGAGCCGCGTCGGGCCGGCCTGCAGGTCGAGCAGCTCCACGGCCTGGTCCTGCGCCCAGGCGAGCAGCGTGTGCAGGTCCTTCTGCAGGCCGAAGGTCTCGACGAGGAACTTGCCGTCCACCCCCCGCGTGGCCAGCAGCGGCGGCGACGGCGCGTGGTCCGGGAGTCCGAAGTGGATGGTGGACGGCAGCGTCCGGGTCAGCTCGGCGACGGTGCCTTCGCGGTGGAGGGCACCCTGGTGCAGGAGCCCGATGCGGTCGGCGCGCTGCTGGGCTTCCTCGAGGTAGTGCGTGGTGAGCACGATCGTGGAGCCGTCCTCGCGCAGCCGGTCGACGGCGTCCCAGAGCGCGTCCCGAGACTGGATGTCGAGGCCGGTGGTGGGCTCGTCGAGGAAGACCAGCTCGGGCGTGCCGTAGACGGCGGTGGCGAAGTCGAGCCGCCGTTTCTCCCCGCCCGAGAGCTGCCCGACCCTGGTGCCCGCCTTGCGGGTGAGGCCGGCCACACCGAGCAGGCGCCCGACGTCGTCGTGCCGCCCGGTGAGCCGCCCGACCAGCCCGACGGTCTCGCGCACGGTCAGATCGGCGGAGAACCCGCTCTCCTGCAGCATGATCCCCAGCCGCGGGCGGACGGCGGCGCGGTCGCGGGGGTCCTTCCCGAACACCCGCACGGCGCCCGAGGCCGGCGCGCGGTGGCCTTCGACCGTCTCCAGGGTCGAGGTCTTGCCGGCGCCGTTCGTGCCGAGCAGGGCGTACAGCTCCCCGCGATCCACTTGGAACGAAAGGTCTTTCACGGCGGTGAAGCCGCCGTAGGTGAGGGTGAGGCGATCGACGTCGATGACCGGTGTCGTGGACATGCCCCGAATTCCAGCGTGGATCGGCGCGGCCCGGCAGTGCGGCGGCGTCACCCGGACACATGACGTGGTGTCACTGGTGCGGCCCGCTCAGCCGGATACGCTCGGCCGGTGGAGGTGCCGACGATCGCGCGCAGGACGTCCTGGACCGGCGGGAAGGTTCAGGAACGGCTGCGCCGGCTGAACCTGATCACGACCGTCCCGCCGCTGGCGATCGTCGGGGTGCTGTTGCTGCTGACCGCCCGGTCCTGGTGGCACGTCGTGCTCCAGGTCGTCGGGCTGGTCGCGGCGCTGGCGACCGCCGAACGCTGGACCGCGGGCGACTACCTGCGCGTCGCGCGGCCGAGCCTGGCCGTCACCGCG
This sequence comes from Amycolatopsis sp. NPDC005003, assembly GCF_053600695.1. Lineage (NCBI taxonomy): Bacteria > Bacillati > Actinomycetota > Actinomycetes > Pseudonocardiales > Pseudonocardiaceae > Amycolatopsis > Amycolatopsis sp. NPDC005003. The sequence continues at coordinate 43,023 of NZ_JBSGAI010000006.1, read as the reverse complement.
GTGGTGTCGCTGGCCGGGTCGCTGACCGACGACACCGCCGCGTTCTTCAGCCTGTCCGTCGTGGGGTCGTACCTCATCCCGCCGCTGCCCCGCCACCGGCTCGCCGCGCTGGCCGGGCTGACGGTGCTGATCGCGGGGCTGGGCGCGGCGAACGTCCTCGTGCACGACGACCGGACCGGCTGGCGGCTGTTCCAGTTCGTCGCCGTGCCCGCGGTCGCCATGCTGGTCTCGACCGGGTTCATGTTCGTCAGCCAGCGCTTCTTCGACCTGATCGCGGAGCTCGAGCAGTCCCGCGAGCGCGAAGCGGACCTCGCCGTGACGCGGGAGCGCGTGCGCTTCGCGTCCGACCTGCACGACATCCAGGGGCACACCCTGCACGTGGTGAAGCTGAAGGTGGCGCTGGCCGAGAAGCTGCTGGACCGCGAACCGGATCGGGCGCGCGACGAGCTGCGGGAGGTGCACGACCTGGTCGGTGAAACCATCGACCGGACCAAGGAACTCGCCTACGCCCAGCGGCGGCTCAACCTCTCCGCCGAGCTGGAGAACGCGAAGAACCTCTTCGAGGCCGCGGGCATCCACGTCCGCGTCGATCGCGAGTCCGAAGTGGACGCCACCGCGGGTGAACTGCTCGGCCAGGTCCTGCGCGAGACGACGACCAACATCCTGCGTCACGCCGACGCCCGCCAGGTGGGGATCACGCTCACCCGGCGCGGGATCACGATCGTCAACGACGGCGCCCCGGACACCGGCCCGCTCGAGCTGGGCGGGCTGGCGGTGCTCCGGCAGCGCCTGGCGGAGCACGGCGCCGAGCTGAAGGTCTCGCACTCCGACGGCCGCTTCCGCACCGCCGCGGCCTTCCCCGCGCCGAAGGAGGCCCGACGATGACGACGGTGGTGCTCGCCGACGACGAAGCCCTGCTCCGCAAGGCACTGGCCGCGCTGCTGCCGCTGGAAGGCGAGATCACGGTGCTGGCCGAGGCCGAAGACGGCGAAACGGCGGTGGCCGCCACCCTCGAACACCGCCCGGACGTGCTGGTCATCGACCTCGAGATGCCCCGCGTCGACGGCCTCGGCGCGGTCGAGAAGATCCGCCGCGCCCGCCCCGACCAGGTGATCCTGATGCTGACCCGCCACGCCCGCCCCGGCGTGCTCCGCAAGGCGCTGAAGCTCGGCGTCCAGGGCTTCGTCAGCAAGGCGGCGGAACCGGCCCACATCACCTCGGTGATCAAGACCCTGCACGCGGGCAAGCGCTGGATCGACCCGGACGTCTCGGCGCTGGCCGTCGTCGACGACTGCCCGCTGACCGACCGCGAGCTGGACGTCCTGCGCGCGACCCGCGAGGGCTTTTCGGTGGCCGACATCGCCGCGCAGCTGCACCTCGCGGAGGGCACGGTCCGCAACTACCTGTCCAACGCGATGCAGAAGACCCAGACCCGCACCCGCCACGAAGCGGCCCGATACGCCCGTGAGCACGACTGGCTGTAGCCGGTCGGGCCCACCGGCAGCTTGCCATCAGCCGTTCGGGACGGCGATGTATTCGAAGACGGCACCATCCGGGTGCCTGGCCACCAGCCGTTCCCCGTTGGGGCCGGCCGACGGCCCCTCGATGATCTCGCCGCCGGCCAGTTCGATGTCCCGGACGACCGCTTCGACGTCGAACACGAGGATGGTCGCGGTCCGATCGGTGTAGCCCTCGGCACCGTCCGCCTGCAGCAGCAGGAAAGGCCCGACGCTGGCCAGTTTCACGGTCCGGTGAGCGAACTTCCGCACCTCCTCGGCACCGGAAAGCGCCCGGTAGAGCGGGATGGCCTTGTCCAGGTCGTCGACCACGACCCTCGCCAGTACCTTCGCGATGTTGGACACTGCTGCTCCTGTCATCGTGGGCGCGCTACCAGGTGACCGGCAGCGAACGGACGCCATAGGTCACGTTGGACCGGCGGTAGGACACCTCGTCGAAGCCGATCGCCAGCTTCAGCGACGGGAACCTCTTCAGCAGGGCGGGAAACGCGACGTGCATCTCCATCCTGGCCAGGGACTGGCCGACGCAGTGGTGGATGCCGTACCCGTAGGCGAGGTGGGTCCGTGGCGGCCGGTCGAAGTCCAGCTCGTCGGGTCGCCCGAACCTGGCCGGGTCGCGGTTCGCCGAAGGCAGCGACACGAGCACCTGCTCGCCACGGCGGATCACCGTCCCGTTCACCAGCACATCGGCGGTGGCCGTGCGGATCTCGCCGTGGTGCGGGATGCAGACGTACCGGACCAGTTCGTCCACCGCGGCCGGGACGATCGCCGGATCGTCGCGGAGCCGGGCGAGCTGCGCGGGGTGGCGCAGCAGGGCCAACGTGCCGATCCCGAGCATGTTGGCCGTGGTCTCGTGGCCGGCGACCAGCAGCAGGTTGCCGATCCCGACGAGCTCTTCGTCGGTCACCTCCGAGCCGTACCGCCGGATCACCCGCCCCAGCAGGTTGTCGCCGGGATCGGCCCGGGTGGCCACCACATGAGCGCGCATCCCGGCGCGCAGCGCGTCCCGGGCCGGGATCAGGTTCTCGAGGCTCGCCATGACGTCGGTCATGATCGCGGTGAGGGCGGCGAAGTCGAAACCCTCCGCGTCCAGGCCGAGCAGTTCGCAGATGAGCGTCGACGGCACGGGGAGGGCGAACACGTCGACCAGGTCGACCGGCGGTCCGGCGGCGGCCATGGCGTCGAGCCGCTCCTCGACGATCTCGGTGAACCTCGGCTGCAGGGCGCGGATGCGCTGCTCGGTGAACTCGCCCGCGATCATCCGCCGGAGCCGGGTGTGCTCCGGCGGGTCGCACTCGATGAACGTCCCCGGCTGCTGCGACCGCAGCTCCTCGGCCAACGTCCGGTCCTCCGGCTCCGGCAGCACGATCCCCAGCGGAGTCAGCTCGCTGCTGAACCGGTCGTCGCCGAGCACTTGGCGCGCGTCGTCGAACCGGGTGATGAACCAGACCTCGTCGCCGCCGTTGATCTGCACCCGGGACACCGGCCGTGTGGTGCGGAGCTCGGCGAATTCGGGATCCGGGTCGAACGGGCAGCCCGCCGCACGCCGGTACGGCAGCGGCAGGGTGTCGGCCGCGGTCACGGAAGGTCCTTCCCGGGTGCGGCTTCCGGCACCTGCACGGTCCAGTGGCAGCTGCGCTCCCCCAGTTCGTGCTCCACCGTGACACCGAGCTTGTCCGCCGTCCGGTGATGCAGGTCGACGCAGTATTCACACGGTCGCCGCAGGGTCAGTTCGACGCCCTGCGCCTGCGCGCGCTCGCGGTAGTCGTAGATCCCGCAGCGGCGGACGGCGAGTGAAGTGCTGCGCGGCTCGTCGGTCCGGACCGTGTCGGAGCCGTAGACGTCGAGCATGGTGGCGAGCCCGGTCAGCAGATCGCGCGCGCGGTCGGCCGGGTCCTCGATGCGGTTGAGCATGGCCGCGGAGTTGATGCCGGCCACGTGGTCGGTCCACGCGGGCAGCCCTTCGGCGCCGAGGTACTTCTCGATCGCCGCCTGCGTCCGGAAGTAGACGCCCAGGACGAACTGGGCCTTCTCCGCGTCCGTCGTGGCGGGCCGGGGTTCGGGAGAGCTCATCGGGCTCCTTCGGTCGAGTGGATCGCCGGGCGCAAACCGGTGGCGGCTTCGATCTCGGCGAGGGAAACGCGGACCACCTCCGCGATGGGCGGGGGAAGCCGGTCGGTCATCGCGGGGTCGTCCAGGTCGACCAGCCGGGAGAGCTTCCAGCCGAGGTACGAACCGAGGGAAGCCAGCGGCGGCAGCGCCGGAACGGTCCGCACGGAAAGGGTGCGGCCGTCGAACAGGCCGGCCAGACGCCGGCGTACCGCGTCGAGGCCGGGTGCCTCCGGTTCGCGATCGGTGGTGAGCAGGCACACGACATCGGTGCCGCGGAGGACGAGCATGTAGTTCAGGACGGTGAAGGGCACTGCCTCGGTCTCGTTTCCGGCCCACAACACCGATTCGACGTCCTCCTGGCGGACACCGTCGCTGCCGAGGCGCATGACGTCGTGGACGCGGCCCAGGGTCCGCACCACCGGGAGCGCCACCCCGCACGGGCAGGGTGTCCCGGTCACCTCGACCAGGTCACCGGTCCGGTAGCGCAGCAGGGGACGGGCGCGCAGGTCGAGACAGGTGACCACCAGTTCGCCCACGTCGTGGCCGCCGCGGACCGGCCGGATGCCCTGGGAGTCGGCGAGCTCGAACAGGTAGCTCTGCACCTGGAGGTGCAACCTGCCCTGCTCACAGGTGGCCGCCGTCGTGCCCGTCTCCGATGAGCCGAAGCTGCCCACGAAGGCTTTCGCCCCCGTCAGCCGCTCCAGGTGCCGCAGCAGCGACGGACCGGCCTGCTCGGCCATGAGCAGCAGCTGCCTGAATCGGGGCAGCGGCTCTCCGCGCCGGTACGCGAAATGCAGCATCTCCAGCAGACGCGAAGGGGAACCCACATAGGTGCTGACCGAGAGTTCACGCAGCAACCGCAGGATCCGGGTGTAGTCACCGGTGACGTTGTCGACCCAGAGGCGGAGCGAGAGCACGCCCAGGTACTCCATCACCTTTTCGAACTGGTACCCGGCCGGCGCGAACGGGCCGTTGATCAGGATCAGCGCGGAGTCCGCCGGGGTGAGCACCCGGCGCCACATTTCGCCGATGTTGATCGTGTTCGCGGCGAGGTCGTCCAGTGCCTTGGGCGCGGCCACCGGGTCGCCGGTGGTTCCCGAGGATTCGTAGTAGTGCAGGAACTCGCCGATCGGGCGGGTGAACACCGCACTCGAGCCGGACCGGAACTCGGCCTGCCCGAGGACGGCGAGTTCGGCCAGCATCTTCTCGACGAAGACGGCAGGCTCGTCCGCCCGCGCCCGCACCACGGTCTCCTCGTCGCGCCAACCGGCGAGCACACTCCCGAACTGCCGGGAATCCGCGGCGGCGACGAGCGTCCGGATGAGTTTGTCCGCGTGCAAGGCGGGAAGATCCTCTTCACCCGCGTGGACGCGGCGGACCGCGGCGATCTGGCGGTCCACGAAATCCGCGTAGTCGGCGCGCACTTTCCCGTCACTGAAGAGCAAAAGAACTCCATTCGTCACCGACGGAAACGCGCAACCCATTGTTGTTTCCCGGGTCTTTCGGATCTGCGCACGTCATTGTCGGGCACTTGGAACGGCTAGCACAATTACGAAGAAGCGACTGACCCAGGACGAACTCCACCTGCGTGACCATTGCACTCTATCGCCGGTCGCGGCCGCGATGCACCGGAAAGGACCGGCAGCCAACCAGGAGTGCCCGTTTTTCTGGCCGGGTTGCCCGTCCGGACTTCGCCCTGCGACGGCTACTCCGGGTGTTCATATCGGAAAAGGCCAAGCGAAAGCCCGGCGTGGTCGCCGACATCATCGCGGCAGGTGGTGAGGCCGCCTCATCCTTGGGGATGGCCGCCCGAGGCGGCGGCGGTCAACGGCGGTCAACGGCAATGGATCGTGACCTTCCCGCGGATGTCGCCGGCCTCGCTTCTGCGGTGCACGTCGGCCAGCCCGTCGAGGGCGTGCGTCTCGGTGACGTCGACGGTCACGGCGCCCGCGTCCACGAGGTTCACCAGTTCGGTCAACTGGGCCGCGTCGTAGCGGACCACCACGTGGGTCGAGGTCACCCCGGGCGGCGCGGTCACGGGCGCCGCCGCGGAGACGATCGTGCCGGACCGGCGCACCGGCGGGGTCCATGGCGGCGGGGTGCCGACCAGGTGGATCAGCACGTCGACGGGCTCCACCGCCGACGCGACGGACCCCCTGGTGTAGTCGATGATCTCGTCGGCGCCCTGCCGCCGGACGGCGTCGGCGCTGCGCGCGCTCGCGGTGGCGATGACGTGGGCGCCCGCGCGTTTCGCGAACTGGACGGCGAACCCGCCGATCCCGCCGCCCGCGCCGTTGACCAGGACGCGCTGCCCGGCGGAGACGTGCGGGAAGACCACCTGCCACGCGGTGAGACCGGCGAGCGGGATGGCCGCGGCGTCGGAAAGCGGAATGCTCGTGGGCGCGGGAACCAGGCGTCCGTTCGGCGCGACGGCGTACTCCGCGGCCGCACCCCGGTCGAGCCAGCCGATGACCGGGCGGCCGGCCACCGTTCCCGCGACGTCCCAGCCGAGGGTGCGGGGCAGCTCGATCGGGAACAGCGACCGCAGTGCCCCGGAGCGCAGGGCGGTCTCGGTCGGGTTGAACGACGTCGCCGCGACCTCGACCAGCACCTCGCCGTCGGCGGGGAGCGGCCGCGGGATGTCTTCGATCTCGATGACCGAGGGGTCGCCGTGGCGGTGGATCCGGGCGCTTCTCATGGAAATCACCCTAGGATCGGGCCGGGGAGACACTCCATGCGTCGAAATCCTCGTTTCCTGTCCGATCGTCTCGCAGGAGAGACCATGGATGTCTTGAGCGACGTACTCGCCGTGCTGCGCACCGGTGAGCCGCGCTCGGCCCGGGTGGTGTGGAACGCGCCCTGGGGCCAGTGGTTCGCGCCGGTACCGGGCGCCGCGGGATTCCAGGTGGTGCTGCACGGGACCTGCTGGCTCGTGCGGGCGGACGCGGAGCCGTTGCCGCTGACCGCGGGCGACGTGGTCTTCCTGCCCCACGGGCAGGGTCACGCACTGGCCGACAGCCCGGCGACGCCGGTCGACACCCAGGCCTGCGACCCGGACGATCCCGGGTTCGCCGAGCGGTACGCGAACCGGCCGGAGACGGGTACGGGCCCGAAGACCGTGACGCTCTGCGGCGCGTACCGCCTGGATCCGGCGCAGGTGCACCCGTTGCTGGCGAGCCTGCCCGAGGTCGTGCACCTGCCCGCCCGGCTCGACCACGATCTCCGCGCCGTGGTCGAGCTGCTGAGCGCCGAGCTGGAACGCCCCCGGCTCGGCACGGACGCGCTGATCCCGGCCCTGCTCGACGCGCTGCTGCTGTACCTCCTGCGCGCCTGGTTCGACGAGCGCGCCACCGGTACGGCAGCGACCGGCTGGGCCGCGGCGTTGCGGGACCCCGCGATCACCGCGGCGCTGCACGCGATCCACAGCGACCCGGCGCACCCCTGGACCGTGGCGAGCCTCGCGGCCCGGGCCGGGCTGTCCCGGGCGCCGTTCGCGCGCAGATTCACCGAGAAGACCGGCCGGCCACCGCTCACCTACCTGACCTGGTGGCGGCTGACCCTCGCCGCCCGGATGCTGCGCGACACGGACGCCCCGCTGCGCGTGATCGCGGGAAAGAGCGGCTACACCTCGGAGTTCGCCTTCGCCAAGGCCTTCAGGCGGCACTACGGCACCGCACCCGGCAAACTTCGCCGGGCCGGGCGCCGGGGTCAGGAACGACCCGAGGGGCCGCTCAGATCGACTTGAGCACCCGGACGCGGTCGGCGACAGCCCGCCGGGACACGTCGGCGTCGAACGCGATGGCGTCGAACTCGTGCGGGGCGCCGGGGTGGAGGTGGAACTCCACCGGCACGCCGGCGTGGGCGAGTTTCGTGGCGTAGGCGGTGTCTTCGTCGCGGAACAGGTCGAGCTGGCCCACTTCGATGTAGGCCGGGGGCAGGCCGGTCGCGTCCTCCAGCCGGGCCGGGGCCGCCGTGGGCGGGACGTCGGGGCCGCCGGCGGCGGCGCCGAGCAGGGCCGGCCACGCGGTGCGGCTGTCGTCGGCCGACCACAGCAGATACGGCGCGCTGTGCGGGTCGGCTTCGGTGGTGCGGTCGTCCAGCATCGGCATGATGAGGATCTGGCGCGCGATGGCCGGGCCGCCGCGCTCGCGGGCGAGGATCGACACGGCCGCGGCCAGGCCGCCGCCGGCGCTGTCGCCCATCACCCCGATCCGGCCGGGGTCGACACCCAGTTCGGCGGCGTGGTCGTGCAGCCAGCGCAGTGCCGTGTAGGCGTCTTCCACCGGGGTCGGGTGGGGGTGCTCGGGAGCGCGGCGGTATTCGACCGACAGCATCGGCACGCCACTGGCGGAGACGTAGCGGGAGACCGGCCCGTCGAACAGGTCGATGTGGCCGAAGACGTAGCCGCCACCGTGGAAGAACACCACCGCCGGCCCTGCCGTGGCGCCTTCCTTGGTGTACCAGCGCATGGTGATCTGCGCGCCGTCGCCGGCGGTGGCGAAGCAGTCGGTGGTCTTGACGTCGGCCGGGATCGGCTGGGCGGTCCCCGCGGCGCCGATGATCGGCTCCCAGAGGGCGCGCTGCGCCTCGACGTCCCCGACCGCCGGTGGTGTGGTGGCGGCCATCGCGCCGGCCATCGGGGCCAGGGCTTCGGCGATTTCCGGGTCCAGGTTCAGTGCCATGACAGGGGCCTTTCGGAAGTCGGGGGTCAGGCGGTGGGCGGGACGACGACGACCTTGCCGTGCACCGCGCCTTCGGCGGCCCGGGCGTGCAGGGCGGCCAGGTCGGCCAGCGGCACCCGCTCGGCGACGTCGACGCGCAGCTCGCCGCGGTCGACCTGCGCGACCAGCTTCGCCAGCTGGTCGGCGTCGCCGCGGACGAACAGGTCGATGCCGCGCACGCCCCGCGCTTCGTCGCCGGGTGCGGGCATCCACACCGTCGTGTTGACCAGGACCCCGCCGGGCCGGATCAGCGTGACCAGCTCGGCCAGCCGCTCCGGGGCGACCGGCGCGAGGTTGAGCACGACGTCGACCGGTTCGGTCACCGCGTCGGTCACGCTCGTGGTGGTGTGGTCGACGACCTCGTCGGCGATCTTGACCGCGTCGGCGCTGCGGGGGCTCGCGGTGGCGATGACGTGGGCGCCGGCGTTGTGCGCCAGCTGCACCGCGTAGCCGCCGACCGCTCCCCCGGCACCGTTGATCAGCACGCGCTGTCCCGCCGTCAGCTCGGCGTGGTCGAACAGCGCCTGGTAGGCGGTGAGCCCGACCAGCGGCAGGGCGGCGGCGTCGGCCGGCGGGACGCTCTTCGGCGCCGCCGCGAGAACCTCGGCCGGCGCGATGACGTACTCCGCGGCGGCGCCGGGCTTGTCCATCGGCAGGAACCCGACGACCTCGTCGCCGACCGCGAGGCCGTCCAGCCCCTCGCCCAGCGCGTCGATCGTGCCGGCGACGTCGAGGCCGGGCGTGTGCGGCAGCGACACCGGGATGGGGCCCTGCATGAAGCCGCCGCGGATGTTGCCGTCCACGGAGTTGAACGACGTCGCGGCCACCCGGATCCGGACCTGCCCCGGGCCGGGAACCGGCTGCGCCACGTCCTCGTACCGCAGGACGCCGGGGTCGCCGTACTCGTGGAAACGCACTGCCTTCATCGGAGTCTCCTTCACTCATTCACTTCGAATTCGAAGCAACTACGGACACCGTACAACTGCTTCGAAGTCGAAGCAAGTGAAGTGGGTCACCGAGGCGGGCCGAGGACGACGTTGCCGGACAGTTCGGCGGCTTCGGCGAGCAGCTGCGGGGTGATCTCGAAGCCCTCCGGACGGGGCTCGCGCAGGTCGCGGCCGGCGTGGCGGAACATCTTCTCCAGCCCGCCCGGGGTGGCGATGAGCAGCAGGTCGGCCTTCTCCGAGGTGATGCGGTAGCTGTGCGGGATGCGCCGGGGCAGGAACACGATGCCGCCCTCGGCCAGCTCGTGCTCCTCGTCACCGGCCCACACCAGCGCCGAGCCGGACAGCAGCAGGAACACTTCGTCCTCGTTGTAGTGCAGGTGGAACGGCGGCGCTTCGCCCTCGCCGACGTCGAACCGGCCGACGGTCAGCTGCCCACCGGTCGCCTCGGCGTCGAGCAGGACGCTGAAGACGCTTCCGCCGATCCACTCGAGCTGCTGCTGGTCCTCCCGCTGGGCGAGATAGGGGATGCTCATGGCCGCGACCCTGCGGCAACCCCCTGCCCGATCGCCACGTTCCGAGGTGCTCAACCGGGCCCAGAAGTGCCCGCCACCGGACACCGTTCGAATTCGAAGCAGTAGACTGCGGGACATGACCGATGCGCCGCCGTCACTCGACCCCGTGCAGCTCGGTGCCTACTTCGACCTGATCGAGGTGACCAGCCTGCTCCGGCACGCCGTCGAGCAGCAGCTGCGCGAAGCCGGCGACCTCAGCTACGTGCAGTTCCAGCTGCTGGCCCGCCTCGGTGACTCCCCCACCGGCAGCCACCGCATGACCGACCTGGCCGACGGCGTCGTCTACAGCCGCAGCGGCCTGACCTACCAGGCCGGGCTGCTCGAAAAAGCCGGCCTGGTCGAGCGGACCCCTTCCCCGGACGACGAACGCAGCATCACGGTCACCATCACCGGCGCCGGGCGCGCGCTGCTCGCGAAGGTGCTGCCCGGGCACGTCGAGGTGGTCAGCGGCCTGCTGTTCGAGCCTCTCTCGTCCGACGACGTCAGGACCCTCGCCGCCTTGCTGGCCCCGGTGCGCGAGCACATGCGCTCGGCGCCGCCGCGCTCGGCCGCGCCCCGCCGCCGCAAAGGTGGGGGCTGAGGCGCCTTCACGGCCGGAGTTGCTGCCGGGTGCCGATGACGGTGGGCACGCCGATCTCCTGCCGTGCCCACCGGACGGCGAACTGACCGATGCACCAACCGGATCTTCGAAGGCAAAATGGACCTGACGAGAGGAGGCCGGATTGGGTGTGACGGGACTGGCGGACCGGCTGGCCGCGGCCCGGGCCGAGGCGCTCGTGGGCCGGGAGCCGGAGCAGGCGGTCCTCGACCGGATGCTGTCGGGCGCGGCGGACGCTCCGCTCGTGGCCTTCCTGCACGGTCCCGGCGGCATCGGCAAGTCCTCCCTGCTGCGCTACGCCGCCCGGCAGGCCGAACTCGCCGGCCGCCGGGTGGTGCCCGTGGACGCCCGGTTCCTCGACGCCGACCCGCACCGGCTCGAGGAAGCCGCGGCCCCGGCGTGCGCCGAGCCCGGCGCGGTGTTGCTCATCGACACCTTCGAACAGTGCCGGCCGCTCGAGGCGTGGCTGCGGGAGACCTTCCTGCTGCGGCTCGCCGACAACGCGATCGTGGTGCTGGCCGGCCGGACCGCCCCCGATCCGGAGTGGTCGCTGGATCCCGGGTGGGCGCGGCTGTTCACCGCACTGCCCGTGCGCCCCCTCGACGCCGCCCAGTCCGACGCCCTGCTCGCCGCCCGCGGGGTCCCCGCCGAGCAGCGCGGCGCCTTCGTCGCCTTCGCCGGCGGCAGCCCGCTCGCCCTCTCCCTGGCCGCCTCCGTGCCCGCCGCCCCGGGCGCACCGTGGAAGCCCACCGGCGACGTCCTGACCACCCTGGTCGACCGGCTGGTGGGCGACCTGCCCAGCGCCGTCCACCGACGCGCCCTCGAAGTCGTCGCCCAGGCCTACGTCACCCGCGAGCCCCTGCTGCGCGCGGTGCTGGGCGACGAGGACACCGCGGCGGTCTTCTCCTGGCTGCGCCAGCTGCCCTACATCGAAGCCACGCCCGAAGGGCTGCACCCCCACGACGCGGTGCGCGCCACGCTCGCGGCCGACCTGCGCTGGCGCGACCCCGAGCGCTACGACGACGTCCGCGTCCGCATCTCCCTCGCCTGCCTGCAGGCCGTCCGCGGCGCGACCGAGGACGACGCGCTCCTGCGGGTCGCGGAGTGGATGTTCCTCTTCCGCGACCAGGCCGGTCCGGACAAGCTGTACAACTTCCGCGAGCACCCGCACATCGACGACGCCCCGCTGCGGCCCGAAGACGTCCCCGATGTCCTGCGCATGGCCGAGGAAGCCGAGGGGCCGGCATCGGCGGCCGCGGTCGCCCACTGGGTGCGCCGCCAGCCGGAGGCCTTCCGCGTCCACCGCCACGCGGGCTCCGCCACACCCGCGTCGTTCATGGCCATCCTGCGGCTGGACACACCGCGGCCCGAAGACCGCGCCGCCGACCCGGTGATCGCGACGGTCTGGGACCTGGTGGAGACGTCCGCTCCCCTGGGCCCGGGCGAGCACCTGGGCATCCGCCGCTTCGCGGTGCAGCCCGGCCGGCACCAGCAGCCCTCGCCGCTGATGGACCTGGTCAGCCGGCGCACCATCGCCGAGGAAATGCGGGTCCACGGCCGCGCCGTGACCTTCACCGTCTTCGAAGACGGCGACCGGTGGCGGCGCTACCTCGGCGAGGCCGGACTGAGGGAGGTCGCGGCCGTGGACGTGGGCGGGCGGCGGCAGCACGTCTTCGGCCGGGACTGGCGGCGGCAAACCGTCGAACAGTGGGTGCAACACCGGGCTCGCGCCCTCGTCGCGCCCGTGGCGACCTGGCCCGCGTCCACCGGCGGCCCGGACGGCCGCCTGCAGCGCGCCGCGTTCGAGGAGGGCGTGCTCGAAGCCCTGCGCACGTGGCACACCCCACGGGCGTTCGCGACCAGCGTCCTGCTGCACAGCCACCTGGTGCCGCCCGGCTCGGCCGACCCGGTGGCGGACCTGCGCGACGCCATCACCACCGCACTCGACGCGCTGCAGACCGACCCCGCGGGCGTCAAGGCCCACGAAGCCCTCACCACCACCTACATCGACGCCTCCCGCACCCACAAAGCCGCCGCCCGGCGGCTCGGGGTGCCCTACGGCACCTACCGCCGCCACCTCGCCCTGGCCAAGGAACGCCTCACCGGCCAGCTCCTGCGGCAACCCGGCCGGACCGGTGGGCCGCATTGAGCACGGCTGGGCACCACCGGATGTAGGACCGGACAGCGGGCCGGCGCAGGGGCCGGCGAGCCGACCCGGCCGAGGGCGCCGCGGATCTTGCGGTCCGGCGGCGGGCTCAGCGGGCCAGCAGGTCCCGGATCGCCGCCGCGATCTCGCCGGGTGCTTCCTCGGCCATGAAGTGCCCGGCCCGGGTCAGCCGGTGGTCCAGGTCGGGCGCCCACGCCTTCCACACGCCGGCGGCGTCGTAGCCCAGCTGTGCGCCCCAGTCCTGCTGGACGACCGTCACCGGCATGGCGAGCTGCGAGCCGGCGTCGAGGTCGGCCTGGTCGTGTTCGACGTCGATGTCCGCCGAGGCGCGGTAGTCCGCGACGATCGACGGCACCGCGGCCGCGCTCGCCCGCAGGTACTCCGCACGCACGTCGTCCGGGATCGCCGCCGGGTCGTCGGCCCAGGCGTCGAGGAACGAGCCGAAGAACGCGTCCGCGCTGTTCGCGATCATCGTCTCGGGCAGGCCCGGCGGCTGGGCCATCAGGAAGAGGTGGTAGCCGACCGCCGCCGGGACGCCGTGCAGGACGTTCCACATGTCGAGCGTCGGCACCACGTCGAGGATGCCCAGGTGGGTGATGGACTCGGGGTGGTCCAGGCCCGCCCGGAAGGCGACCAGGGCCCCCCGGTCGTGGCCGACGAGGGCGAAGCGCTCGTGGCCGAGCGCCGCCGCCAGCCGCACCGCGTCGCCGGCCATCGTGCGCTTGGCGTACACGCTCCGGTCGTCGGCCGCCGGCTTGTCGCTGGCGCCGTAGCCGCGCAGGTCGGGGCAGATCACCGTGTGCTCGCCGGCGAGGCGCTCGGCGACGTGCCGCCACATCAGGTGGGTCTGCGGGAAGCCGTGCAGGAGCACGACCGGGTCGCCGCTGCCGCCGACGGCGGCCGCCAGTTCCACGCCGCCGGCGCCGGGCAGGCGGACGTGGTCGAAGCCGCGGATGGTGAGAGTCATGGAAGGCGTCTTTCTGCTGGGGAACCCGACCCGGCCAGAGTGGCCGCCGTCGATCAGCAACCGATCAGCACGAGGGGCGCGGCCGGCGCGCGGACGGCGATGATGGGGCCATGCGAATCGACGTGCTGGGCGCCGTGCGGGCACTGCGCGACGACGGGAGCCCGGTGGACCTGGGCGGGCCGCGCCACCGCGAAGTGCTCGCCCGGCTCGTCGCGGCCGAGGGGCGGCTGGTCACCACCGACACGCTCGTCGGCGACCTGTGGACCGAGCCGCCCGCCCGGGCCGTGGGCGCGCTGCGCACGTTCGTCGCCGCCCTGCGCCGAGCGCTCGAGCCCGGCCGGCCGCCGCGCACCCCGCCCCGGGTGATCGTGACCGAAGGGCCCGGCTACGCGCTGCGCCTGCCGCGCGAGGACGTGGACGTGCACCGGTTCGAGGACGTCCTGGACCGGACCCGGCGGGCTCCCGGCGCCGTGACCGACCTCAGCGCGGCACTGGCGGCTTGGCGGGGAACCGCTTACGCCGACGTGCCGGACTCCGCGTGGGCCCAGCGCGAGCGCACCCGGCTTGAGGAGTTGAGGCTGACGGCCGTGGAGCTGCGTGCCCGCGTCCTCCTCGACTCGGGTGCGGGCGGCGACCTCGTCGCCGAGCTCGGCGCCCACGTCACCGAACACCCGTGGCGCGAGCCCGCTTGGGGGCTGCTCGCCCGCGCCCTGCACCAGGCCGGACGGCAGGCCGACGCGCTGGCGACCCTCCGCCGTGCTCGCGCGATGCTCGTCGACCAGCTCGGGCTGGACCCCGGCGCCGACCTCCAGCGGCTGGAGACCGAACTGCTGACCGGCACCGGGACCGCGTGGCCCGCCTCCGGTGCCCGGTTCGGCCCGCGCACGACGGTGGAGCTGGCCCGCACCCTCGCACTGGCGGGCGGCGACGCCCTCGTCCACTCGCGGCGCGACCGGCTGGCCGCGATCCAGGCCGCCGAGCGCACCGGCGACCTCGTGCTGACGGCCCGGATCATCGGTGCCTACGACGTGCCCGCGATCTGGAGCCGGGCCGACGACCTCGGGCAGTCGCGCGCCGTCGTGGCGGCCGCCGAGCGCACGCTCACCGCGCTCGGTCCCGGCAGTCCGCCCGACCTGAGAGCGCGCCTCCTGGCGACTGTCGCCGTCGAGAGCCGCAGCGGCGACCTCACCGCCGCGGAGCGGGACCGCGTGCGGCGAGCCGCGGACGAGGCCGAAGCACTGGCCCGTGACGTCGGCGATCCCGCGCTGCTGGTGTTCGCGCTCAACGGGGTCTTCCTGCAGTCCTTTTCCCGCCCGGGGCTGGCAGCCGTCCGCGGCCGGACGGGTGCCGAAATCCTCGACGTGGCGACGCGGCACGACCTGCCGGCCTTCGCCGTGCTCGGCCGGCTCGTCCGACTGCAGTCCGCCTCGGCCACCGGCGACCTCGACACCGCGGAGGCGCACGCGGCCGCCGCCGAACAGCTCGCCGCCACCGCCGAGTCGCCCTTGGTCGCCGTCCTCGTCGCGTGGTTCCGGGCCCGGGCGACGGCCGCCCGCAGCGCGGAACCCGGCGGCCCGTCCCCCGCCACGGCCGCCGCGCAGTACCGCGCCGCCGAAGAAGCCCTGCGGACGGCGGGCATGCCGGGCTTGCACCGCGGCCTGTTCCCGTTGGCACTGCTGGGGTTGCGCCTCCTGCACGGCCGGGCCGCGCCGACCGACCCCCGCCTCGACTGGGGTCCGTACCGCCCGTGGACCCAGCCCCATGTGTCGCTCGCCCAAGGCAAGCGGGAAGAGGCCCGCGCCGCCCTCGCGGCCGCGCCCGAACCACCGCGCGACCACCTGCAGGAGGCGATGTGGTGCCTGACCGCCCACGCCGCGGCCGGTCTCGGCGAGCGCGGGATCGCGGCCACCGCCGCGGAAAGCCTGCGCGACGCCGCGGGTGAACACGCCGGCGCGGCGAGCGGGATGCTGACCTTGGGACCGGTGGCGCGGTACCTGGCCGAAGCGGCCGCCTGCGCCGGAACGAGGTGAGCACCGGGGTCCGGCCGGTGGGCTGCCGCGCATTCCGGCGGCGTCGTGCAGCTTCGTCAGCTGGACGAACCGGCCGTCCTCGACCTGGTGGAGCCACTCCCCGGCGGGGCCGGCGGGCAGCCGCGCCCGGCGGATGCGCTTGCGGTGACGAACTCGCCGCCGGCGTCCACGTCCGCGGGATCGCGTCAGCGGCTCGGATCGCCGCCGAGTTCGGCCGCGATCCGCGTTGCCGCCCGCCAGGCCAGTGCGACCGTGGTGAGTGTGGGGTTCGACGCGGTCGCGGTCGGGATGACGCCGTTGCCGCCGACGTACAGGTTCCGCACACCCCACACCTTCAGGTCGGGGTCGCAGACCGAGCGCCCGTCGTCGGTCGCTCCCATGCGGACGGTGCCCTGGTAGTGCAGTGACGCGCCGCCGGCCGCCAGGGCGGGCTCTTCGGCGAGGGTGCCGACCAGCGCCGCGCTCCGGTGGGAGAGGCCGCGCATGGCCTCGATCGTTTCGAGGTCGCGGGCGGTGTGCGAGTAACGGATGGACATGCGCGGCATGCCGTAGTGATCGGTCTCGGTTTCGCTGAACTCGACGGCGTCGCCGCGCTGCAGGTCCTTGGCGCCGTACCAGCTGACGACGCCGAGGCGGTCGTCGATGCGCCCGCCGGCGCCGAACCCGTACGGCGAGTTCACGATCGACATCACGCCGCCTTGGAGGGGCCGGGCGTCGGAGAAGGGGATCAGGACGTAGCCGATGCCCTCGATGCCGGACGCCTCGCCGCCGGCGAAAGCGTCGTCGAGGTGGACGAAGGACACCATCTGCAGGTGGTCGTTGAGGTAGCGGCCCAGCGCGGGCGGGCGCACGTTCGAGGCGAACAGGACCTGCGGGGTGCGCAGACCGTCGGCGCAGACGACGACGTGCCGGGCCCGGACCACCGACACCTCGCCCGTACGCCGGTCCTCGAGCTCGGCCCCGGTGGCGGCGCCGTCCTCGACGACGACCCGGCGCACCAGCGTCTCGGCGCGCAGCTCGAAGCCGGGTGCGGTCTCCTCGAGGTCGCCGAGGATCGCGCCGGTGCCCGAGAAGCGCAGCTCGGCGCCGTCCCACCGGGCGGCGATCGGCATGAAGCCCACCGGCGGCAGGCCCGGCCCCTCGAACTCCTCGGCCATCCTCTTGCGCAGCGCACCGGCGACGCCGTGGTCGCTGCCGAAAACCGTCACGCCGAGCAGGGCTTCCGCGTGGTCGAGCGCGGCGTCGAGTTCTCCGGCCGCGATGCAGGGGACGCGCTCGGACTGCCGCGGGCGCGGGCATCCCCCGGCCCAGTGGACCCCCATCCCGCCGACACCGCTCGCCATGCTGGCGGCCGGCAGCCCCACCTCACCGTCGGCGAGCACGGGCCGGGGGTCCACGAAGAACAGGCCGGGCAGCACCACCTGCCGGAACTCCATCGACGGGTCGGCGCCCTCGGCGATGTCGGCCAGCGCCGTCGCTCGCTCGATCCCGGCGTCCGGGCCCTGGGTGAGCAGCTCCGCGGCCCGCCGGTCGGCACGCGGCAGGTTGTGGGTGTGCTCGCCGCGCCGTCCCGGCAGCCGGGGACCGGCCTCGGCCATCAGGATCCGGGCGCCCGGCACCGCGTCGCCGATCGTCCGTGCGTAGGTCGCGCCCGCCGGGCCACTGCCCACGATGAGGACGTCGACGTCAGGAGTGGCCGTCATCTCAGGAGGCCGCGGACATCGATTCGGCCACGCTCATCACGTATTCGCCGTAACTCGACTTCGCGAGCTTCTCCCCCAGCGCGTGGCAGTGGGCGGCGTCGATGTAGCCCATGCGCAGGGCGATCTCCTCGACGCAGGCGACGCGGACACCCGTGCGGTCCTCGATCACGCGCACGAACTGACCGGCCTCCAGCAGCGAGTCGTGGGTGCCGGTGTCCAACCAGGCGAAGCCCCGCCCGAGGTCGACCATCCGCGCGCGGTGCTGCTGCAGGTACCGGCGGTTGACGTCGGTGATCTCCAGCTCACCGCGCGCGGACGGCTTCAGCGAGGCGGCGATGTCGAGCACGTCGTTGTCGTAGAAGTACAGTCCGGTGACCGCCCGGTCCGACCGGGGCCGGGCCGGTTTCTCCTCCAGGGAAAGCAGGTTTCCGGCCGCGTCGACTTCGGCCACGCCGTAGCGGTGCGCGTCCTTCACCCGGTAGCCGAACAGGACGCATCCGTCCAAATCGGACTTGGCCTGCTCGAGCACGCCGGAGAAGCCCGGGCCGTGGAACAGGTTGTCGCCCAGGATCAGCGCGACCGGGGAATCGCCGACGAAGCGGCGGCCGATGACGAACGCCTCGGCGAGGCCGTTCGGCTGGTACTGGAGCGCGTACTCGATCTGCAGCCCGAACTGCTCCCCGGCCCCGAGCAGCCGGCGGAAGCTGGGGAGGTCCTCGGGCGTCGAAATCAGCAGGATTTCGGTGATGCCCGCGAGCATCAGCACCGAGAGCGGATAGTAGATCATCGGTTTGTCGTACACGGGAAGCAGCTGTTTCGACGTCGCCTGGGTGATCGGGTGCAGTCTCGAGCCGGTCCCGCCGGCGAGGATGATGCCTTTCACGGTCTCTCCAAACCTGGTGCACGGATCCACGGCGGGCACACTGTGCCAGCGGCTCGTGGAAGATGGCTCAAACCCCGTCCGAGCGGCTCGTGGACACGGCGCTGACCGAAGCCGTCAGCGCGCCGAGCGTCTGGTGCCGCAGCACCGCCGTGGGGGTGAGCGGGATCCCCGCGCCGGCGGCCAGCTCCGCGACCCGGACCGCCAGCAACGACGTGCCGCCGAGGTCGAAGAAGTTGTCCTCCTCGGCGACTTCGTCCAGCTCCAGCAGGAACCGCCAGATCCCCGCCAGCCGGTCGCCCCGCGTCCCCTCGAACGCCGGCGCCGCGAGGGCCCGGCGGTCGAGTTTGCCGCGGCGGTTGACGGGCAGCGCGGTGGCGGTGCGGATCACGGCGGGCACGCAGTACGGGGGCAACGCGCCGGCGAGGTACCCGCGGAGCTCGGCCGCCGTCGGTGGTGGGCCGTCCGGGACAAGGACGACGGTCGCGACGAGACGGAGATCGCCGGCCGGGTCGGTCTCGGCGGTGACGACGGCCTGGGCCACGGCCGGGTGCCCGGCCAGCGCGATCTCGACCTCGGCGGGCTCGACCCGGTACCCGCGGATCTTGACCTGGTCGTCGAGCCGCCCGGCGAACACGAAATCGCCCGACGGCAGCCGCCGTCCGGCGTCACCGGTGCGGTAACCTCCGTCGGTGAAGCGCTCGGCGGTCAGGCCGGGACGGCCGAGGTACCCGCGGGCGATCCCGGTGCCGCCCAGCCAGATCTCCCCGGTGGCGCCGTCCGGGACCGGGGCGCCATCGGCGTCGAGCAGCCGGATCTCGGTGCCGTCGATGGGCCGGCCGATCGGCACCGGCGTGTCCGGCCAGCACCGCGCCCGGGCCGCGTCGATGGCGAACACGCAGCGGCCGACCACGCCCTCGGTCGGGCCGTAGTGGTTGTACAGCAGGGCATCCGGCGCGACCCCGGCCCAGGACCGCAGGAGATCGGGCGGGAGGGCTTCACCGCCGATGACGTAGGCGGCACTGCGCAACCGCCGTCCGGCCGCCTCGGGCAGCAGGAGGCGCAGGTGCGTCGGCGTGAGCCGGACGAAGCCGTGCGGACGCTCCATCGCGGACAGCAGCTCGTCGAACCCGGCGTCTTCCGGCAGCAGGGTGATCGACTCACCGCGCACGAGCGGGACGAACAGGCTGGTGAAGGAGAAGTCGAACGACAGCGGCGAATGCAGGACGCTCCCGGCCGCCGCGCGGGGAAGCGTGCGCGCGGCCCAGCCGACGTAGTTGGTGAGCCCGGCGTGCTCGACCTCGACGCCCTTCGGTTTCCCGGTCGAGCCCGAGGTGTACAGGACATACGCCAGATCGCGCGGATCGGGAAGAGGAGGCCGCCGCCCGGCGGGGGCCGCCGCCTCGAGCGGCAGCACCGGCACCCCGGCCACCGGCGGGTGGTGGCCGGCGGCCGCCAGCACGGCGACGGCGCCGGAGTCTTCGATCTGGTGCGCGATCCGGGCCTCGGGCAGGGTGACGTCGATCGGGACGAAGGCGCCGCCGGCCCGCAGCACGGCCAGTATCCCGAGCACCGCTTCGATGCCGCGGGGTGCGCACACCGCAACGCACCGGCCCGGGACCGCCTCGAGCGCCGCGGCGAGCGCATCGACCCTGGCCACGAGTTCGCCGTAGCTCACCCGGGTGCCCCGGCAGTCCAGCGCGAGCGCGCCGGGCGCCTCCTCCGCGCGGTCCGCGATCTGCTCGATCACCGTCGCGGGCACGGGAGCTCCTCGGCCACCAGACCGGCCAGCTCGGCCCAGGCCCCGCTCGGGAAGAGCTGCCCCGCGCGGACGCCGGCCAGCCGCAGCGGCCGGGTCGTCTCGCGCTGCCAGTCCGTCCACCGCGCCGGCGTGGCCGCCAGGTCCTCCTCGGTGGCCACGACGGTGACCGGCACCGGCAACGGCGGCTCGCTCTCGTACACATAGGACCGGCTGAGCGCGAGGTCGGCGAGCACCGGCGGCGCGAGCACGGCGAGCAGCTCCGGATCGCCCAGGATCCGCGGATCGGTGACGCCGTTGCCGGCGAGCTCCGTGCGGAGGTCGCCGATCGGGCGGGGGTCGGTCAGCCGCCCCGGCGCTTCGCAGGAGGCGACCACCAGCCGTCCGGGCAGTTCCCGGCCGCGCCGCCGCAGCTCGCGGACGAGCTCGAAGGCGAGCAGGCCGCCCGAGCAGTGTCCGAACAGGACCGTCGGCAGCTCGGGCCGGGTGGGCAGGTCGTCCGCGAGGCCCGAAACCGCCGCGGCCAGATCGGCGTGCGGAGGCTCGTCGAGCCGGCTTTCGCGGCCCGGCCAGCGCACGGCGAGCAGTTCGGTGTCCGAAGGCACCAGGTTCCGCCACTCGCGGAACGGCCCGGCCCCGCCACCCGCCCACGGCAGGCAGACCAGCCGGGCCCGCGGCTGCGCCGGCCGCGTCCAGTGCGCGATGCTCGAACCGGGCATGTGCACCTCTCTCCTGTCGGTTCCGGAACGGGACGGCCGCCGCCGTCGGCTCAGCGCGCGGCCGCGCCGGCACCGAGGTCGCGCAGCTGCAGCCGGCTCGTCCACGCCGTGGCGAGCCGCCGGGCCTCGCCGTCGCTCAGCACGTCCGTGCGGTACCGCAGCTGGGCGTGGGCCGCGGGCTCCGGCCACACCTCCAGCGCGACGTCGTGCCACGTCTTCGCCGTGGTCAGCCGTTCCCGGCCCGTGCACCGCACGCCGGGGAGGTCGAGCGTCGCCACCGCGTAGACGTGGTACTCGAAAGTGGCCTGCAGCAACGGAGAACGAGCCACACCGGCCGGCGGCTGGTAAAAGGCGCTGATCGGCATCGGCGGGGACGCGAGGGCGGCCCGCAGCCGCTCCGCCGCGGTCTCGGCCAGTTCGCCGGCCGGCGCGGCGGCGTCCGGGAACCGCACGGCCGCCGCCCAGGGGAAACAGCCGATGACGTTCTCGACCTCGGGCACCGAGCGCCCGGCCACCGGCACGTTGACCAGCACGTCACGAGCGCCGGTGACGTCGTGCAGCGCGCCGGCGTACGCGGCCAGCAGTTCCGCGGCCGTGGCACTCCGCCCGCCGGGAAGGGGCGCCGGGACGGTGACCCCCGGACCGACCTCGTCGCGGGCGCCGCCGAACGGCAAGGCCGTGGCGCCGGCGAGCTGCTCCCGCCAGTAGTGCCGGGCCCCGCGGAGTTCGGCGGCCTGACGGCTTTCCTGGACGGCGATGGCGCGGTAGTACGAAGTCGGCTGCCGCTCGGCGGGCGGCTTTCCGGCGGCCAGCGCGGTGTAGGCGGTGGCGAGGTCCCGCAGCAGGATCTGCTCCGACCAGCCGTCGTAGGCGGTGTGGTGCACCGAGATCGCGAGCACGAAGCGGCGGTCGCCGAGCTCGGTGAGCCGGGCCCGGATCGGGATCTCGTGCGCCAGGTCGAAATCGCGGAGCAGGAACCGGCGGGCGTCCGCGGCCGTGCCGGTTCCGACGCCGCACACCGGGCCCACCGAGCCGGGCGGGTCCACCACCGGCCGCGGGCCGGCGAGGATGCGCGTGCGCAGCGCGTCGTGCCAGGACGTGACGACATCGAGGGCGCCGGCCAGCGCAGCGGTGTCGAGCTCGCCCTCCAGCCAGTACAGCCGGCGCAGCAGGTGGGCGTCGTCGCGCGGGTCGTCCAACGCGACCCGGTAGGCCATCAGCTGGCTCAGCGGCAGCCCGTAGTCCCACCGGCCTTCGGTGGCACCGGCCGGTTCCCGCACGGGCAGGGCGTCGACGACCGCCGCGATCGCCGACGGCGTCTGCGCGCGCAGCACCCGGACCGGGGCGAGGTCGACGTCGTGACGCTCGGAAAGCCGGTTGGCCAGCTTGATCGCGACGAGCGAGGTCGCGCCGAGGTCGAACAGGTTGTCCCCGGGGGCGACCGGTTCGCCGAGCAACGACGACGCCACCTCGAGCACGGACGGGAGTGCCGGCTGCTTCGTGTGGTCCTGCCCCACGGATCTCCCCCTGTCAACCAGTGGCGGTGTACGTCGCGAGCACGTTAAGCGGGAACGTTGGAGTCCTGGTCGACCGCGGGTGGGTCGACCGTGCGACCGCGGGCGTCATCCGGTCGAAGGACCCGGGAAGTCGATCGTTGGCACCTCGCGAGATCCGCGCGCACCCGGACAGAATCGAACTCGTCCGCAACGCCGAACCATCCGGAGGGAACCCCTTCATGTCTGCGCGCACCTCGATCGGCACGAAAGCGGTGGTGGCCGCCGGTTTCGCGCTGGCCCTCGCCTTCTCCGGAGCCGCCACGGCCTCGGCCGCCGCGCCGGCGCTGACCGCGAGCCCGAGCAGCGACCTCACCGACGGCCAGGTCGTGGCCGTGTCCGGAACCGGCTACGCCGCCGGCTCGACGATCGTCCTGCTGGAGTGCGACGCCGCCCAGCCGGCCGGCCGGGCGTGCGACAAGGCGGCACTGGTGGCGACCGTCGCCGGCGCCGACGGCTCGCTGGCCGCGCAGCTGACCGTGCACAAGACGTTCCAGGCGGTCGACCTCAGCACCGGCGCGGCCGGGGCCACCGTGGACTGCGCGACCGCGCACTGCGTGCTCGCTTCCGCCGACACCAGCAACACCGGCAGCGAGGGCGCCGGCGTCTCGATCACGTTCGGCTGACCCACCCGAGAGCCCGGTGCCGGTCACGCGCTGCCCTCCCCCAGCAAGCCGTGACCGGCACCTTCCCGGGGAATGGTTCAGACCATAGCTGAGGTCAGGGAGGTCAGGTGGGCAGCCATCTCGTTGGGCGTCGGCAGCTGCCGCATCGCGTCGCGCACGCTCGCGGTCGCCGCCGAGAAGGCCGGGTCGCCGAGCATCCGGCCGGCCTTCTCGAGCAGGACCTCGTCCGTCGCGTCCGAGGGCAGCACGAACTCGCCACAGCCGTTCTCCGCCAGGAGTTCGGCGTTGAGCGCGGTGTCGGTCATCTGGGGCACCAGCAGCTGCGGGGTGCCGGACGCCAGCGCGGTCATCACCGTGCCGAGCCCGGCGTGCGAGATCACCAGGTCGCACCGCGGCAGCAGGGCGTTGAACGGGATCCCGGACACCACCCGGACGTTGGCGGGCAGCTCGCCGATCAGGTCGGCGTCCGCGGGGGTCACCGCGGCGACGACCTCGACGTCGAGCCCGGCCACCGCGCGGACCACCTGGCCGGTCACCACCATCCTGCGGTCGAACCGGCCCGACGACGTGCCCCAGGAGACGCAGACGCGCTTGCGCGGGTTCGGCTCGTGGAGCCAGTCCGGCAGCACGCCGGGGCCGTTGTACGGCACGTACTGCATCGGGAGGCGGGAACCCGGCGACGCGATCTGCAGTTGCGGCGGGCAGGGGTCGACGCTGACGGCGGCGAGCGACGGGACCTCGTCGAGCCCCCAGTGCGCCCGCACCTCGGCGAGCGCTTCGGCTTCGTACTCGCGGAACAGCCCGGCGTAGTCGATGCCCCAGGTGTGCCGGATCGCGGGCACGCCCAGCAGGTCGGCCACCATCGGGCCCGCGTACGTCCAGGCTTCGTACAGCACCACGTCCGGGCGCCAGCGCCGGGCGAAGTCCAGCAGGCCGTCCATCATCGTCCAGCAGGCGGCCACGCCGAGCCGGCAGTTCAGGGTGCCGTGGCGGCGCATTTCCCGCCAGTGCGGCGGGTTCACGCCCTCGGCGTCGGCGAGCCGGCGCAGGAAGCCGCCCATCATCGCGCCGGCGTCGACGCTCTCGCCCACCGCGGCGGCGGGCAGGCCCGAGCGCCGCACGGTACCGGCGAGTCCCGGCTGGGTGGCGACGACGACCTCGTGGCCCTGCGCCCGCAGCGACCAGGCCAGTGGCACCAGCGGAAAGTAGAGGGTGTTCCAGTTCCACGTCGTGATCAGCACGCGCACAGACGTTCATCCTCCGCTCCGGCCGCCGACAGTGTTCCGAGCGTCGGGGTGGCCACTCGAACCGGCGTCCAGTACCGGTGGCGCGCGGTTGCCGTCCCGTTCGGACCCGGGGCAGGATGATCCCCACCCGGACGTCCGGCAGATCCGAGGAATTCCCGAAGAAGGAGTGCACCATGAGCAATCCCCGGCGCGAGGGCACCAAACCCGCCAAGCGCTTTCCGGCGGCCGCCGTCCTCGGCTCCGCGCTGCCCCTCGCCCTGGTCTGGGTGATCCTCTACGTGACCGGAGCGGTCGACTCGGGCGCGCTGATCGCCATCGCGGCCGCGATCGTCGTGCTGGTGCTGTTCATCTGGGTGTCCGCGAGCATCCGCCTGCGCCGGGGCCGCTGACGGAGAACGCGCCGCCGGGCCGGAACCGGTCACAGGCAAGCAAAAGCCGCAAGGTCGACTTCCGGCACCGGCGGCGCGTTCTTCGTCACGAACCGCTTCAGGTAGGCCCAGCCCTCGGTGCCACCCGAGCCCAAGCTGTCGGGCAGGTACTTGCGGGCGAAGCCGTAGTGCCGGCCGCGCCAGACGAGCAGGGCGCGCTCGGCCGCCGCGCACAGCTCGTCCAGCTCGGGACGGCCCAGCCCGGCCACCACCCGGCGCAGCGGCTGCACCTCCACGTGCGGTTCGCCGCGCAGGCACGACAAGTGCGGGAAGCGCGCGAAGATCTCCTCGCGACGCGGATCGTGGCCGTGCACCACCAGTTCCATCAGGTGGTAGTTCATCGACTGCACGGCGCTGGCGTCGCCCGTCTCGGCGCGGAACGACAGGAACCGCTCCGGCGTGAGCGTCGTCAGCACCTCGAAGATGCCGTTGAGCAGGTCGGCGAACAGGCCGAGCTGACGCAGCCGGAACGCCGACCCGGCCGGCAGGGCGAGCCGCCGGACCAGGAAGAACACCAGCTCACAGGCCTGCACGGACCGCAGGAACACGTGCTCCTCGTGCTTGTCGGACTGCGTGAAGCCCGAACAGCCCAGCAGCAGGAACGCCCGCGTTTCGTCCACCGGCAGCTCCCCCACCCGGCTGCGCGGGGTCGCGGGCAGGTCGGCGATCCTCGCGCTCAGCCCGGTCAGCAGTTCGACGCGCTCGGCGAGGTAGGGCAGCTCCGGCAGCGCCCGGCGCTCGAGGTCGAGCAGGTCGGCCACCGTGAGCCGCAGCGCCAGGGCCGCGGCCGCCACCGGGTCGGGCGCGTCCGCCAGGAACCACTCGTGGACGTGCAGGCTGGTGTAGCGGTAGTACTCCGGGATCGGCCGCGGGCTGAACGGCCGGGTCAGCAACCGCAACGGCAGGTTCGCTTCGGTGGGTTCGGCGGCGGCTTCCTCGTGCCACCGCCCGAAAAGTTCCCGTTCGGCGGTGGTGAGCGCGAACCGGCCGGCTCGTCGCTGGGCCGCGACGATGTCCGCGCAGACCCCGGTGAAGGCGGCCATCACGCCCGGCCCAGCACGAGGTGCTTGTCGCGGGTACCGCGCCGGACCTCGCAGCCGTGGAAGCCGGCCGCGGTCAGCAGCTCGACGTATTCCGCGGCGCTGCGGTGCCGGCCTTCGGTTTCGACGTGCATGGAGAGGTTCATCGCCGCGGTGGCGAGCGGGCCGGCGCCGTCGTCGTCGAACAGCCGCTCCATGATCAGCACCAGCCCGCCGGGACGGCACGCGCGGCGGGCGGCGGCCAGCAGCTCGGCGCACGTCCCGTCGGCCCAGTCGGACAGGATGTAGCCGAAGGCGATCCGGTCGCCCTCGGGCAGCCGGTCGCGGAAGAAGTCACCGGGCGTGAACCCGAGCCGTCCGGCGAGGCCGAAGCGCTCGCGCGTGCGGGCGACGGCGGGGCCGACCGCCGGCAGGTCGAACACCGTGGCGGTCAGCGACGGCGCGGCCCGCAGCGCGGCCACCGCGAACGGGCCACTCGCCCCGCCGACGTCGACCAGGTGCGTCGCGGTGTCCAGTTCGGACAGTGCGGCCAGCTCCGCCGAAACGCCGTGGCTGAGGTCCCACATGGCCTGCAGGAACCGCTCGGTCGCGGCCTCGTCGTGGTAGAGCACGTCGAACGGCCGGGTGCCGGCCGGCTTGCCCCGTTCGAGGAAGCCCGCCACCTCGCCCATCCGCCCGGCCGTGCTCTCGGCCAGGTGGGTGACGAACCCGCCCAGGTAGTCCTCGGCGCCGGAGTCGACGAACGGCCGGAGGTCGGCGGGCACCACCCAGCCGTCCGCTCCCGGCTCGAGCAGGCCCGCTCCGCCGAGCACCACGAGGATCCGGTGCAGGGTCTCCGGGTCGAGCCCCAGCTTTTCGGCCACCACAGTGGACGGTGCGGGCGCGGGCAGCAGGGCGTCGAACACGCCGTGGGCGCAGGCCAGCTGCAGCGCGTGCGTGACGTACAGCCCGTAGACAGCACGTTCGAGCCGTTCGGGGAACACGGGTTCGACCTCCTGGTCGGCAGGATCGGCAGGGTCGGGGCGGGATCAGCAGAGGGCGCGCATGCAGGACAGCAGGCTGCGCGCTTCGACGTTCAGGTAGCCGCTGTGCGGGATGAGCGCCGACAGCTGGGCGAGGCTGGCCCAGCGGAAGCCCGGCGGGGTCGCGGCGAACCGGACGTCGTCGGCGACCTCCACGATCCGGTACCGGTTCTCGGCCCGGTGGAACCGGCCGCCTTCCTCCGAGAGGACGACGTCGTACTTGACGTCCTTCCCCCGCGCCGTGCGCGCGTGGTCGAGGAACGCGGGACGCCGCTCCGGCGCCAGGTGCAGGTAGTTGTCCGGCATGCACTGCACGGTCGGGCCCAGTTCGACGACGTCGGGCGTGCCCGCCTCGACCCTGGCCTGCAGCAGCACTTCCAGGTACCCGCGGGCCCGGCTCGCCAGGAAGGCGACCAGACCCGTGCCGCACGGCGCGATGAGCGGCTGGGTCCAGCTGCGGACCTCGCGGCCGGTGGCCGTGACCGACATCGCGACGACCTCGAAGTAGCGGCCCTCCTCGTGGGCGATCACCCGCTCGTCCCGGTGCCAGCGGCCGACCGACCGCAGCGGCGTGAGTTTCGCGGTGAGCTCGCAGTCGCCTTTGACGTGGTTGAGCCAGTTCTGCAGGCCGGCGGGTTCGGGGTCCTGCCGGAACGACGCGACGACCGCCGGGCCCAGCTCGCCCGCGCGCCGCTCGGGCGGCCGGGCGGTGGCGTTCATCGGGAGGCAGGCCAGCACCGTGCGGCTGTCCATGTTGACCATGTTGTCCTGCCGCAGCAGCTCGTGGACCTGGCCGAGGGTGAACCACCGGAAGCCCTCGTGCAGCGGCACGTCCTCGGTGGTCTCGACGATGATGTTGCGGTTGCGCTTGCGGAAGAACCGGCCACCCTGCTCCGAGTGCAGCACGTCGACGAGCACGGTGCCGCGGCCGGGTTCGGTGAAGTGCTCGAGGTACTTGGTCGCCGCGCCGCCGTGGAGGCGCAGGAAGTTGCTGCGGGTGGCCTGGACGGTCGGGGAAAGCTGGATCACGTTGACGTTGCCCGGCTCCATCTTCGCCTGCATCAGCAGGCAGAGCACCCCGTCGATCTCCTTGACCAGGATGCCGAGCACCCCGACCTCGGGCTGGTGGATGATCGGCTGCGTCCACGACGGCACGACGCCGGCCGGGTCGTGCACGTCGAGACCGCGGATCGTGAAGAAGCCGCCGGACCGGTGGCCGAGGTCGCCGGTGTCCGGATCGAACGACCAGCCGTCCAGCTCGGCGAACGGGATCGCCTCGGTCGTGAAGCTGCCGCGCGCGGTCCGTTCGGCCAGCCAGGCGGTGACTTCACCGTGCCCGCCGAGCGTCGGCGTGCTCAGCGTGGCCGCCGATTCGAGGAACCGGTCCAGCATGTCCCGCTGAACGAGAGTGGAGGGAGAAGTCACCACCGGTGCACCTTCCTTCGGAAGAAGTTCAGGTGCCCACCCTCGCCGGGGGAACTCGAATCACCCTCGAAGACAGGGCGTGGCGACAGTCCTCAGTGTACTCAGCCGGGGAAGATGCCCCGTTCCATCGCGACCGTGACCGCCGCCGTGCGGTCGCCGACCTCGAGCTTGGCGAACATCCGCACCAGGTGCGTCTTCACGGTCGTCTCGCTGATGTGCAGCTCCCGGCCGATGTCGGCGTTCGTCAGCCCCCGGGCCACCAGCCGCAGCACCTGGGCTTCGCGCGGGGTGAGCAGTTCCGGCTCGGCCGGCGCCGGCGCGGGACTGCGCAGGTGGTTCACCAGTTTCGCGACGATCGCCGGGGACAGCACGGTTTCCCCGCCCGCCGCGGCGCGGACCGCCGCCGCCAGCTCCTCGGGGGTCGCGTCCTTGAGGAGGTACCCCGAAGCGCCCGCCTCGACGGCGTGCACGATGTTCTGGTCGGTGTCGTAGGTGGTCAGGATCAGCACGCGGCAGCCCGGCACCTCGGCCACGATCCGCGCGGTCGCCGCGACCCCGTCGAGTTCCGGCATCCGCAGGTCCATCAGCACGACGTCGGGCCGGAGTCCGGCGGCCACGGCGACGGCCTCGGCCCCGTCGGCCGCCTCGCCGACGATTTCGAAGTCCGCCTCCATCGCGAGCAGCCCGACCAGGCCCGCGCGCACCACCGGGTGGTCGTCGGCGAGCACGATCCGGATGCTCAACAGCTCACCTCGATCTTGATCGTCGTGCCCGAACCGGGCGTGCTGGACACCGTCATCATGCCGGAGACCTGCTCGACCCGCGCGCGCATCCCGGCCAGGCCGAAGCCCGAAGCGCCGCCGGTCACGAAGCCGCGGCCGTTGTCGGCGACCTCCAGCTGCACCGACCGGGCGTGGTAGCGCACCCGGACGCGCACGCGGGTGGCGTGGGCGTGCTTGCGCACGTTGGCCAGCGCCTCCTGCACCGCGCGCAGCAGCACCACCTGGACGTCGGTCGACGGCACCCGCGGCTCGCCGAGCACTTCCGCGGTCGCTTCGATCCCCAGCTCCTGCCCCAGCCGGGCGACGACCTTGCCGATCGCCACGTCCAGCGGCGACCCGCTCAGCCCGGCGGGCCCGGACGCGCTGATCACGGCGCGCACTTCGGCCAGGTTCTCCGTCGCCGTCTTCTGCGCCAGCGCGAGCCGTTCGTGCGCCCGCTCCGGGTCGCCGGGGATGGCCGCGTCGGCCGCGCGGATCAGCATCAGCAGGCTGGTCAGCCCCTGCCCGACCGTGTCGTGGATCTCCTGGGCGAGCCGGTAGCGTTCGGACTGGACGCCCGCCTCGTGGTAGGACTCGGTCAGTTCGCCGCGGACGTTCTCCAGCTCGGCGATCAGCTCCCCCCGCCGCCGGTTCTCGGTGAGCAGCTGGGTCACGAAGAAGCCGACGAGCAGCGCGAACAACCACACGGTCGCGGTCTGCACGGCGACGTCGGACACCGCGGCCGGCGTCCAGCCGCGCCGGCTCAGGATCAGCACATCACTCGCCAGGGTGACAGCGAGGCAGGCCCACACCGCGATCCGGATGGGCTGCAGCAAGGCGAACGCCGCGGGCAGGAGGACGTACAGGGCGATCGACATCAGCCCGTCGACGGCCACCATCCCCAGCGTCCCGGCGAAGGCCAGCGCCAGGAACAGCCAGCCGTACCCGGCCGGCGCCGTGCCGCCCAGCGCGGGCGCGCCCACCACGGCGTAGGCGACGCCGATGAGCGCGATCACGGCGTAGACGAACCAGGGGTCGCGCTCGAACGCGGCGAGCACGACGAGCACGACCCCCATCAGCGCGAAGGACGCGTGCCACCCCAGCAGGATCCGCAGCAGCCAGCCCTGGCCGCTGGCGTCCTTCTCCGCGGAGGTCACCGGAGCCTTCACCCGTCGTCGCGACCCTTCCAGCGGAACGTCGTCAGGCACAGGACCAACCCAAGCACGCCGTACCCGGCGAGCACCAGCGCGACCCGCCCGTGCGCCCAGGACAGCCCGGGTTCGTACTGCTGGAAGGCGTCCGGCAGGAACACCGAGCGCATGCCCTGGCAGAGCCACTTGAGCGGGAACACCGCGGCGACCTTCTGCAGCACGTCGGGCAGCTGGTTGAACGGGATGAACACCCCGGAGATGAACTGCAGGGTGATCACCGGCAGGAACACCATCGCGCCCGCGCTCGCGGCCGGCACCACGCTCGAGTAGGCCAGGCCGAGCAGCGTGCACGCGACGATGCCGAGCACGTAGACCCACAGGAACGTCAGCCAGTGCGCCGCGTCGGACGGCAGGTGCAGGCCGAAGAAGAGGGTGCCGACCCCGAGCAGCACCACCGCCTGGCCGAGGCTGGACACCAGCACGACCGCGATCTTGCCGACGAAGTAGGCGCTGCGCGGCATCGGCGTCCCGCGCAGCCGCTTCAACGTTCCGTTCGCGCGCTCGCCCGCCACCTGGAGCACCATGCTCTGGAACGAGGTCGACAGGATGCCGACCCCGAGCATCCCGGTGACGTAGATCTGCTGGGCGTCCACGCCGGTGTCGCCGATCCGGCCCCGGAAGATGCTCGCCAGCAGCACCAGCATGATCACCGGCAGGGCGAAGGTGAAGATCACCTGGCCCTTCTCGCGGAAGAACTGCTTGATCTCCAGCGAGCCGCGCGCCAGCCCGATCCGCCACGCGGGCACGGGGAGCCGGATCGCCCGGTTCGCGGCTTTGGTCTCAGTCACCGGTCGCTCCGATCATGCTCAGGTAGACGTCTTCGAGGGTCGGCCGCCGGACGGCGAGGCCGGGGATGTCGTCGCCGAACCGCGCGGCCAGCTCCAGCACGGTCCGCGTCGGGTTCGGGCTCCGCACCTCGTGCGGGCCGTCGGCGTCGGTCCAGGACACGACCGCCTCGAGCAGGTGCCGGCCGCCGAGGCGCGCCGGGGTGTCGACGTCCACGAGCGCGCCCTTGCTCAGCACCCCGACCCGGTCGGCCAGGTGCTCGGCCTCGTCGAGGTAGTGGGTGGTCAGCAGGATCGTGGTGCCCTCTTCGCGCAGGCCGGCCACCAGGTCCCAGAACTGCCGCCGCACCTCGGGGTCGAAGCCGGTGGTCGGCTCGTCGAGGAAGAGCAGCTCCGGACGGCCGACCAGGCCGAGCGCCACGTCGAGCCGCCGCCGCTGCCCGCCGGACAGCTGCACGGCCCGCTTGTGCTCGTGGCCGGTCAGCCCGACGGCCTCGACCAGCTCGGCCGGGCGCCGCGCGTCCGGGTAGAAGGAGGCGAAGTGCGTGAGCACCTCGAGCACCGTCAGCTGCGCGTAGTCCTGCGAGTTCTGCAGGACCACGCCCACCCGCGTGCGCCAGGCGAGGCTCGCCTTGCCGGGATCCTCGCCGAGCACGTCGATCTCCCCGGAGTCCCGGTCGCGGAAGCCCTCGAGGATCTCGGTCAGCGTCGTCTTGCCGGCGCCGTTCGGCCCGAGCAGCGCGAAGATCTCGCCCTGTTCGACATCGAGATCCACGACGTCGAGCGCCACGGTGTCCCGGTACTTCTTCCGCAGGCCGCGCGTCCTGATCACGGTGTCCTTCAGCATGGCGCCAGGCTAGCGACCCCGGTTCGCCCCCGGCGAGGTGCGAACGATCGATCCGCGGTGTCCTCCGTTCGAAGGACGAATCGCATGAGCCACATTGGACGGGCCTTCGAGTCCGCCGCCCGACGATCCGGGCTGGGCCGACCCGGACCGAGAGGAGCACCGGTGGAGATCATCGGACGCGGTTTCATGGCCAAGAACCTGCACGAACACGGCATCGACCATCCGCGCACGGTCATCCTCGCCACCGGGGTCGCGACCACGACCGTGACCTCACCGGAGGACTACGGCAAGGACGCGGCGGGGTTGTACGACATCCTCCGCCGCTGCCGGCGCACCGGCGAGCGGCTGGTGTACCTGTCGACGGCGTCCGGCGCGATGTACGGCGCGGCCGACTGCCCGACCCGCGAGGACGACGTGGTCTTCCCGCCGCTCGCCTACGGCAGGCACAAGCTGGCCATGGAGGCCGTGGTCGCCGGCTCCGGGGTGGAGCACCTGATCCTGCGGATGACCAACCTGGTCGGCCACAACCAGCGCGCCCACCAGCTGCTGCCGGCACTGGTCGCCCAGGTGCGGTCGGGCCGGGTGCGCGTCTACGAGCAGGCGCACCGGGATCTGCTCGACGTCGAGCACGCGATCTCGATGATCGACATCCTGCTGACGCGCGGGGTGACCGGGCAGGTGGTCAACCTCGGGTCCGGGGTGGCGGTGCCGATCGAGGACATCATCCGGCACATCGAAAACCGGCTCGGCCGGAGCGTCGAGCGCGAGTACTGCCCGCAGCCGCCCCGGACGACCTCGGCGGTGCCGGTCTCGCTGGCGAAGCTGACCCGGCTGATCCCCGACGTGGTGACCCGGTTCGGCCTCGGCCCGACGTACTACCAGCGCGTCCTCGACCGCTACCTGACGGCGCCGGTCCTGACCTGACGCCGGTGTTCCCCTCGCCCGCGGGGCGAGGGGAACACCGGGGTTCACCAGTGCGGAGCGCGGGGCATCCAGCGCGGGATGCCGCCTTCGGCGTTGCGGCCCTTCTCCAGGAACGCGATGTTGTGGTAGACGTGCATGCCGACCAGCCCGGCCTCGGTCACCGACGGCGAGCCGTCGATACCACGCGACGGCTCGCCGCCGGTGTCACGCTCCTGGTGGTGCAGGTCGTCCAGCAGGGTCTTCAGCAACCCGAGCATCGTCGTGGGCACGCCCAAGTCGCGGTCGTCACCGCCGTAGCCGGGCAGGTACGAGGTCCACAGGTCCTCGATCACGTAGAAGCCCCCGGTGCGCACGTACGGGAACAGCGCCCGGAACGAGGTGAGCACGTGTTCGTTGATGTGGCTGCCGTCGTCGATCACGATGTCGAACGGCCCGTGCTCCTTGGCCAGCGCGTCGAGCTGGGCCGGGTCGTTCTGGTCACCGCGCAGCACGGTCAGCCGCGGTCCGGAGAACCGGGACTTGTCGAAGTAGTCGAGCCCGAACACCGAGGCCCGCGGGAAGTAGCGGCGCCACATCTTCAGCGAACCGCCCCCGGACTCCTCGTCCTCGTAGCCGCCGACGCCGATTTCCAGCAACCGCAGCGGTTCCTCGCGCAGCGGCGCGAAATGCCGCTCGTAGTGCTGGGTGAACCAGTGCGTCTGGCCCCACTTGTCCGAGCCGTACCGGACGGCCAGCGCCCCCAGGTCCGGCGCCCGCGCCGAAAGCGCCGCGGTGAGGGTGGCCGACGCCGCGGCGATGGAGGGCTGGCGTTCGCGGGGCGGGAAGGAGGTGTCCATCGCGGTCGCCAGTTCGTAGGCGCGGGCGGGCGACGAGCGCCCGCGCGAGGGCCCCCACAGTTCGGTGATCAGGTCCTCGGCGTCGTAGCGCAGCCGGACGTCGCAGCCGGGGTGCAGACCCGGCAGCACGCGCACCGGCTCGCCGGCCCGCAGCACCCACGTGTGGTCCGCGGACTCGTGGCCGTCCGAAACGGACAGTCCGATGTGGATTTCGAGCGGGTTCACGGGCGGGTCGAGCCGCAGCGTCCACTCGGCCACCGCGAGCTCGGCGACCCGGGCGAGGCCGAGCGCGTCCAGCCGGGCGCGGACCTCGTCCGGGCGCCCGCCCGCGGCCCGGATCAGGGCTTCGATATCGGGCGTAACGGTCTTCTCGGAAGTCACAGTTTTCCCTCCAGGGCACGGACGACCCGCGTCACGTGGTCGATGAGCCGGCCGGCGAGGCCACGGGCCTGCTCCTCGCCGATCGCGTCGGTCCGGTACCGCAGCACCCCGCCGACGGCCGGGTGCGGCCACAGCTCCAAGGTGATCTCCGGCAGGGCGTTGCGCGGCGGCACCCGGACCAGCTCGGCCCGCGCGTCGCCGAACCGCACCGCCCCCGGGGGCATCTCCTCCTGCAGCAGGTAGGCCTGCAGCAGCGGATGCCGCTGGTGGCCCTCGGGGATCGACGGCATCACCGCGGTGAGCGGCACCAGCGGGGGCCGCATCACCTCCCGCAGCTGCCGCGCGGCCGCCGCGGCGAGCTCGGCCGGGTCGTCGATCCCGGCGGGCGGGCGCATCGGGACCATGCTCGCGAGGCACCCGATGACGTCGCCGGCCTCCTCGGTGAACCGCCCGGTGGTCGGCAGCGCGACCGCCGGTGACGGCTCGCCGGTCAGTTCCCGCAGGAGCAGCACGTAGGCCGCGTAGAAGACGGCCATCACGGTGCCACCGACCGCGGCGGCGGCCCGGCCGACCGCCGGCAGCAGCACCTCGTCGATGTCGAGGCCGACCTCGGCCGCCGGCCCGCCCCACGGCCGGGGGCCGGGCAGCGGGAAGCGCAGCTCCGGCGCGTCGGCCATGGCCGTCTGCTTGGTGTAGACCGCGAGCGGGTACCGGTCGCGGTACCGCTCCCACTGCTCGGCCGAAACGCGGTAGTAGCTGGCCGGCCACTCGGCCAGGCCGGGCCGCCCGGCGAGGAAGGCGTCGTAGGAGCGGACCAGGTCCGCGGCGAAGACCTGGCCGGACCACCCGTCGAACGAGATGTGGTGGATCCCCACCGCGAGCACCGATTCGGTGGCGGACACCGGGTAGTACGCGGCCCGGATCGGGAAGTCGGCGCCCAGGTCGAACGGGCGCATCACCCAGGCGCACGCGTCCCGGACCGCCTCCGCCGTCGTGGCCGCCGGGCGGTCGGTCAGCAGCCCGGCCAGTTCGGCGGCCGGGTGGATCCGCACCTTCGGCGTGCGGCCGCCCTCGGCGAACCGGGCCCGCAGCACCTCGTGCCGGGCGACGACGTGGTCGAGCGCCCGGCCGAGCGCGGCCCGGTCGACGGCACCGCGGATCCGGTAGATCACCGGCACGACGGCTTCCTCGAGGTGGCCGGCCTGCTTCTGGGCGTGCCAGAACTCGGCGACGGTGAACGGGACGTGGTCCGGCTCGTACGCGGTCTCCGGTCCGGGGTCGTGGTGGCCGGCGACACCGGGCTCGAGGGCCGGCGCTTCGGCCACGGCCGCGGCGATGGCCCGCGGGGTGCGCGCGGCGAGGATCTCGGGCACCGCGAGCAGCCGGCCGAACAGCGCGCCGACCCGCGTGGAGATGCGGATCGCGGTGAGCGAGGTGGCGCCCCGGTCGAAGATGTCGTCGTCGACGCCCACCCGGTAGCCGAGCACGTCGGAGGCGACCTCCCGGAGGGTGGCTTCGAGGCCCACGCCGTCGTCGGCGGACGCCGCGGTGCCCGTACCTTCCGCCGCTTCGGCGAGGGCTCGCTGGTCGAGCTTCCCGTTGGGCAGCAGGGGGAACTCCGCCACGGCGAAGACGACGTCGGGGACGAAGCCGGCGGGCAGGACCGTGGCGACGGCCTTGCGCACCAGCTCCGGCGGCACGCCCTCGCCGACGTAGAACGCGGCCAGGCTGGTCTTCACCGCGCCGTCGAACGGCAGCGGCACCACCACGCCCGCGGAGACCCCGGGCACCGCCTCGACGATCCGCTCGACCTCCTCGGCTTCGATCCGGACCCCGCGGACCTTGAGCTGCCGGTCGCGGCGGCCGACGAACACCAGCCGGCCCGCTTCGTCGAGCCGCGCCAGGTCGCCGGTGAAGTACGCCCGGCGGGGCACCCCGTCCAGGGCCAGCGTGGCGAACCGTTTCGCCGTCTCGGCTTCGTCGCCGACGTACCCGAAGCACACGCCGTCGCCGGTCGTCACGATCTCGCCGGTCTCCCCGGCCGGGACGATCCGGCGGTCCTCGTCGAGCAGGTACACCGAGGTGTTCACCGACGGGGTGCCGATCGGGACCTCGTCGCCGAAGTCCGGGTCCGTGGTGGCCCACGCGGTGGTGCTCACCGTGTTCTCCACGGGCCCGTAGGCGTTGACCACCCGCAGGCCGGGATGCGCGCGCAGGCACCGCTTCACGTGGGCGGCCGAAGCCCGCTCGCCGCCGACGAACAGCACCCGCGCGCCGGCGAAGCACTCGACGTCGTCGTCCACCAGCGCGTTGAACAGCGTCGACGCCATCGCGATGAGCGTCACGCCTTCGCCGATCCGCGCGCGGACCTGCGGGCCGCTCAGGTGCCCGCCGTCGTGGAGCACGGCGGTGCCGCCCTTGATCAACGGCACCCAGAGCTCGAACGCGAACACGTCCCACGCCGGGTTCGCCTGCTGGAGCGAGACGATCCGGCCGTCGTGCCCGTGCCGCCGGTCCAGCGCGGTGCGGGCGACGCCGCTGTGCGGCGCGAGCGCGGCCTTCGGCACGCCGGTGCTGCCGGAGGTCAGGAACACGCAGAACGGCGCCGTGCCGTCGAGCCCGTGTGCGGGCACCGGCGCCCCGCCCGGCAGCGCATCGATGTCCAGTGTGGACACCCCGGCGAACGGCTCGTGGCTCAGCAGCAGCTTCGCCCCGGTCCGCTCGATCAGCTGCCGCACCCGGTCCAGCGGCCAGTCCGGGGGCGCACAGGCGTAGGCGGCGCCGGTGCGCAGCACGCCGAGCAGCACCGCGACCAGGCGCGGGGTGCGCGGCGCCCGCACCGCCACGATGTCACCCGGGCCGATCCCGGCCGCCGCCAGCGCCGAGGCGGCCGCCGCGGCGTCCGCCATGAGCTCGGCGTAGGTCACTTCGGTCTCGCGCCACCGCAGCGCCACCGCGTCACCGCAGCGCTCGGCGGTGCGCGCGACCAGCTCTTCGATGCGCGCGCCTTCGGAATACGCCTCCCGGGGGCCGTGCAGCACGGACAGCGTCTCTGTGGTCATCTGTTCCTCCTTGGCGGCCATCCTGGGCGCGCGGCCTCAAGCGGCGGTCGACGCCGCTTCGCGCGGCGGCAGCCGGGCGGCGATCTCGTTCGGGGTGGGCAGCTCGTGCAGCTCGGCCGAAAGCTTCCGGGCGCCGTCGTCGAGGGAACCGGCCAGCACGGCGGCCACCGTTTCGGTCAGGAGCTCCTCGAAACCGTCGCCGGGGAAGACGAAATCGGCCGCACCGGCCGCGGCGAGCTGACGGGCGTTGAGGATCAGATCCGCCCGCTGGGGCACGACGACCTGGGGCAGCCCGGCGGCGACCGCCGTCAGGAGCGTGCCGAGGCCGCCTTGGGAGACCACCGCGTCGCAGGTCGGCAGCAGCGCGTGGAACGGCACTCCCCGCACGACCCGCACGTTCGGCGCGACCGCCTCGACCGCTTCCCCCTCGGCCGCCGGCACGGCGGCCACCACCTCGGCGCCGAGCCCGGCGAGGGCTTCGACGACCCGGCCGGTGACGACGAGCTCCTTGTCGAACCGCCCGTTCGACAAGCCCCAGGTGACGCAGATCCGCTTGCCGCGCCGCGGTTCGGTCAGCCAGCCGGGCAGCACCCCGGGGCCGTTGAAGGGCACGTACCGCATGGGCAGCCGGGTCACCTCGGGCACGCCGGGGACCGGGCCGGCCGGCGCCACCTGCACGCTCGGCGGGCACGGATCGACGGTGACCTGCCCCAGCGGTTCCACTCCCGGCAGGCCCCACCGGGCGCACAGGTCCGCCAGTGCTTCGTCCTCGAACTCCCGGGTGAGGCAGGCGTAGTCGATCCCCCAGGTGTGCCGGACCGCGGGCACGCCGAGCAGGCTCGCCACGATCGGCCCGGCGTACGTCGTCGCCTCGAACACCACCAGGTCCGGCCGCCATACGCGGGCGAAGTCGTGGAGGCCGCCGCTCATCGCCTCGGCCGCCGCGACCCCGAGCCAG
This sequence comes from Amycolatopsis sp. NPDC005003, assembly GCF_053600695.1. Taxonomy (NCBI): domain Bacteria; kingdom Bacillati; phylum Actinomycetota; class Actinomycetes; order Pseudonocardiales; family Pseudonocardiaceae; genus Amycolatopsis; species Amycolatopsis sp. NPDC005003. The sequence goes on along the minus strand of NZ_JBSGAI010000006.1, from coordinate 5,225 downwards.
CAGTTGCGCGGCCCGAACCGGCGCATCTGCGCCCATTCCACGAGCTGGGCGTCGTGCCGCCGCGCACGCCGCACGTACTGCCCCATCATCGCGGCGGTGTCGACGTCGGCGCCGACGGCCACCGCGGGCAGGCCGGTGCCCCGCACCGCGGGCACCAGTCCCGGCTGGGTCGCCACGACCACCTCGTGCCCCGCCGCGCGCAACGACCACGCCAGCGGCACCATCGGGTAGAGGTGGGTCGTCCAGTTCCACAAGGTGAACATCACCCGCACGGGCCGCTCCCTTTCACCCCGGCCAGTTCCGGCAACCCGGCGGCCACTTCGGACAGTGACGGCTGCGCGGCGGCCTCCTCGGCCAGCGCCGCCGCGGCCTGCTCGTGCGACGCTGAACCGAGCACCCGCAGCACGGCGGCCCCGACGGAATCCGCGGTCGCGGCGTCGAGCGGGACCAGCTCGCCCGCGCCGGCGTCCGCGATCACCCGGCTGTTGAGCACGTGCTCGCCGAAGTGCGGCACGCACACCTGCGGCACGCCCGCCGTCACGGCCGACGCGACCGCACCGGCGCCGCCTTGGGAGACGATCAGGTCGCAGCTCGGCAGCAGCAGGTGCAGCGGCAGGTTCTCGGCCACCCGGACGTTCGCCGGGAGCACGCCGAGCCGCGCGCGGTCCCGGGGCGAGACCGCGCAGACGACCTCGGCGTCGATCTCGGCGAAGGCGCCCAGCACCTTGTCCACGCCGAACGCGCGCTCGCCGAGCACGTGCGCGATGGTGCCCCAGGTGACGCAGATCCGCTTGCGGCGCGGGGGGTCGAGCAGCCAGCGCGGGACGGTGCCGGAGCCGTTGAACGGCAGGTGCCGGGCGAAGAGCCGGCGCACGTCGTCGCGGCGCTGGAGGCTCGGCGGGCACGGGTCCAGCGTGGCCGCCCCGAGCACGTCGAGGTCGTCGAGGCCGAGCGCGGCCCGGTGGGCGGCGAGCGCCCGCGGCGCGAACCCGGTGAGGTACGAGCTGTAGTCCACGCCCCAGATCTGGCGCACCGCGGGCACTCCGCACGCGGCCGCGGCGAGCGGTCCGGCGTAGGTGACCGCGTCGAACACCAGGAGGTCGGGGTGCCACCGGCGGACGAGGGCGACCAGGTCGTCCTGCATGACCTTCGCGATGAGCGCGTAGACGGACAGGGGCTGTTCCCCCGCGGCGCGGGCCGCCGCCCAGTCGGTCGGCTCGCCCGCCGCGGCCTCCTCGGCCAGCGGCGAGGCCCAGTAGTACTTCTCGATGATCGGCAGCACGTCGAAGTCGGCTCCGACGGCGGCGGCCGGCAGGCCGCCGCGGGTCACCCCGGGCACCGCGCCGGGCGGCACCGCGACCAGCACCTCGTGCCCGGCGGCCCGCAGGGACCACGCGATCGGCGTGAGCCAGAAGTAGTGCGTGGGCCAGGCCCACGAGGTCAGCAGGACGCGCACGTCAGCCTCCCACCGCGGCGAGCAGCCCTGCGCCCGCCTCGGCCGGGTCCGGCAACGCGCGGGACTCCTCGCGCAGCGCGGCCGCGGCCTCGGTGAACGAGGGGTCGGCCAGGAGTTCGGTGAGGACGTCCCGGATCGCTTCGACGGTCGCGCCGTCGGCGCCGACCCGCGCTCCGGCACCGGCGCCGGCCAGCTGGGCCGCGTTGGTCTCCTGGTCCGGGATGAGCGGCAGGCACACCTGCGGCAGCCCGGCGAGCACGGTGGTGAGGGCACTGCCCGATCCCCCGGGGTGGACCACCAGGTCGCAGCCCGGCAGCACCAGGTTGAGCGGTTGCATCACGACGGTCTGCCAGGTCTTCGGGTACTCCGGGCCGAACGCCTCGGCGCCCGAGGTCGCGAACACGACGTCGAGACCGAGGTCGGCGGCGGCGGCGAAGACGAGCGCGGGGAGCGAGCCGGCCGCGCCGAACTTCCCGCTGGTCGTCCCCCAGGTGACGCACAGCCGGGGCACCTCGCCGCGGCCGCGAAGCCCGCGCTCGTAGACCGCGGTGCCGTTGTAGGGCCGGTAGGCCATCCGCACCGGGGTGTACTCCACCGGCAGCTGCAGGCCCGGTGGGCACGGGTCGAGCGTCGGGGTGTCCCCGCTGACCACGCACGCGCCGGCGCCGAGGCGTTCGTAGAGATCGGCGAAGGCGGTTTCCTCGAACATCCGCAGCGGGTAGGTGAAGTCGACGCCCCACAGGTGCCGCACGGACGGCACCCCGAGCGCGGCGGCGACGGCGGGGGCGGCGTAGGTCGTCGGGTCGTGCACGATGACGTCCGCGCGCCAGTCGCGGGCGAACCGGAGCAGGTCGCCGGCCATGGCGTCGGCGACCGGGACGAACATGTCGAGCGGGGTCCGCCGCTCCCGGCGCGGTTTCGCACCGTCCATGAAGGACTTCATCCGCGGCGCGAGGTCGACGTCGGCGCCGATCCGGGCCACCGGCAGCCCGGTCCGGGCCGCCACCGGCACCAGCGACGGCGGGCAGGCGAGCACGACCTCGTGCCCGGCGAGCCGCAGCCCCCACGCCGTGGGGACCATCGGGAACAGGTGCGAGGGCCAGGCCCACGACACGAACAGCAAGCGCATACGGCCTCCTCGGCCGGCGACGGCCGCCGGGTGGATCACGGGGTGCCGGCCAGCGTGAGCAGTTCGCCGACCGTTTCGTCGAGGGTGGCCTGCGCGGCCACCTCGGTCCGCAGCCGCCGGGCGGCACCGGCGGCCGCCTCGTCGGCGAGGACCGCGTCCAGCGCGGCCCGCACCGACTCCGGCTCGTCGTCTTCGACCAGGACACCGGCGCCGGTGGCGGCCAGCCGCCGGGACGGCACGAGATCCGGGAAGTACTCGGGCACCACGACCTGCCGCACGCCGGCCGCGACCCCGGTCATCATGGAGCCGGCGCCGCCGCGGGAGATCAGCACCGCGCTGCTCGGCAGCACCAGGTGCAACGGCAGGTTCTCGACCAGGCGGACGCCGTCGGGCAGGTCCGCGCCGAGGGCGTCCGTGCTCGAGACCGCGACCACCAGGTCGAGGCCCGGCCGGGCGATCGCCGCCACGAGCGCCCGCATCCGCCGCGCCGCGGCGGCCCATTCGTCCGGTCCCTTGAACTGCGGCGAGACGCCCCAGGTGAGCACCACCCGGGGGTGGCGCGGCTCGGTCCACAGCCAGTCCGGCACGGCGCCGGTCCCGTTGTAGGGCACGTACCTCGTGCGCAGGACGCGGCCGGGCACTTCGACCTGCAACGACGGCGGGCACGGGTCCACGGTGGCGGTGCCGGCCGAGTCGAAGGCGCCGATCCCCAGTTTCCCGCACAGCTCGGCGAAGGCCAGGTTTTCGAAGGCACGGGCCGGGGAGTGGAAGTCGACGCCCCACAGCACGCGCACGTGCGGCAGGCCGAGTTTCGTGGCCACCAGGGGCGCGGCGTAGGTGGTCGGCTCGTAGAGCACGAGGTCCGGCGCCCAGTGGCGGCAGAACGCTTCGAGGTCGCCCGCCATGTCTTCGGCGAGCGCGACCGACAGGCCGAGCCGCTTGCCGGTGCCGCGCTCCGGGGCGGGCCCGGCGTCCGGGCCCGGCCGGATCGGACGCATGGCGCGGGCCAGCAACGCGGTGTGGTCACCACCGGTGCCCACGGACACCGCGGGCAGCCCCGCGCCGGTCACCGCGCCGGCCAGCCGGGGCTGCGTGGCGAACCGGACGTCGTGCCCCGCCGCGCGGAAGGCCCACCCGATCGGGACCAGGGGCCGCACATGGGACGGCCAGGCCCACGAGACCAGCAGCACGCGCACGCCGGTTCACCTCCCGCCCAGCTACCGATCCGGCCGGCCCCGACGCGGCACGCAACCGTGGCCACGAAGCCGTTCGGCCGTGACCGTGGCCGGATCGGTAGCGATCGACCCAGTAGTCCGGCCACCGTCGCGAGACCGGCTGGAGTCCGGGTCCAGGATGGGTGGGCCGGTGGGCGGCGGCGAAGCAGGTTCGAGCCGTTCCCGAGGCGGGGCAGAGACCGTGCTCGCATGCGAATTCTGTTCTGCACGTGGGCGTGGCCGACGCACTACCAGCCCATGGTGACCCTGGGCTGGGCCTTCCGGGCCGCGGGCCACGAGGTCCGGGTCGCGAGCCAGCCGTCCCTCGTCCCGGTGGTCCGGGCGTCCGGGCTGCCCGCGGTGGCCGTCGGGCGGGACGAGGAGATCGAGCCGGCGGTGGCCGGGCTGCTGGCGGCGGATCCCCGGGTGCGGGGCTCGGGCAAGGAGTCCCGCACGGTGTCCGCTTACGCCGGGATCGCGGAGAAGATGGCCGGCCCGCTGCTGGCGCTGATGCGGTCCTGGCGGCCGGACCTGGTGGTGTTCGAGGAGAGCACCTACGCCGCGGCGCTGGTCGCGAACGCGCTGGGCATCCCTGCCGTGCGCCACCTGTGGGGCGTCGACATCCTCTCCTACGTCCGGTCATTCGAACCCGCGGCGCTCGCGGCGACCGCATCCTCGCTCGGGTTGTCCACAGTGGACGTTTCGGGCGCGGTGACCGTGGACCACTGCCCGCCCGCCCTGCAGGTGCCCGGCGACTTCACCCGGCGGCACATGCGCTACGTCCCGTTCAACGGCGCGACGGTGCTGCCGGCGTGGGCCGCCGGGCCGCGGACCCGGCCGCGGATCTGCGTGACCTACGGCACGACCAGTTCCCAGCTGGCGTTCTACGAATGCGTCATCGACCGCCTCGTCCACGCGGCGGCGGGGCTGCCGGTCGAAGTGGTGGCGACGGTGGCCGGCGACGACCTGGCCGCGGTCGGCCCGGTGCCGGGCAACGTCCGGATCGTCGAGCGGATCCCGCTGCACGCCCTGCTGCCCAGCTGCGACCTGCTGATCTCGCAGGCGGGCCCGAGCACCGCGCTGACGGCGGTGTCCTGCGGAACCCCGCAGCTGATGATTCCCCAGCTGCCGGACCAGCGCCTCATCTCGACCCTGGTCTCGGCCGCGGGCGCGGGCATCAAGCTGGACCTCGCGGAGGCGGACACCGAGACGATCCGGACGGCGGCGGCCAAGATTCTCGGCGACGCGGGCTACCGGGAAGCCGCGATGGGGCTGGCGAAGGAGAGCCGGGAGCAGCCCAGCCCGGCCGAGGTCGTCGAAGGGCTCGTCTCGCTGGCTCGCTGAGCGGGCTGCTCCGCCGGGCCGGTCAGCTCTGTCGCAGGGGTCGTGAGTGTTTAGTCGGGTTAGAACCCGACTAAACACTCAC